>CADCUZ010000086.1 GCA_902806015.1 uncultured Rubrobacteraceae bacterium
CGTGGCGTTCAGGGTCGCGCCGAAGAGGATGGTGAGGGACGAGATGTAGAGGTAGAGCAGCAGGATGATGACCGTGCCGATGGAGCCGTAGGTCTTGTCGTAGGTGTTGAAGTCGCTGCCCAGGTACAGGTTGAAGGCCAGGCTCGCCAGCACCCAGAGGGCGATGCCGACGAAGCCGCCCGGCGTGATCCAGCGAAAAGGCTGCCCGGCGTCGGGGGCGAAGTAGAAGAGCAGGGCTACCGTCGCGACCATGAACAGCAGCGCCACCGGCCACCGCGCTATACCCCAGACTAGCATGAACTCGTCGCCGAGCGTGAAGACCTCCGCGATCGTCCGGCCGATAGAGGGCCCGGCGATCAAGAGCAGAGCCCCCACGAGGACAAGCGCCGAGAGCCCGAGCGTCATTAGGATCGCGATGGCCTTGACCTTCCAGAAGGGCCGCGTTTCCTGCACGTCGTAGGCGCGGTTGAGGGCGTTTATGAGGGCGGAGAAGGCCCCGGAGGCCACCCAGATTGTGCCAAGGATGCCGACCGAGAGCAGGCCCGGTGCCGTGTCCTCGTTGCGTAAGGTCCGCTCGGTGTAGGCCTCTATGAGGTCGAAGACCTGCGCCGGCATGACCTGCCTGAGGTAGTCGAAGAGCTCGTTGACGAACTGGGGGCTCGTGCTCGAGAAGGCGTCCAAGACCGCGACCAGAAACAGTATAAAGGGGAAGAGAGCCAGGATCAGGTAGTAGGCAAGCTGCGCCGCGAGCCCGAGGGCGTCGTCGCGCTGGAACTCCTGCACGGTCGCCTTGAGCGTCCCGAAGCGCAGCAGGTCCCTCAAGTCGCCAAAAAAGTTTCTCAGCGAGCCCTTCGTGGGCCGTGTCGCCACCGCCTGAAGCTCCGCCTGGGGTATGTCAGGTTCCACAAAGACGCGCCTCCCTTCCACTAAACGCCTTATTTTAGCGCCTTCGCTGGGATATAGGCACTACGAAGGGCGCGTCGGGCCCCCGGATAATCCGACGGGGTAGCCCGGTCGTATAAACGTACGGATGGACAGAGGGGAGCCCTACGGATGGACAGAGGGGAGCCCATCGAGGTCAGTCGTCCCGTGCCTCGTCCCCGGCGTCTCGGGCGGGAACGGGCTATCATCTCTTGTGTTGAGGACGGGGTCGGACGGTACGGCCCCGCCTGCGAACGGAAGGTTCCGGATGATCGAGGTGGAGGACGAGATCCTGGTCCGACGCGTGGCCGCCGGGGACGGGCGGGCGCTGGGAGCGCTCTACGACCGTTACGCGGGGCTGATCTACGGGGCTGGGACCCGCTACCTAGGAGACCGGGGGCTCGCCGAGGACCTGGTGCAGGACGTGTTTACCTCCGTGTGGAGAAACGCGGGGGGCTTCGACCCCTCGCGGGCCAGTTTCGGGACTTGGATCTATCGCATAGCCCGCAACCGGGCGACCGACCTGATCCGCCGCCGCAAGGCCCGCGTGCGGACGGTCGACGGGGATTCGCTGCCGGAGCCGGGGGAGCCCGACCCGTCGGGCGAGCTCTCGCGCGGTTTCGACGTAGCCTCGGCGCTCTCGCGGCTCACCCCAGCCCACCGGGAGTTGCTCGTCCTCGCGTACTTCGGCGGCCTCTCGCAGAGGGAGATCTCCGACCGCACCGACACGCCGCTTGGGACGGTCAAGAGCCGCACCACCGCCGCCATGCGGGCCCTGCGCCAGGTCTTGGCCGACTCGGACGGGGGCCCCGCCGATGAGTGAGCACACGGGGACGCGCGACCTGCTGGGCCCGTTTGTCATGGGCGACCTTTCCGCCGGCGAAGGGCGGAAGGTCGAGGAACATCTGGAGGGCTGCGCTTCCTGCAGGCGCGAGGCGGAGTCCCTGCGACTCGCCCACAAGCGCCTGATCGAGTTCGCGGCCGTGGCGGAGATGCCCCCGCCGCACCTCAAGGACCGGGCCGTCACCGAGATGGCACCCCGCGCCTCGCGGTGGCGCGCCTCGCGATGGCGCGTCCCGACCTGGGCAGCAGCGGCGGCCGTCTGCGTGCTCGCCGTTCTCGGGTTGGCGCTCACTAACGGGCTGTCCGACCTCTTCGCTTCCGAGACGACGGTCACCACCCTGCAGTCCACGCGGCTCGCGCCGGGGGCCGGCGGCGAACTGCGGGTAGAGACCTCCGCTACCAACGCGCGGGCCGAACTCGAAGCGTGGGACTTGCCGCGGCTGGAGGAGGACGAATACTACGAGCTCTGGTTCGGCAAAGGGGAAGGTCGCGTCAGCGCGGGCACCTTCACCGTGGACGAGGGGGGCCGGGCGACCTGCCGGATGAGCGTGCCACAGGAGACCGTCGGCGGCTACCAGCGGGTGGGGATCACCCGCGAAAAGTTCCCCGTCGAACCGCGCATGGACTCGGCCAAAGCGGTCCTGGTCGGCGAGTTCAAGGATGTCTGACCCGCGAGGGTAAGAAGGGCCGTTTCTGCCGAGGGGGTGATACTGTTCAGCACGCCGACGTCAGCACGCCGACGTGGTCGCGTTGCCGGGGGCCAAACGCTACCTTCGCGAAGAGCGGGTCTCGCTTAACGAACTCAACGGCGAGAGGGACCCCGATGCCGCCCGCGTCCTCGCCAAGAAGCTTGGGCAGACTGGGGTTCCGGTCATGAAGGTTGGGGGCGCCCGGATCGCCGGCTTCGATAAAGAGCGCATAGATGGGCAGCCCGCCCGCAGAGCCTTTTTAAATGCCCGTAGACGGGGTCGGCTAGATGCGGCGCTGTCGCGGCAGTTCTCTCCCGTATACTCCTCCCCATGAGGCTGATAGTCGCGGAGAAGCCGTCCGTGGGACGGGACATAGCGGGCGCTCTGGGTGGGGGACGCAAGGGCAAGGGCTCCGTCAGGGGGGACGGGTGGACGGTAACGTGGGCGCTCGGGCACCTGGCCGAGCTCGCGCCGCCCGACGCCTACGGCGAGCAGTACAGGCGTTGGCGGCTGGAGACGCTGCCCATCCTGCCCGAGCGGTTCAAGGTGCAGGTCAGCCCGAAGACGCGGGAGCATTTCAACGTCGTCAAGGGGCTCATGCAAGACCCCTCTCTCACGGAGGTCGTCAACGCGTGCGACGCGGGGCGGGAGGGGGAGCTCATCTTCGCCTACCTTTACGGCCTCAGCCAGTGCGGGAAACCTGTCAGGCGGCTCTGGATCTCCTCTCTCACACACGAGGCGATCCGGGCCGGCTTCGACGCTTTGCGCGACGGGAGCCGAATGAAGCCCCTAGAAGACGCCGCCCGCAGCCGCGGCGAGGCGGACTGGGTCGTCGGCATGAACGCGACCCGCGCCTACTCCGTCCGCTTCGGCCGCCCCGGCAACGTCCTTTCCGTCGGCCGCGTCCAGACCCCGACCCTGAAGCTCCTCGTGGACCGTGAGGCGGAGATAGATGCCTTTAAACCCGAGAAGTTCTGGACCGTACACGCCCGCTTTAGCCGCGACGAAGGCGTAACCCTCACCTACGACGGTGTCTGGTTCAAGGGCAAAAGGAACCGCCTCGACAACCGGGAGGCCGCCGAGGAGATAGCCGGCAAGGTCCGTGGCGGCACCGGCGTCGTAAAGAAGGCGGAGAAAAAGACAGCCACCGAGAAACCGCCGCTCCTCTACGACCTGACCGAACTCCAGCGTCATGCCAATTCCCGCTTCGGGTTCACCGCCGAGCGGACGCTGCGGGCCGCCCAGTCACTGTACGAGGAGAAAAAGCTGATCACCTACCCCCGAACCTCCAGCCGCTACCTCTCCGGGGACATGGTCGGCGGCCTGAAGAAGCGCGTCGAGGCCGCAGGGGACCTCCCCGAGCTCTCCCCTTTCGCACGAGAGCTGCTGGGGAAGCCGAAGTTGCCCATCACGCGCCGCATAGTGGACGACTCGAAGGTCACGGACCACCACGCCATCGTCCCGACGAACAAGAGATCCCCGGGAAACCTCACTTCGGACGAGGCGAGGGTCTACGACCTCGTCGCGCGACGCTTCCTTGCGGTCTTCTTCCCCGCCGCCCGCTTCGAGAACATCACCGTCGTCACGGGGGTGCGCGAGGAGACGTTCTTGAGCAAGGGGCGGGTGGTGCTGGAAGCCGGGTGGCGAGCGCTCTACCCCGCCGGCGCCGGCGGAAAAAAGGAGAAGGAGCCGCCTGTCCTGCCCCCGATCGAGGCCGGGCAGGAGTGGGCCGTCGCGAAGACCGGCGTCAAGGAGGGGGAGACCAAACCCCCGCCCCGCTACTCCGAGTCCGCGCTGCTCGGGGCAATGGAGACCGCGGGCAAGCTCGTCGAGGACGAAGAACTGCGCCAGCAGATGAAGGACTCCGGGCTCGGAACCCCGGCCACCCGGGCCGCGACTATCGAGCGCCTCATAAGGGTCGGCTACGTCGAGCGCGAGAAAAAGTCCCTCGTGCCTACGCAAAAGGGGAAGTCCCTCATCTCCCTCCTCGGCGACAGCCCGCTCGGCTCGCCGGGGCTGACAGCCCGGTGGGAGGAGCGGTTGGCGAAGATGGAGAAGGGAGCCGAGAAGCGCCCGGACTTTATGGCCGACATATCCCGTTTCGCCACCTCCCTCGTCGAGGAGGTCCGCGGGATGCAGGGCGAGAAGGTCGCTGCGCCCTCCAGCGAGGACCGCGAGCCGCTGGGTACATGCCCGAAGTGCGGTTCGCCCGTGGTCGAGACAAAGAAGTCCTACGGCTGCTCCGCTTGGAAAAGTAACCGCTGCGACTTCGCGATCTGGAAACAGGTCTCCGGCAAGCGCCTGAGCGCATCCCAGGCCAAGCAGCTCCTGACCAACCGCCGCACCCCCCAGCTAAAAGGCTTCAGGAGCAAGGCCGGCAGGCCCTACGCTGCCGCCCTCAAGCTCGATGAGGACCACAAGGTGCGCCTGGAGTTCGCAAACCGCTGATTTACGTCAAAGCCTTAACGGCCCTTTGCTACCGGTGCGTTACACTCTTGCGGCTATGAAGGTTATCGTTGTCGGGGCCGGCCTTGCCGGCCTCACTTGCGCAAAGGTGTTGAAGTGGCGTGGCGCCGAGGTCGCCGTCTTCGAGGCGTCGGACGGCACCGGCGGTCGCGTGCGGACGGACAACAAGGACGGGTTCCTGCTCGACCGGGGATTCCAGGTGTACTTCACCTCCTATCCGGTCTCCAGGCGGCACCTTGACCACGCGGCGCTCGACTTCCGCGTCTTTGACCCAGGCGCCGTGGTGCATCGGGGCCGCGAGCGCAGCGTGCTCTCCGATCCGGTTCGGGATCCGAAGGCCTTTCTTCCTACCCTGCTTTCGGCCGATGCCACCTTCGGGGACAAGCTGCGCACCGTCGGGGTGGCCGCGAGAACCCTGCCGGGGGCCGCCACCAGCGCGGGGCGCGAGAACGGGAAGGCCGACGTCTCGACGTTGGAGTACTTGCGGTCGTCCGGGTTGTCCGAGCGGTACATCAACTCTTTTTTCAGGCCGTTTTACGGCGGGATCACGCTGAACCGCGCGCTCACGACGAGCTCCCGCGTCCTGCGGTTCACCTTCAGGATGCTCGCCACTGGCCGGACCGTCGTGCCGGCGCGGGGGATGGGCGAGATCTCCAAACAGCTCGCCTCGCACCTGCCGGAGAACGCCGTGCGCCTCAACAGCCCGGTCGAGTCTCTGCTGCGCGAAGGCGGCCGGGTTCGGGGGGTGAGGGCAGCCGGAGAAGAGCACGAGGCGGACGCGGTGGTCCTCGCCACCGACGCGCCGACGGCGGGGGAGCTGGCCGGGGAGCGGGTGCCTCGGGGGTCGTTGGGGGAGGTCTGCCTGTACTACGAGACGAGCGGATTGGACAGCGGCAAGAAGATCCTGCTGAACGCAGAGAACGCCGCCTTCGTGAACAATGCCTCCGAGATGAGCAACGTCTCCGAGAGGTACGCCCCCCCGGGGCGCCATCTCCTCTACGCCGTGACCCTGGCCGGCCTGGACCTCCCAGACGACGAGCTCTTCCGCCGGGGCCTGGAGGACGTGAGCCGGTGGTACCCGGATGCCGAGTTTTGGCCGCTCGGGCTGCGCCGCATACCCTACGGTCAGTTCGCCCAACCGCCGGGCGTCCACGAGGGGTTGCCGGGAAACACGACGGATACGCCGGGGCTCTTCCTGGCTGGCGAATATACGGAGGATTCCAGCATCAACGGCTCCATGTTGTCAGGAGAAAAGGCCGCGGCGGGGGTGCTCGGATGAACGAGGCTTACGCGAACGGCGTTCCGGCGCTCAAAATAGAGAAACTCAAAAAGACCTACAAGAACGGGTTTCAGGCGCTCGGTGGGGTTTCGCTGGAGGTCGGGGGCGGGAAATTTTTTGGGCTGCTCGGGCCCAACGGGGCCGGGAAGACGACGCTCATAAACAGCGTGGTCAGTCTCGCGCGGCCGGACTCGGGGTCCGTCGAAGTGTACGGTAAAGACGCCTTCAAGGACTTTCGGGAGGCGCGGCGCATGATCGGTGTCTCGCCGCAGGAGATCAACCTGGACAAGTTCCTGACCGTCGAGGAGGTCCTGGTCTTCCACGCCGGCTACTACGGCGTCCCGAAGAAGAAGGCCAAGGACAAGGCCGCGGAGCTGCTCGAACGCTTCGGTCTCGTCGAGAAGCGGGACCAGAGGACGAACACGCTCTCCGGCGGGATGAAGCGGCGGGTCATGTTCGCCCGCGCGCTGATGCACGACCCGAAGGTGCTCTTCCTCGACGAGCCGACCGCGGGCGTCGATGTCGAGCTGCGCTACCGGTTGTGGGGTTACATCCGGGAGCTCAACCGCGGCGGCATGACCATCTTGCTGACGACTCACTACCTCGAAGAGGCCGAGGCGCTGTGCGAGGAGATCGCGCTCATAGACGGGGGCAGGATCTCCGCCCAGGGCACGAACGTCGAGCTCAAGGAGCGCTACGGCGCGAAGAACGTCGAAGAGGTCTACATGAAGGTGATCGGCGATGCTTCTAACTGACCGGACCTTCCGCACGCTGCTCTCGCGCGAGGTTCTGCGTTTCACGCGCGTCTGGATGCAGACGATCCTGCCCCAGATACTGACCTCCCTGCTCTACCTGGTCGTCTTTGGCATCGCCCTCGGCACCCGCATCAGGGAGATCGAAGGCGTCCCGTACCTGGAGTACATCCTGCCCGGCATCGCGCTGATGAGCCTCGTCACCAATTCGCAGATGAACTCCTCCTGGTCGGTCTTCGACGCCAAGCGCGAACGTTACATAGACGAGGTCCTCATCAGCCCCATGAGCAACCTCCAGATAGCCCTCGCTTACTCTTTGGGCGGCACGCTGCGGGGCGTGGTGATGGGGTCTTGCACCTTTCTCGTGGGCATCCCGTTCGTGGGCGTCGGCGTCCAGCACCCATTGCTGCTCATCGTCATCGGCATCCTCGCCTCCTTCGCCTTCGCCTCCCTAGGGACGATGGTGGGGGCGCTGGCGACGAAGATAGAGCACATCTCGTTTCTGACCAGCATCGTGATCCAGCCGCTCACGTTCCTCGGCGGGGTCTTCTACTCTGTCACGATGCTGCCGGATTCCCTGAGGCTGGCGACGTTGTTCAACCCGATCTTTTACACCGTGGACGCCGCCCGCTTCGCCGCCCTCGGCATCTCCGACCTCAACCCCTACCCGACGCTTGGGATGGTCTTCCTGATCTCCGTCCTCGCCTTCTGCGGTGCCTGGTGGGCGATAAGCCGTGGCCCGAACCTCAGGTACTAGGGCTGCCAACTTCTTGTTGCCGCCTTTGCGGGGTCCTGGCTTTTGACGGGGTTCGTCAGGGGGTCCTCTTATCCCACGGGACCCCGCAAAAGCGTTTCAGCCCGCTCCGTATGGGCTTTCGTGCTCGTGGTACTTGTCCTGTCTAGGCTGCTGTTCTTGGGCACTGGCGCCCTGGCCGCGATCCTCCTTCCCCAGGCGGACCCCGGCGGGGACCCGTTGGGACCGGCCGGCTTCTTGGGCTACTGGGCGCACTGGGATGGGGCCTGGTACTCGGAGGTTGCGACGGAGGGGTACGGGGGGCGCGAGCCGGCCTCGACTGCCTTTTTCCCGCTCTACCCGCTGCTGGTGAAGCTCGGGACCGCCGTCGGGGGCGGGCCGGCGCTTTGGGGGGTAGCGCTCTCCCTCGCGGCCACCGCCCTCGCGCTGTTTTTTGTCTACCGAATCTCCGAGCGCCTCTTCGACGCGCGGGCCGCCCGGGCCGCCACGCTCTGCCTGGCCTTCTTCCCGACCGCCTTCTTCCTGAACGCCGTCTACACGGAGGCGCTCTTCCTGGCGTTGACAGCGGGTGCCGTTTGGGCCGCGCTCGTGCGACGGGACTTTATGATCGCCGGGATCCTGGGGGCGCTCGCGGCGGCGACGCGAAACCTCGGCTTCTTGGTGCTGGTGCCGCTCCTTTTCGAGTGGATGCGCCACCGGCGGGAACTCGGGATGCGCGGGGTCGTGGGGATAGCCCTGGTGCCGGCGGGCCTGGCCGCGTACGCTGCCTATCTGGGGGCCCGGTTCGGGGACCCGCTCGTCTTCGCCCGGCAGCAGGAGAGGTACTGGAATCGGGAGGTCTCCGGGCCCCTCGCGACGCTCGGCGACGCCTGGACGGCCGCCGGGATCGGGATGGAGTACATGCTCGACCCGGCGACGCTCTTCCTCGGCACCGACGCCACGCCCGCGCTAGAGGCCTCCAACGCGCTCAACCTGGCCTTCCTCGTATTCTTTGTCTTCGTTGCCCTCGCGGGGCTTTTCGTGCTGCCGGCGGGGTTCTCCATCTACGCCGCCGGGCTCGTGCTGCTGCCGGTATTGACACCTTCGCCCCGGTTCCCGCTTATGAGCCTGCCGCGCTTCGTGCTAGGGGCCTTCCCGATCTTTATGGTTCTCGGGTACCTGCTGTCGCGGTCTGGGTGGAAGCTCGCGACCTGGCTCGTCTTCTCCGGGGGCCTCGGGGCGGCGCTGACGGCGCTGTTCGTCACGTGGCGATGGGTGGCATAGGAGCCCCGTCAGCCGTCGGCTTTTATGTTGGGGCCTTTAGATCTTCCAGCGCGCTTCCCCGACGAGCAGGCCGATAAGGAGTACCTCGACGGTTTTGTCTGCGTAGCCTATGGTGGCGCTGTTGCCGCCGGTAATAACGAGCCAGAGGACGATGGTCAACGTCGTGTACCCGACGAGGACCCATCATGCGGTGTTCCGGTACTGAGCCAGTTGGAAAATGGGCAGGTAGGGGGCGGCGAAGAGCGCAAGGTAGCCGAGGCCGTTGAGGACGAAGACCGGGTCGCCGAAGGAGAGACCCAGGTAGAGGTGGATGATCGCCGTCGTCAGCGCGAGGACTACGACGCCGAGCCTGAGCACGGAGGGCGAAGAGGTGGTCGTGGTCATGGTGGATCTCCTTGACTCTCACGTTTTTTCCTGGATCCTCGCGGCCCCGGACACGCCGAGGTTCGTCTCCCGATCGGGTACGCCGCGCCCCCTCGGCAAGGACAACGCCACGGCCGGCAAGGCGAGGGCCGCGAGGATAGCACCGATGTAGTATGGCGCCGGGACGCCAAGGTCGTCGAAGGCTGCGCCGGCCAGAAGCGGACCACAGATGAGGGCGAGGCTCAAGACGGCTTGCACGCCCCCCATCAGCCGGCCCTGCTCTTCGGCCGGCGCCCGTCGCGAGAGGAGCGCCGTGAGGGCCGGTATGGCGAGCCCCGCCCCGCCTGCCATAGCGCCGACTACCGGGTAGAGCA
>CADCUZ010000087.1 GCA_902806015.1 uncultured Rubrobacteraceae bacterium
CTGAGAATGCTCCTTCCAAGCACTCGGGTGAATACAGCCGTTCCCGCGCGGAGATCGGCCTTCCGGGGGGGTGTGTTCGGTTTCGCTATGGGGCAGTAATGCCGCTGCGACGACGCCGGCGAAAGGGGTAATGGGGTGAGGCGCGTTACCTTGCTGCTAACGGTGATGGCGACGGCGTTGGTCATCGTTAGCGGGGTGGCGCTGGTGGCCACGCTCAACGGCACAGGCCGCGTCCACAAGCTGGTGGGCACCGCTAAGGGCGGCACCATCAAGTGCCGGGCTTCGAGGGTAGCGGCGTGGTGCGCGAGGTAAGAGCCTCGGTCGAGCGTTTCGCCCCCGGTTATAGGGTGTTCGTCCTCGGCGGGCGCCCCCGCTTCCACGCCTAGCGGGTCGCGGTGTCGGAGAGGCATGTCGTCGGCTTGCCGGAGGACTTGGATTTCGCCAGCGCGGCCGCGCTGCCAACGGCGCCGTTATCCGCAAGTGATTTCTCGTCCGACCCGGCGACCGCGCCCACCTCCGCGCCCGTGAGCTTCGCGATTTGCACCGCAGAGTCGCCGACGCCGCTGGCGGCAGCGTAGACGAGCACCTTCTCGCCGGCTCCGAGACGCGCGAGGTGTTTGTGGCAGTACGAAGACGAGCGCCACCTTGACCCGTGGCTCCTTCTCGGTGGAGAGGCGAGCGGTGAAGCGGAGGTTTACAGACGGGCGGGGTAGTGTGCGTCATGGGTGCCTCAAAACCGCCCTCCGTGCCTCTCCCCGGTTGGTCTCTCGCTCCAGCCTAAAGAACTCCGCCCGCAGGGAGACGGAGGCGAAAAAGCACCGGCCGGGGATCTCCCGGCCGGTGCCGAAGCCTTTTCCCTACGCGGTGCCCTCCGTGGCGCCCTTCAGCGGCTCGCGGGATCTGTTGTGCCCGTTGCCATTCTGGTAGTCGGTGGCGACGAGGTCGGGGTAGCCGAAGACCCCATGCTCGTGGATGTCCAGGCCGTCGAGTTCTTGGTCGGGCTTGACCCGGATGCCGATGGTGGCCTTGAGGGCGGCAAAGACCGCGAGCGAGGCGAGGAACACGAAGCCGCCGCAGGCGACAATGCCGAGCGCCTGGATGCCGAGCTGATAGAAGCCGCCGCCGTAGAAGAGGCCGGGCTCGCCGACCGCGGCTAGGGCCGGGGTCGTGAAGAGGCCGCAGGAGAGCGTGCCCCAGATGCCGCCCATGCCGTGGGCCGCGATCGCGCCGAGCGGGTCGTCCACCCCGATCTTGTCCACGAAGACGAGCGTAGCGTACATGATGACGCCGGCGATAAAACCGATCACGATGGAGGCCCACGGCGCGACGAAGGCGCAGGGGGCGGTGATGGCGACCAGCGCCGCGATGGCGCCGTTGCCGCCCATGCCCACGTCGATGTTGCGCCTGTACACGTAGCTCATGCCCATAGCGCCGAGCACGCCGGCCGCCGCCGCGAGCGTCGTGGTCAGGGCGATGTCCGCGACCTGGGTGCTGGCCGCCATCGTGGAGCCGGGGTTAAAGCCGTACCAGCCGACCCACAAGATCAGGACTCCGAGGACGGCGAGCGGCATATTGTGGCCGGGGATGTTGACGGGACGGCCATCGTCGTCGTACTTGCCGAGCCTAGGGCCGAGGAGCAGCGTCCCGGCAAGGGCGGCCATGGCGCCCGAGAGGTGAACGACCGTCGAGCCGGCGAAGTCCTGCATGCCGAGCTCGGTGAGCCAGCCACCGCCCCAGATCCAGTGCCCCACCAGCGGGTAGAGCAGGCCGGCGAAGACGACCGCGAAGACGACGTAGACGGCGAACTTCGTCCGCTCGAGCATCGTGCCCCACACGATGGCCAGTGAGACGGCGCAGAAGGCCACCTGGAAGAGGAACTTGGCCGAGAGCGGGACCTGCGTCCACGACAACCCGGCGTAGACCTCGTTTACCTGTCCCGCCGGCACCGCCAGGAACCACCCCTGCGTCCCGAAGATGGCGTTGCCGGTGCCGAAAGTGATGGCGAACCCGACGGCCCAGAAAAGCAGGGCCGCTATGGCGAGGTTGACCAGGATTTTCGCCACCACGCTCCCGACGTTCTTCATGCGGGAGAACCCGACCTCCAGCATGGCGAACCCGGCCTGCATGAACAGCACCAGCACCGCCGCTATCACCACCCACATGGTGTCCATGGCCAACGATAGGTCCGCCGTCGAGGGCGCGTCCTGCGCGAACGCCAGCGCCGGCACCGCCAGGACGAGCATCATCGTCGTGAGCACAAGGATTGTTAACCGCCGCAATGTCCCTCCTTAGGAAACGCGAGTATGTTCTCTGGGAACATAGTCTAGGCGCCGCCCCAGGAGGGGGCTTTAGCCGAGTGTACAAAGATGGCGCCCCTGCCGGCCGCTCTTGTTGCGGCGGATGTACAAGGCGGCGTGCTACCGGTCCGCGAAGCTGGTGGGGCGCTCGGGGACGCGGCCGAGGAGCTGCATCGCTTTTATGCCGAGGGTTAGGCGCTCGCGGTCTTCGCTCTTGTCCACGTCGAGGCCGGTCAGCTCGCTCACGCGGTCGAGGCGGTAGCGGATGGTGTGGCGGTGGGCGTAGAGGTCCGAGGCCGTCCTGACCGTGGAGGCGTCGTTGCCCAGGTAGGTCACGAGGGTCTGGACGAGCTCCGTGCTGTAGCGGGAGTCGTAGCGGACCACGCGCTCCAGCGTCTCCTCGTAGAAGGATTCGAGCTCCTCGGGGTTCTCCTGTAGGACGCGGAAGAGGAGCTTGTAGGTGCCGGCACCTTCGAAGGTGGAGACGGAGGAGGGGCCGTGGATTCGGTGGCCTATCTCCAGGGCAACCTCGGCCTCCGAGTAGGCGTCGGGCAGCAGCGCCGGGTCCCTCTTGTTGCGCCCGATGCCTACGGAGACGGTCAGGTCGGGGAGCAGGCCCTTAACGTAGCGCTGTACACCTTTCGCCAAGAGCTGCGCCTTCTCGGGGAGGTCCTCTTGTGGCGTGTCCTGGGAGGATCCCAGAAAGACTATCACGTTGTCTGAGCGTGGCCCGAGGAGGAAGTTGGAGAAGATCTGGCGGGTCTGCATCCGCACGGCCTCGGCGAGGCGGCGCTTAAGTTCCTGGATGGCGGGCTCCTTCGGTTTGCGGCGCTCCAGGTAGCGGGCGAAGTCGTCGATGTCCACGATCAGGACGAGGGCCCCTTCCGCGAGGTCCGCCCCGAGGTACCCGGCGCGCTGCAGGAGCAGGCTGACCGACCCGTAGTGGCCGTTGACAAGATCGTCCACGAAGTCCCCGCGGACGCCGAGCTCCGTTTCGAGGCGCACGCGGTCTTTGGCGAGATCGGATTCCAGAACGCGCCTGGCCCAGAAGAGGTGGACCACGTCCTCCGGGCGCAAGGTCTCGCCCTGCAGGTCCACCCACAGGTACCCGGCCGGGGCGCCGGTGCCTATCGGGGTCCAGAAGAACTCGCGGTCCTCGACCCGCCAGCGTTCGACGGGGACGGAGAGGTAGCCGTCGGGCAGCCTCGCGTAGCGGTCCCGGCGTTCGCGCCGCGTCTCGTCCACGTTCGAAGCCCTGGACGCCCGCAGCGACAAGTCCTCGAGTAGATCCCACAGGCGGTTCTTCTTCGGGGATTCGGGGGCGCCGGAGATTAGGCGCCCCACCGGATCCTCGACGACCACGGAGCGGCCCAGGAGCCCCGAGATGCGCGCGACCGTTTGCGCGACGGAGGACTCGCCGCCGGTGCCCTCAAGGAGCGTCCTGCCGGCGCCGTGGGAGAGCAGCAGGAGTTCGTTCCCGCCCGAGAGCGCCGCCTGCAGCCGCCGCAGCGGGACGTCCGCGGGCACCACGAAGAGCGCGAGACCCAGGGACGAAGCGCGCTCCAGCGCCTCGGACGAGAACTTGCTGTCGGACCGCCAGACCACCGCCGGGGAGCCCCCGGAGGCGACGGTCTCCAGGAAGTTTCCTTCCACGGTCTTCCTGCCCGTGACCGCCGCCTCGTTCGGGCCGAGCCAGCCCTTGAGCGGCTCGTCCACCGCTAGGCCAGTGACCGTCCGGGAGGGGTCGCCGGACAGCGGGCAGTCCGCGTCTAGCTCTTCCAGCACCAACCGGGAGAAGTCTTTCAGGATCACGGCCGTCTCCATTCGCAACATGACGTAACCGGCCCGTATCATTGTGGAGGCAACGCCCGCGAATGGCAAACCGGCCGGTCGAAAAGCGGGGCGCGGGTGCTAAAATTCTTCGCAAAGCAATCTGGTTCTTTGGCCTCCCACAAGGGGGCCGTATACTTGCCGGTAACGTCTTTCAGAGAAAGGGTGATGGCCCATCGCCGATAACCAGATCGTCGTGCGGGGAGCACGCGAGCACAACCTGAAGGACGTCACCGTCTCCCTGCCCCGCGACGTTATGGTCGTCGTGACCGGCCTCTCCGGGAGCGGCAAGTCCTCCCTCGCGTTCGACACGATTTACGCCGAAGGACAGCGCCGTTACGTCGAGAGCCTCTCGGCCTACGCCCGGCAGTTCCTCGGCCAGATGGACAAGCCCGACGTCGACCACATAGACGGCCTCTCCCCGGCGGTCTCCATCGACCAGAAGACGACGAGCAACAACCCCCGCTCGACGGTCGCCACGGTGACTGAGATCTATGACTACCTCCGACTCCTATACGCCCGCGCCGGGCGCCCGCACTGCCACGTCTGCGGCTTCCCGGTCGCCTCCTCGACCCCGCAGCAGATGGTCGAAAAAGTGCTCACGCTGCCCGAAAAGACGCGGTTCATGGTGCTCGCGCCGGTTGTGCGGGGGCGCAAAGGCGAGTACGGGAAGATGTTCAAGGACCTGGCCGAGCAGGGCTACGCGCGGGTTCGGGTGGACGGGGAGACCTACGAGTTGCCGGTGGACCTTGGGCTGGACAAGAACTTCAAGCACGACATCGAGGTGGTGATCGACCGGCTCGTGATCCGGGACGGCATGGAGCGCCGCCTCACCGACTCTATCGAGACTGCCCTGAAGCTGGCCGAGGGGCTGGTGCAGGTAGAGACCGTCGAGGAGGACGGTAGCGGAGCTGGCGAGTCGATGCTCTTCTCGGAGTCTTTTACCTGCACGAACTGCGGGGCCTCCATAGCGGAGATACAGCCTAGGACGTTCTCGTTCAACAGCCCGCACGGGGCCTGCGTCCGCTGCGATGGGCTTGGGAGCCGGCTCGAGATAGACCCGGCGCTCGTGGTGCCGAACGGGGATTTGAGCGTCAACGAGGGCGCGGTCGTGCCGTGGGCCAACTCCCAGACGGAGTACCACAGGAGCGTGCTCGGGGCCCTGTCGGAGAAATACGACATCGACTTGGACGTGCCGTGGCGGGATCTCCCCGAAGACCACAAGAAGCTCATTCTCTACGGGACGGACGGGGAGCGCATCTACGTCTCCTACAAGAACCGCTACAACCGCCGGCGGCAGTACATGACCCAGTTCGACGGGGTCGTAAGCAACCTGGGGCGTCGGTACGCCGAGACGGACTCCGAGTACAGGCGGGAGAAGATCGAGGAGTTCATGAGCCACGTCCCCTGCCCGAAGTGCAAGGGCGCCCGCCTGCGGCCCGAGGCGCTCGCCGTCACGGTGGGGGAGAAGAGCATCTCGGAGTTCACGCAGCTTTCCGTCTGGGACGCGCAAGACTTCTTCCTAAGCGTCCAGTTCACAACCCGGGAGTGGCTTATCGGGGAGCGGGTGGTCAAGGAGATCCGTGAGCGCTTAGGTTTCCTGGTGGACGTGGGCCTCGGCTACCTGACCCTCGCCCGCGCCGCCGGCACGCTCTCCGGCGGCGAGGCCCAGCGTATACGCCTCGCCTCGCAGGTCGGGAGCGGGCTCGTGGGGGTGCTCTACGTCCTGGACGAGCCCTCCATCGGCTTGCACCAGCGGGACAACCGGAGGCTGCTCACGACGCTCGAAAAGCTCAGGGATCTTGGGAACACGCTCATCGTGGTCGAGCACGACGAGGAGACGATCCGGGCGGCGGATTACGTCGTGGACGTGGGGCCGGGGGCGGGGGTCCACGGCGGCGAGATCATCGCCGTCGGCTCAGTCGAGGACATAGAGGCCGAAGGGCGTTCAGTCACGGGCGACTTCCTCGCCGGCCGCCGCAGGATAGAGCCGCCGGAGCGGCGGCGCGAGCCGACGGGGGAGATCGGCCTCCTCGGCGCGACCGAGCACAACCTCAAGGGCGTTGACGTGGAGTTCCCGCTCGGCGTCTTTACGTGCATAACGGGCGTTTCGGGGTCCGGGAAGAGCACGCTCGTGAACGAGATCCTCTACAAGGCCCTCGCCAATGCCGTTAGCCGCGGCAAGCACCGACCGGGCCGCCACGCAGGATTGCGGGGCGTCGATAACGTGGACAAGGTCATAGACATCGACCAGAGCCCTATCGGCCGGACGCCGCGCTCCAACCCGGCGACCTACACCAAGGTCTTCGACCACATCCGCCAGCTCTTCGCCTCGACGGCGGAGGCCAAGATAAGGGGCTACAAGCCCGGTCGCTTCTCCTTCAACGTGAAGGGCGGGCGGTGCGAGGCGTGCCGGGGGGACGGCCAGATCCGAATCGAGATGCATTTTCTCCCTGACGTCTACGTCCCGTGCGAGGTCTGCAAGGGCCGTCGCTACAACACCGAGACCCTGCGCGCCACCTACAAGGGCAAGTCCATCTCCGACGTGCTCGACATGACCGTCGAGGAGGCCTGCGGGTTCTTCGCGCCGGTCCCGGCCATAGCGCGCCGCATGGACACCTTGCGCGACGTGGGCCTCGGGTACGTCCGGCTTGGGCAGCCGGCGACGACGCTCTCGGGCGGTGAGGCGCAGAGGGTCAAGTTGGCCAGCGAGCTGGGGAAGAGGGCGACCGGCAAGACCGTCTACATCCTCGACGAGCCGACGACGGGGCTCCACTTCGCCGACGTGGAGAAGCTGCTCCATATCCTGCACCGGCTCGTGGACGCGGGGAACACCGTCATCGTGATCGAGCACAACCTTGATGTGATTCGCTCCGCCGACCACGTCGTAGACCTCGGCCCCGAGGGCGGCGATGGCGGCGGCGAGGTAGTCGCCACCGGTACCCCCGAGGACGTGGCCCGCGTAGAGGGCTCCCACACCGGCCGCTTCCTCCGCGACCTCATGCCCGAGGTGATGGCGGCGAGTTAGGACCGTCGGCCCATGCCGACCCAAAACCCGAAGTCCGACGGCTCTTCTCGGAGAGCTTAACCGCTGTTGCTCGCCTCGACGAACTCTTCGAGAACCGAGCCGGTGATCATCCTTTCGAGCCCCCGGATGACCAAGGTGGTGTCCCTAATGTAGTCTTCGTAGGTCTCGTCGGTGCGGGAGCGGCGGAAGAGGGCTTCGAGGACCTTGCCGAGGCGGTTGATGCCCCATTCCATATGCTCTTCGCGGTAGAGGGCGACCTTCACGACGGCGTCCACGATGAGGGGGTCGAGGTTGCCGCGCTCGAGGGTGGTAAAGACGTAGTCGTACTGCTCAAGGATGCCGTCCACCACGGGGCGGGCGTCCGGCATATCTTCGCTCTCGAACATGAACACGTAGGAGCCGGCTATCACCTGGAGGGCTTTGTCCTGGTAATGGTACTCCCTGCGGGCGTAGTCTTCTATCACCCCGAACAGCTCGGAGAACATGCAGTTATTCGTGAAGGACATTCTCCCCCTTCCTTTAGTCGCAGAACACGGGGATTCTAACCGCGGGCGGGCGCTCGCCGCCACAGGCGTCGCCATAAGTTGGACCGATCCACACCGGCAACCGTCTTTGAAACCGCCCGGGCGGGCTGATAAATTTTTTGCTGTGAGCACCAAAAACGTCAACTCCAACGTAGACACATACCAGATCGTGGCCGCCGGACTCGCCGCCACCGGGGCGGCGTTCGTGACGTCGCGCTTCGGCGCGGCGGGCACGCTGCTCGGCGCGGCCGTGACGACCATGATCATCACGGGTGGCTCCGCCATCCTGAAGGCGTACATCGAGAACGCCGCGGTCCGGGTGCGCGGCGGCGCGACGAGGCTCCGCGAGCGCCGGGAAGGGCGCTTGGCGGCCGCCCCTCCCGAACATACCATTCCCAAGGCGCAAGAGAACCCCCCGGGACGCCCGGACCTCCGGAACAACTTGCCCGGCCGCATGAGGGCGGCCGTGCACTGGTTTAGGCAGCTGCCGACACCCCGCAGGCGACCCATCCTCTTCAAGGCGCTCGTCGCGTCGGCGCTGGCTTTCGCCATTTGCATGGTCACTGTCTGGGGCGTGGAGAAGATCATAGGCAACAGCCTCTCCTGCGGCATATGGCAGTCGTGCCCCCACGGCGCCGCGCCGGGCATACACGTCGCCGGGTTCGACGACTCTGGCGCGGGCTCCACGCTATCGGGCGGGGGCGCGGACGGTGGCGGCGGGGGCGCGGACGGTGGCGGCGGGGGCGTGGACGTCGGCGGCGGGGGCGCGGACGGTGGCGGTGGCGGGGGCGTTATGGATTCCATCCGGCAGGGGGGCGGTGTGCCTGAGGGGCGGGATCTGATCCCCGGCGGCGCGGGCGGTGGCGGCGGCGGGGGCGTTATGGATTCCATCCGGCAGGGGGGCGGTGTGCCTGAGGGACGGGATCTGATCCCCGGCGGCGCGGACCCCAACGTCTCACCGGCCCCCGATGGGGAAGAGGCCCCATCAAGCGCCTCCCCGGCCGCCGAAGCGGAGCCCGCACCCGAAGCGGAGCCCGCACCCGAAGAATCCCCCTCCAGCGCTTCGCCCGCGGCCGAGAAACAGGCCAACCCGGACGCCCAGTAAGACCGCCGCATCCGCTCCAGTTCGGCCCAGCGCAAAATCCGGTAACCCTTTGCAATCCGCGAAGCGCGGGGGCGTGGCCGATGGGAGAAGCTTAGAGGAGGGCCGCCGCGGGGACCGTGCGCTCCAAGTCCATCGAGCTGTCCATCCGGGACATGGAAGAGCGTTTATCGACGCGGAGAACCTCTCGCCTCTTATCCCGGCGCCGGAGCCCGGCGGAAACGCCTTCAGCATTGGCCCGAACGCTTACCCCCTGCCGAGCATCCTCGGCATAGACACCAGGTTCGGTATAGTCGGCAACTTCACCTGGGGCGGCGCTCGTTTTTTTCGCTTACATAAGCTTCGACATCTTCGCGACCACCTCAGAGGAGGCGCACAATCCCCAGAAGGACATCCCCATCGGCATCTTCGCCTCTCTCGGGATCTGCACCGGCCTCTACATCCTGGCGTCCGTGGTGTTCACCGGGCTCAAGCCCTACGAACGGCTCGCGACCGCGGCCCCGGCGGCCACGGCGCTCTCCCAGACGCCCTTCCCGGCGGCGCCGTTCGTGGACCCTTTGGCGATCCTCGTCGGGCTGACGGGGGTGGTGATGATCCTCGGCCAGAGCCGGTTGGCCTTCGCCGTGAGCCGGGGCAACCTGCTCCCGCCGCGTCTGGCGCGGGTGCACGCGAGCTTCCGCACCCCTTACAGGATCACTGATCATCACCGGCATCGTCGCCTCGATCTTGGCCTAATAGTACCTCTCACCGCGCCTGGGGAGCTGGTCAACATCGGGACGCTCGCCGCCTTGGTGCTGGTCTCCCTCGGGC
>CADCUZ010000088.1 GCA_902806015.1 uncultured Rubrobacteraceae bacterium
ATCATGTTGCAGATACTCGAGGACGGGCAGCTCACCGATGCGCAGGGCCGCACCGTGGACTTCAAGAACGTGGTGCTCATCATGACCTCTAACGTCGGGGCGCAGACCATCAACAAGACCCAGTCGCTCGGCTTCGGCGGGGGAGAGGAAGGCCTCTCTTACAGGGAGATGAAGGGCCGCGTCACGAGCGAGCTGCGCAAAATCTTTCGTCCCGAGCTTCTCAACAGGATCGACGAGATCATCGTCTTCCACAAGCTCGAGCGCGAGCACATGCGCGAGATAATCGAGGTCCAGGTCAAGCGCTTCCGCAAGCAGCTCGCCGAGCGCGAGGTCACGGTCGAGTTCACGACCGCGGCTTTAGACAAGCTCGCCGAGGAGGGCTACGATCCGGCTTTCGGGGCGAGGCCGCTGCGCAGGACCCTGCAACGCATGATCGAGGACCCCATGAGCGAGATGATCCTCAAGGGCGAGATTCCCAACGGTTCCAAGGTGACCATCGAGCCCAACGACAAGTCTGGCGACGACATCGCCGAGGACGAGTCCATAGTGGACATCAAGGTCAGCCAGCCCAAGGAGATCGTCAAGGCCGAGTAAGGAGAACCGGAGCTAGCTATCCGAGGGCCGGGGTGCGACAAGTGCCCCGGCCCTTCGCGTCTCGCTCTCTGCCTCGGGGAGATCTCGCCTTCCGCTAGCTTCCTTTGCTGGGCGTGTGCGATCTGGGAGGAGTAACCTTCCTTGTCCTTGAGTACGAACTCCAGCAGGCTCGAGACGGAGACGGGGTTCTCCGAGACGTTCTCGAAGGTCAGGTCGATGGTGAGGAACCTGCTATCTGGGTCCTTCATAGGCTGATCGAGGCCCGAGGTGGGCAGAATGCGTACCCTCGTTCAAGGTCGCCTCGATGCCTTAGGTCTCGACGGAGTCGCCCACGCCGAGCTCCTGCTCCGACGGGGGTCGAAAGGCTTCGGCCTCCCCGTCCTCCCTTGCCCGGTCGGCCCCGAGCCCTTCACGAGGGCAGGTTGGTTGGCGGAGGCTCGCGGGGCATTCGTGTCGTCGCCCACGCGGGCGAAATCTACGGTCGTAGCTATCCCGACCAGGACGACCGCGAGGCCGATGATTAGGGGCAGCACCTGGCCGTTTACCGAGGCACCGGCGCCGGGCGGAGGACAGGCGTGCGTCTGTTGTATCCGTTACGTGGGCGGTTCTTGCGGCGAGGGAGACACCCGAGCGCCGCACGCCCTGCAGAAGTTGTCTCGCGCATCGACGATGCTTCCACACTGCGTGCAGTAGACGGGTCGGTTGCTCTAAGTCATCTTCGGTCCTTAAGCTGAAACTCTTCCGCCTATTCGTACGCGTCATCCCGGTCGACGAGGAACGTCGTCCAGCGTTCGCGGGTTCCCCACCGAGGATAGTATAAGGTCGATAACGTCCCGGCTGACGTATGCCGGAAGGCGTTTGTTACCGCCGGATGCGCTGACGCTTATTTCGACGGCTGATTCTAGCCCCCATCCCGTACAATAGATGCATGGCTACAAAGACCCTTTACGTTTGCTCGAACTGCGGGCACCAGGCGCCGAAGTGGCTCGGGCGGTGCCCGGATTGCGGGGAGTGGAGCACCTTCGCCGAGGAGGCGCGTGAGGAGAAAAAGGTGGTCGGGTTCGCTGAGCGGGCGACGAGGAAGAAGACGAGGGCCGCCGGCCGGACGTTGAGGCTGGACCAGGTCGAAACCGCGGCCGACGGGGGCCGGATCAGCACGAGCGTCGAGGAGCTCGACCGGGTGCTCGGGGGCGGCGTCGTGCCTGGCTCGGTGGTGCTCGTCGGCGGGAAGCCGGGCGTAGGCAAGAGCACGTTGCTCTTGCAGGTGATGGGCCACCTCGGAGAGGGGTGTCTCATGGTCTCGGGCGAAGAGTCGCCGCGGCAGGTTGCGCTCTCCGCGAAGCGGCTCGGCGTGCGGGGGGCGGGGTTCAGCGTGCTCTCGGAGACGGACGTGGACGTGATAGAGGCGACCATCCTGGAGGAGCGGCCGACCGTGGTCGTCGTGGACTCCATCCAGACGCTCTACTCGCCGGAGCTCTCAGGGGCGCCTGGCGGGGTGGGGCAGGTGCGCGAGTGCGCCGCCAGGCTGATGCGGTTGGCCAAGAGTGAGGGCATAGCGGTAGTCCTCGTTGGGCACGTCACGAAGGACGGGTCCATCGCGGGTCCGCGCGTCCTGGAGCACATGGTTGACACGGTGCTCCAGTTCGAGGGGGACAGGTTCCAGTCTTTCCGGGTGTTGCGGGCGCTCAAGAACCGGTTCGGCTCGACGAACGAGATCGGGGTCTTTGAGATGACGGGCCGGGGGATGGTCGAGGTCGAGGACCCGTCCGCGTTCTTTCTCTCCAAAAGGGAGGAGAAGATGCCCTCCGGGGTGGCGACGGTGTGCCTGCTCGAGGGGACGCGCCCGATGCTGGTCGAGATAGAGAGCCTCGTCGCGCCGAGCCCGCTGGCGAACCCGCGCAGGATCGCCAACGGGGTGGACACGGGCCGGGTGAACATGCTGTGCGCGGTGCTGGGACGGCGCGCCGGCCTCGCGCTGGCCGACCACGACGTGTACGTGAACGTGACGGGTGGGGTACGGGTCGAGGAGCCGGCGGCCGATCTCGGGGTTGCACTGGCCATAGCCTCCGCGCTGCGGGACAAGCCGGTCGGGAAGGGTACGGCGTGCTTCGGGGAGGTGGGGTTGACGGGGGACGTGAGGTTCGTCTCCGGGGCGCCGCGCCGGACCAGCGAGGTCCTAAAGATGGGTTACGAGCGTATAATCAGACCGGAAGGGCGGCCGGATGAAGCCTTCGGCGGCGGGTCCAAAAAGGAAGCGAGCGTGATCGACGTGAGCACGTTGGAGGAGGCCGTGGCGGTGGCGCTGCTTTGAGCCCGTCCCGCCGAAAGATGCCAGAAGAGCTCGTCCGCGCGCTCAAGCTCGTGGCCCCCGGCACCGACCTGCGGGAGGCCATAGAGAACGTCATCCGGGCGCACAACGGTGCGCTTATCGTGGTCTCCCTTCCCGAGAAGCTCGAAAGCCTCGGCATCATCTCCGGGGGGATGAGGCTCGGGTTGGAGTTCGCGCCGATGCGGCTCTACGAGCTCGCGAAGATGGACGGCGCCATAGTGCTCTCACCGAACGTCTCCGTGATCCACTACGCCAACGTCCAGCTCAGCCCGGACCCCACCCTAGAGTCCCACGAGACCGGGATGCGCCACCTCGCCGGCCACCGCACCGCCAAGCAGAGCGGGGATCTCGTCATAGTCGTCTCGGAGAGGCGGCGCCTCGTGAGCCTGTACCAGGGAGCCCACGGGCCGCTCATCCTGGAGGACATCGGCATCGTGCTCTCCAAGGCGAACTCCGCGATAGCCACCTTAGAGAAGTTCACGAGGAGGCTTCGCGAGGAGGCGCGCGCGCTGACCGTACACGAGTACGACGGGGCGGTCACCTTGCGGGAGGTCGTTGGGGCCATCGGCAACTTCGAGTACTCCGTCCGAATAGCCGAGGAGGTCGAGGCCTACGTGCGAGAGCTCGGGAGCGAGGGGCGGCTCGTCGAGATGCAGCTGGAGCAGGCCTTCCACGACGTGCCCGAGCAGTACGACGCCCTGATCCGAGACTACGCCGCCGAGGGCCAGGACTGCGCGCGGGTCCGAAAGCGGTTGAAAGGCTTCTCCTCCGAGCAGCTCTCGGATGCCATGGAGATCACGCAGGCGTTGGGCTACGGTTCGGTCGGCCGGACGGAGGACTTCTTCCTCAAGCCGCGCGGCTACCGCCAGCTCGAGAGGGTGCCGCGGCTGCCCCGCCGGGTCGCCGAAAGCTTGATCCGGGAGTTCGGCTCACTGAAGGACCTCCTCAAAGCGAGCGAGGCCGAGCTCGATGAGGTCGAGGGCGTCGGCCAAGCCCGCGCCCGGGCCATCCAGCGTGGCCTCGAGCGCCAGCGTAACCTGGACACGTCAGGCGAGGCCCTGTAAAGATGCCCGAGGATTATCGGCGTTGGCGAATACCCTTGCGATAGCGCTCGTGCTGGCCGGCGGGCTCGGCACCCGCATGGGGCGCCCCAAACAGTTCCTAGCCCTCGGGGGCAAACCCGCGCTTTTCCACACCCTCAGGGCCTTCGAGGAGGCCGCCTCCGTGGGCAGAATCTACGCCGTCGGCGACCGTCGGCGCGTCGAGGTGCTGGCCAGGGAGGCGGACATCTCGAAGTACGCCCGGTGCGCGGAACCCGGACCCTTCCGACAGTTGTCCACGAAGAGCGGCCTCCTGCTCTGCAAAGAGGACCCCGAGACCGTCGTCCTCATCCACGACGGCTCCCGCCCCCTCGTGACCCCGGGACTCGTGGACCGGGTGGCCGAGGCCGCCCTCGCCGAAGATGCTCCCGACGGCGTCGTGCCCGCGGTCCCCGTCTTGGACACCATCAAGGTCGGGCGGGGCGGCGAGGTCGTGCAGACACTCGACCGCACGGAGCTCCGCGCGGTCCAGACCCCGCAGGCGTTCCGGCTGGGCCTGCTGCTGCGGCTCCACGCGGCCTCGGACAGCTCCCTGAGCTCCGCGACCGACGACGCCTCCCTCGTCGAGCGGGAGGGGGGACGGGTGCTACTCGTAGAAGGGGAGAAGACCAACTTAAAGCTGACGTCACCGGAAGATCTGGTGCTCGCCGAGGCTATACTCGCCGCGCGCGAGAGGGACGGGGGAGACCCCCGAACGGAAGGGCCTTCGTGATGCGGGTAGGCCTCGGCGTGGACGCCCACGCGTTCGCGGGGTCCGGAGAGGGCCGGCGCCTGATCCTGGGCGGCGTGGAAATCCCGTTCGACCGGGGCCTCCTGGGCCACTCCGACGCCGACGTGCTCGCCCACGCCGTCACCGACGCTCTGCTCGGTGCCGCCGGCCTCGAGGACATCGGCCACTACTTCCCGGACACGGACGAGAGATTCAAGGACGCGGACTCTATAGGCCTCCTGCGCAGGGTGCGCCGAATCCTGGGCGGCGGGTGGGAGGTCGCTAACGTGGACGCCGTCGTCGTCTGCGAGCGCCCGAAGATAAGGGACCACCGCGACGCGATGCGGCGGAACCTGGCGGGCGCCCTGGATGTGGACTTCTCCCGGGTCAGCGTGCGCGGCACCACGACCGAACGCCTCGGCTTTGCCGGCAGGGGAGAGGGAATAGCCGCCCAGGCCGTCTGCCTCCTGCAGGAGAGGTAGCCCGTTGGCGGAGATCCGGGCGCGCTTCGCCCCCAGCCCGACGGGGATGCTCCACCTTGGCGGCGCCCGAACCGCCCTTTTTAACTACCTCTTCGCCAGGCACCATAGGGGAAAATTCATCCTTCGCATAGAGGACACCGACCGGGCGCGGAGCACGCGCGGGTTCGAGGAGGCGCAGCTGGAGGACCTCGACTGGCTCGGCCTCGCCTTCGACGAGGGCCCGTACCGCCAGAGCGGACGCGGGGAGTCGTACGAGGGGGGGATCGAGCGTCTCTCTCAAGCCGGCCTGACCTACGAAAGCACGGGCGAGGAGGGGCGGCGGGCGCTCTACTTCCGTCCGCCTGCGCGCAGCGGGACTTTTCGGGATGGGCTGCGCGGCGAGGTCTCGTTCGGTCGCGTGGAGGACTTCGTGATCCGCAAGTCCGACGGCACCCCCTCCTACAACTTCGCCGCCGTCGTGGACGACGCCGACATGGCTATCACGCATGTCGTCAGGGGCGAGGAACACCTCCCGAACACAGGCCGCCAGGCACTCCTCTACCGGGCCCTCGGCGTGACGGAGCCGAACTTCATCCACCTCGGCGTCATCCTCGGCCCCGACGGCAAGAAGCTCTCCAAGCGCCATGGCGATGCGAGTGTCGCCGACTACCGGAGCGAGGGCTACCTGCCCGAGGCCCTCATCAACTACCTTGCGCTTCTCGGTTGGACCCACCCGACGGGCAAAGAAGAGTTTGCCGACCTGGAAGAGCTCGTCCGCGAGTGGGACGCGTCGCGTCTCGGCGCGAGCCCATCCACCTTCGACCCCGACCGCCTGCTCTTCTTCGACGCCCGGCACATACGGCGGCTGTCCCTCAAAGGGTTGCGCCGGCGGGTCGAACCCTTCCTAGACGGGCCGCTACCGGAGGGACGGGAAGCCGCCGCCTTGGAAGTGATCCGGGAAGAGGCGCGCGTGCTTTCGGACGCGCCGCGCCTCTTGCACGAAGTTACCGGACCCGTAGACCCCGCGCGATTCGCGGCCGAGTTGCCCGGATCGAGCGGAGAAGTCTTCGACCATATCGCGGCGGCGCTCGAAAGCCGATCCTTCTCTGACGTGGACGAAGCGAGAGCTTTTGTTCAAGAATTGCGTAGGTGGGCCAAGGAACGGGCCATCAACACCCGCGACCTGCTCCACCCTCTGCGATTGGCGCTGACAGGACAAAACAAGGGACCGGAGATGGCGCTCGTCCTAGCGGTGCTCGGTCCTGAAGTGGCGCGTGGGCGGATAGACCGGGCCGGAGGGGCTAGACTACGGCCATGAGCGTGTGCGTGAGGGACAGCTTGAGCGGCGGGACCGTCGAGGTCGGGGGGGGTGGCAAGATCGGCCTGTACGTCTGTGGGCCGACGGTCTACGACCACGTCCACATCGGCAACGTGCGGGCGCCGCTGTTCTGGGACGTGGTGGTCCGGTATCTGAGGAGCCGGGGCTACGACGTGACGTTCGTCCAGAACATCACGGACATCGAGGACAAGATCATCAACAAGGCGAACGCCGAGGGCGTCTCCTGGAAGGAAATTGTCGACCGCTACATCGACTCCTTCCACGAGCGGTTGGCGTTGCTCGGCGTCGGGTTGCCCGATGTCGAGCCGCGGGCCACGGAGCACATCCCGGAGATGATTTTCCTGATAGAAGAACTCATCGAGGGGGGCCACGCCTACGCCCCGAGCGAAGCTAACGGCGACGTCTACTACTCCGTCGAGAGCTTCCCAGACTACGGCGCACTGAGCCACCAGCGTCCGAAGGAGATGCGGGAGATGGAGAAGGGACAGAAGGGGGACAAGAGGAGCCCGCTGGACTTCGCACTTTGGAAAGCCTCCAAGCAGGGCGAGCCCTCCTGGCCCAGTCCGTGGGGACCGGGTCGTCCCGGTTGGCACATCGAGTGCTCGGCGATGGTCGAGAAGCACCTGCCGGAAGGCGCGGACATCCACGGCGGCGGCACGGACATCCGCTTCCCGCACCACGAGAACGAGCTCGCCCAGAGCGCCGCGGCCCACCCGGAACGCCAGTTCGTCCGCGTCTGGGCGCACCACGGGATGGTGACGTTCGGGGGGTCGGAAAAGATGGCGAAATCCGTCGGCAACGTGCTCGACGTGAAGCGGGCTGTGGAACTTCACGGCCGCAACGCCGTCAGGATGTGGCTCCTCCAGAGCCACTACTCGCAGCCCATCGAGTACTCGGGGAAGATCCTGGAAGGGAAACGCCGCTCCTACGAGAGGTTGCTGCGCCTCTACCGTGAGATCTCGGACTCGGAGACGTCCTCAGACCTCTCCGAAGAACTCTCCGCCAGTCTTCTGGAGCACCTGGATGTCGCGATGCGGGACGACCTGAGCACCCCCGAGGTCATCGCGACGCTCTTCGATGCTGCCAACCGGGCGGCGCGCGAGATATCGGACCGTCCCGGGACGAGGGGCGAGTTCGCGTCTTTTGCGGAGGCAGTCGGGGAGGTCATGACCGTCTTTGGATTCGACCTCCCGCGGGGGATGGCGACCGAGGTGGACGGCACGCGCATCCGGTACCCTGAGGAGCCGGGCGACGAAGTCCTCGGCCTGGTCGCCAACAGGGAGTTGGCGCGGCGGGCCAAGGACTGGGCCACCGCGGACCGGCTGCGCGACGAGCTCGCCGAGGCGGGCTGGTCTGTCGAGGATACGCCGGAAGGCCCCATTTTGGGCCGCCGGTAGCCGGTGTCGGAGATCATCTACGGCATCCGGCCCGTCGTCGAGGCGCTGAAGAGCCGTCGGAGGAGGGTTTTTGAGGTCCTGGATTCCGCGGGCAACGGGCAGGTCCGCGCGGTGGCCGGCGGCGTTCGCGTGGAGAAGGTGTCCCGCGACCGGATCGACGAGCTGGCGCGCGGCGGGGTCCACCAGGGCGTCGTGGCGCGCGTCGAGCCCTATCCGTACTCGGGGCTGGAGGAGGTCCTGGCCGTGCCGGATCCCCTGATCCTGATGCTGGACGGCGTGACGGACCCGCGCAACCTCGGGGCGGTGCTGCGGGCGGCCGACGGGGCGGGGGCGGGCGGAGTGGTGATCCCGAAGGATAAGGCAGTCGGGGTCACGGCGGCGGCCGTCAAGGCGAGCGCCGGCGCGAGCGAGCACGTCCGCGTCGCCAAGGTGACTAACCTCAGGCGGGCGGTGGACAGGATGAAGGGGGCGAACGTCTGGGTCTACGCCGCCGAGGCCGGGGGGACCGACTACGCGAAGCTCGACCTGGACGGGCCGACGGCCTTCGTTTTTGGGAGCGAGGGGCGGGGCGTGAGACGCCTGGTGCGCGAGGCGTGCGACGGGACCGTGTCGATCCCGATGCTCGGCGCCGTCTCGTCCTTGAACGTCTCCGTGGCGGCGGCGGTGCTCGCCTACGAGGCCCGCAGGCAGAGGGGGTAGCGGTGTGTCCTCACACCTGATCCTGGACGCCTACAACGTGATCGGCGCCCTCGACCGCTACAGGACCGCCGACTCCTTCGACGCCGCGCGCCAGCTCCTCGTCAACGACGCCCTCAAGGCCGCCGGCTGGACGGGCCGCATCATCATCGTCGTCTTCGACGCCCAGCGCGCCTCCGAGCCCCGCAAGGAGGAGCCCCGGGCCGGGGGCGCTGTCCGCATCGTCTACAGCGCCCCCGGCGAGTCCGCCGACGACGAGATAGAGCGCCTCATCTTTAAACTGGAGGGCTCCGCCACCGTCTACACCGCCGATTTCGCCCTCCAACGCACCGCCCTTGCCCGCGGCGCCACCCGCGCCACCCCCCGCGAGTTCGCCAACCTCCTCGACGAACTCCCCGTCATCACCCGCAACCCCTCCAAGCCGTTCAAGGTCTCCGTCGCGCAGCGCCTCTCCGCGGAGACGCTCAGGAAGCTCGAGGAGATCCGGCGCAAGGCCGAATAGCGCTTCAGCTGGTTAGCCGGTCGGCAAAGTCGGCTTGTCGGGGCGTTCTTGCCGGGGTGGACACGGAGGTGCGCAAGACACGCTGGTAAAATCCCTGCAGCGTACGGTGTGCGGTAACGACCGTATAGGCGCTGGGAGAAGCCGACCAGCTTCAGCGCCCGGGTAGCTCAGAGGTAGAGCAGCCGCCTTGTAAGCGGCCGGTCGGGGGTTCGATTCCCTCTCCGGGCTCCGTTTGGGGCTTGTTGAAAAGTACTTCGCGTTTGCTACCATATTCTGGCGCTCCGCACGAGGGTGTTGCGAGGCGTGGCCGGGGGTGTGCCCGAGTGGCCAAAGGGAGCAGACTGTAAATCTGCCGGCTTCGCCTACGGAGGTTCGAATCCTCCCGCCCCCACAAGACGGATATGCCCCTGTAGCTCAGTGGTAGA
>CADCUZ010000089.1 GCA_902806015.1 uncultured Rubrobacteraceae bacterium
AAGGGACGGCATCGTCTACGGGTCGGCGGTCGGCTTTGGGTTCGCCATCGCCGAGGACATCCTCTACGGGCTGCAGTTCGGGTCGGAGACCTTCGTGGTGCGCAGGATTTTCGGCGGCTTCGCCCACGCCGCGTTCACCTCGATCACCGGTATCGGGATCGGCCTCATCCCGTGGGTCCGCAGCGGCTTGCTGAAGGTGCTCCTGCCGCTTATCGGCCTGCTCGGGGCGATCATGCTGCACGCGACCTTTAACTTCACGGCTACCGTGTTCGGGCCGGTGGCCTACGCGGCGATGTTCGTCGTGATACTGCTCTACCTCGGGCTCATAATTTTTTGGCTCACCATGGAGCGGCGAACGATCCGGGACGAGCTCCGCGAGGAGGTCAGCGCCGGCACCATCACGCCGCAGGAGTACTCGATCTTGCCGAGCTACTTCCGCAAGACCGGATACTACCTGGGCCTGATCTTCTCTGGCAGGTTCTCGACCTGGCACCGCGCCCGTAAGGTTCATGGGGCCGCGGTCGAGCTAGCCGTCTCCAAGCGCCTCGCCCGCCGCTCGGACACCGCCATCCGCCGCGGCCGCGTCCTGGCCCTGCGCGACAAGGTCGTGACGCTAAGGGGAGGGGTAGCCCCGCGGACAGAACCCTGAACGTGGCGCGGCCCGCCTCCGGGTTGGTCCTCGCCGGCGGGGTGAGCCGTAGGATGGGCCGGGACAAGCTCCCCCTCCAAGTGGGCGGCGAGACCCTGATTCGTCGGGTCACGGATGCGCTCTCGCGCCGGTGCGCCGAGGTGATCGTGGCCGGCCCGGGCGCCGATCTTCCCCGCCACGTCCGCCGGGTTTGCGACGACCGCCCGGGGGAGGGCCCCCTCGCCGGTATGGAGGCCGGCCTCTCGACGGCCCGTTTCCCGCTCGTTTTCGTCGCCGCCGGCGACATGCCCTTTCTGAGTACCGAACTGGTCTCGCACCTTCTCGACGCCCTCGGCCGGCGCGACATCCTGGCCGCCGTTCCGCGTCACGGGGGCAGGGAGCACCCTCTGTGCGCCGCGTACGCGAGGGGGGTCCTGCCGCACGTCCGGTCGGCTCTCGAGGATGGGGTGCGGGCCGTCCGCGAATTCGTGGGCCGGCTAGAGCGGGTCTCGTACCTGGAGGGAGCGGAACTGCGCCGGCTCGGGGACCCGGATCTACTCCTGATGAACGTGAACTCGCCGGAGGACTTGCGCCGGGCCAGGAACCTGGTCGGCGGTTGACCGGCCGCCAGCCCGGGGGTGTACTCGGCCGGCTCCGCGATCTGCTGGCCGTCTACAGGGGCGGGACCCCGCAAGGGGCAGGCCCCGAAAGCGAGAGGGTCTCCGTCGCGGTCGTGCTGGGGACGCAGGTGTTGGCCGGTGGGAGACCTAGCCGTACGCTGGAGGCCCGGGTGCGCCACGCGGCCCGGGTGTACGCCGGGGGCGGGATCGACCGCCTCGTGGTCACCGGCGGTCTCGGCAAGCACCCGCCGACCGAGGCGGAGGTGATGGCCCGCATCCTCCGGGCGGAGGAGATCCCCGACGAGGCGATCCTGGCGGAAGACAAGGCCGAGAGCACGTGGGACTCCGCCCGGTTCGTGGCGGAAATCCTGGCGAAAAAGGGGGTGCGGCAGGTGCTGGTGGTGACCGACCCACTGCACTGCGTCAGGACGGCTGCGGCCTTCGAGAGTGCTGGCCTCATTGCGCGGTCAGAGCCCGTGTATAGTAGCCCGATGTGGCGTGACCCCTGGTTACGCGGCGGGCAGTTGGTCAGGGAAAGCGGGGCTCTAATCTGGTACCGAGTGAGGCACGGGGTGGGGGCGCGCTCGCGGCGGAAGCCGTGGGGTCGTTGGCCGTCTAGTCGGCGGCCGTGATGATTCGGATCGCTGGTAACCTGGCCCTCGCGGGCGCCTTCTGACGCTGCTTGCTGAGGTTCGCAGGCCACCTGCCGGCGGCGCTCGTGCGAGGGGAGAGTTTCCCGGCGGGGAGGGCGCTGTATGTCGGGATCGCGTCAGGCTTGGCGTTCGGGGCGCATTTCGGGTCCTGAATCTTCCCCTCGACTACAAGAGCGTCGCGGCCGGCGTGGTGCTCGTCAGCAACACGCCGGCCCTCTTGACGATACTGGTTTACTTTGTCTTTGAGGAGAAGACGATCCCGCTCTCTCTTGCGGGCATCTTCGTGGTGCTGGGCGGGACCGCCGTCGTCGCGCAAGACGGCTCCGCGGGGTCCGTCGCAGTCCTCAGCAACGCAATGACAATCCTGAGCGCCGTAACGTTTACGGTCTACGTCCTGATCGGACGCTCCCAGCGCTCAGCCGCACAGCCCGTGGGCGTCCCACCGTACTCGATTGTGCTCTAATCTGCCGCTGCGCTCGCCCTGTTGCCCATCGCCCTCCTCTCGGGCGACAGGCTGTGAGGTTATCCTGGGGGCACGTGGCTCTAGCTGGCGGCGATAGCCGTGGAGCCCCAGATCATGGGCCACACCTCCTTTGGCTGGGCCTGCGCTGCGTCGAGGCGTCGGTCATTGCCGGCAGCACCGTGCTCATGGAGCCTGTCTTCGCGGCGGCCTTCGCCAGGGTCGTGCTCTCCGAGAAAAGCCCGATCTGGCCACCGCCCTCGGCGAGGTTATCGCCTTCGTCGGCATCCTGCTGCTCTGCGGGGCCGCCGGGTCGCAGCGGCTCCGTGGGGCCTGCGTGGTTGGGGGACGGGATCACACCGGAGGCGGGGGAGGATGTTGTATTCTGGACGCTGTAGCCTGGCTGACAGAGGAGCATCTTGGGACCGATAAGAACGGGGTTGTTCTACGGCGCGCTGGCGGCGGTCGTCGCGTTCGTTGCGGAGCTCTATTTTCTCTTTTTGGACCCCTCGGAGGTCGCGGGCTGGGTGCTCGCCGTGATCGGCTCCTACCGCACCCGCCTCCTTCTGGCGGTTTTCCTGTTCCTCGGTATCCTCGCCGCGCTCGGGATGCGGCCGGTGAGGCTCGACCCCGACGCCTCCTACCGCTCCCTTTTGCTGCGCGACGGCGCCCTGGCGGCGACCGTGGTCGCGCTCGTCGTGGGCGTGGTCCTCGCTTTTACTACCCTCCTCCAGGCGACTGTGCTCGCCGACGACATGCGCGCCTACGCCCGGGAGTCCGCCCCCAAGGTCGTCTCCTACGTCAACGGGGTGCGCGATGAGATTCAGCAGCGCCGCAGGGAGGAGGGCCAGTCTCCGGAGGAAGTGAACGACGTGCCCCCGCCTGCGGAGCTTGCTGAGGTGGAGGAGTCCTTCGGGCCGCCCGCCCCCCGGGACCTCGGCCGCTCCTTGGCGAACTTCGTGCTCCGCGCCATCCTCCTGGGAACGGTAGGCGGGCTCGTAGGCCTCTTGCGCGGGCGCTCCAAGACTGGCCCGGACGCATCATCCGGACCCGGATGATGCGCACCCACGGGGCGGCGGTCGCGGCGGCCCTCCTGCTTGACGCCTTCGTCGGCGAGCCGCCGGAGGCGCTCCACCCGACGGTCTGGATGGGACGCGCGATCTCCACCTGCGAGAGACCGGCCATCGTGCTCAAAGAACCCCACAGCCGCCACGTCGCAGGCGTCATCCTCGCCTGCTCCCTCCCGGCAGTCGTCTTCCTCTCCGTCCGATCGCTCCTCCGCCTCGCTCCCCGAACGCTGCGTCCGGCGCTGGAGGTCTCCCTCATCTCCACCACGCTCTCCATGCGCGGCCTCGCCTCGGCCGCCGGCTCGGTCCGATGGGAGCTGGACGGGGGCGGGCTCGACGGGGCCCGCGCGAGGGTAGGCGAGTTCGTCGGGCGCGATACGGCCGACCTGACGGCGGGCGGCGTGTGCCGGGCCGCCGTCGAGTCCGTCGCGGAGAACACGGGCGACGGCGTCGTCGGCCCGATGCTCTACGGGTTCCTGTTCGGCGCCCCCGGCGCCCTCTCCTACAGGGCGGTGAACACCCTCGACTCGATGGTTGGGTACCGTCGCGGGCCGTACCTGGAGCTGGGGTGGGCGGGCGCCCGCCTCGACGACCTCGCCAACCTCGTGCCCGCCCGTCTCACGGTCCTGGCCGCCGCGGTGGCCTCGGCCTCCCCCGTAAAGACCATCACGACCGCCCTCCGCTTCGGGTCGCTCTCCTCTAGCCCGAACGCCGGGTACGCGGAGGCCGCCTTCGCCGGCGCCCTGGGCCTGCGTCTGGGTGGCACGAACGTCTACGGCGGGGAGGTGCGGCCGGCGGCGGTTCTCGGCGACGGAGAGGCGCCGAAGGCGGGGGACATCGGACGTGCCGTCGTGCTGATGCGTCGGGTCTGCGCGCTGCTCGCCTTCGCGGCCTTGCTAGTGGAGCGAGGCCGCCATGGTTGAGGGCTGGGCCCGCCACCCGGGCGCGCGTCACCACGGCGCGCACGGCGAAGCCGTCTCCCGAGCGTTGAAGGCGCCGTCCGCGGGGTTTCTCGACTTCAGCCAGAACATCAACCCGCTCGGCGCGCCGCCGGCCGCGCTTGGGGCGGCCCAACTGGCGCTAGCCGAGGATATCGGACGCTACCCCGACCTCTCCTACGCCTGCCTGCGGGGGGCGCTCGGCGCCTACCTCGGCGTTGACCCCGAGAACGTCGTGCCGACCAACGGCGGAGTGGAGGCGCTCTTTCTGGCGGCGCGCGCCGTTGAGAGAGGTGGCACCGCGCTGGTCCTGGAGCCGACCTTTAGCGAGTACGCTGCCGCGGCCGGGGCGGCGGGGATGGGGGTTATCCGACGCGTCTGCCGCCGCCCCGAAACCGGGTTCCGTATCGTCCCCGAAGCCTTGATGGACCTGGACGGGGTCGCCGCTGTCTTCTTGTGCAACCCTAACAACCCGACCGGCGAGGCGCTGGGACGCGAGCAGGTGTTGGGGATCGCCGCGCGCGTCCGCGAGGCCGGGGCGGCCCTGATCCTGGACGAAGCCTTTGTGGACTTCGTCCCCGAGGCGAGCGTCGCGAGCGAGGTAAACGGCTCCCTGTTTGTCGCCAGGTCGTTCACAAAGTTCTTCGCGATACCGGGCCTCAGGCTGGGGTGCCTTGTCTGTTCGGACGCGCCGCGGGTGCAGGCTCTCCAACCCTCCTGGCCTGTGAACGCCGTCGCAGCCGCGGCCGGCGTCGCCGCGGCAGGGGACGCCGACTTCGCGCAGAGGTCCGTCGGGGAGGTCGCGCGCCTACGCGAGGGGCTCTCTGCAGCGCTGGCCTCGCTGCCCGGGCTCGACATCTTCCCTAGTGCCGCGAACTTTCTACTAGTCCGCGGTCCCGCGTCTGTTCCCGAGCGGCTCGCGCGGCGGGGCATTCTGGTGCGGGGGTGCGAACCGTTCGTGGGGCTTGGACCGGGGTTTTTCCGGGTGGCCGTGCGCGGCGGCGAGGAGAAGGAGGCCCTCGTGGACGGGATCCGGAGGGCGCTGTAGGCGTCCGGGCGCTCATCATAGGCGGCGCCCGGAGCGGGAAGAGCCTCCTGGCCGAAGAGATGGCCTGCGGGCTGGGCAGAGGGCGGGTCCTGTACGTCGCGACGGCCATCTTGGGGGGCGACCCGGACCTCCGGCGGCGGGTGAAGATCCACAGGGACCGCCGGCCCCCCGGGTGGGGCACGGTGGAGGCAGGGGATCTCTCGCAAGTCCCTCAGGAGGCGCGGTCCTGGGGGGTCGTGCTGCTCGACTCCCTGACGCTCTGGGTCTCCGCCCGGCTCCTCTCGACGCACGAGGACGAGACGCTGCGGGCGTTCGAGGATTTTTTGGGCGAGATCTCGACGCTCCCGACGCCGTTCGTGCTGGTGAGCGACGAGGTCGGGCTCGGGGTGGTGCCGGAGGGCGAGGCGATCCGGGCCTTCAGGGACGCGCTGGGGCTCATCAACCAGCGGGCCGCGGCGGCGGCCCAGGAGGTCCACCTGTGCGTAGCCGGGATCGGGGTGAGGATCAAGTAGTTGCGCGCCCTCCTTTCCTTCTTTAGCGCCTACCCCGTCCCCAGGCCCTCCCTGACGGACGCGGCATGCGCCTCCCACCTCCTGCCGCTTGTCGGGCTTTTTACCGCGGCGCCCGGCGCCCTATTGGTGCTGCTCGCCTACGCCTTGCCACCTTCAGTCGTGGCGGTCCTGGCGCTCGGGGGCGTAGTCCTCGCGGCCGGCCTCCACCACGCCGACGGGAGCCTGGACGTCGGAGACGCCTTGATGGTCCACGGGGATGCCGCGAGGCGCCGGGCCGTTCTGAAGGACGCCAGGGTCGGGATTGGGGGCCTCGGCGCCCTATTTTTGGTCTACGCCCCCGCCGCCACAGCGCTCGCCGCGCTGGCCGAGGCCTCGCCCCTGCGGGCCGCCTCCGCCCTGATCGCGGGCGAAATCGCTTCCCGCTCTGCCATGCTCCTGATGCTGGCCCTCGGCCGCCCCGCCGAGCCGACCTCTTCTTCAGCACCCTTCGTCCAAGCGCTGGCCGGACCGCGTCGGAAATCCGGCCTCACGCTCGCCATGCTCGCGCCGCTTCCGTTTTTGATTCCGTCGGGCGGGGTGGGTGCCCTCGGCGCCCTATTGGCGCCGCTGACCGCCTCCCTCGGGCTCTACATCTCGCGCCGAGCCTTCGGAGGCATCGGTGGCGACGCCGTCGGTGCCACGGGCGAGCTCACCCGCATGGTCCTGCTGGTCCTCCTCTCCGCGGCGGCGTAGCTCCGGCTCCGAAGAGCCGGGGCCACAGAGCCAAAAGCAGACCGGTGGGCGGAGGCCGCAGGCCGAAGCTTGTTAACTTGGCAGGTCGTCGCCCGGCTGCATGACGTGGACGGTCACGTCAGGGGCGAGCTCGTCGAGGTGCTCCTGGAGCTTCTCCGGGGTGCCGGTGAAGAGAGGGAGGACGTCGGGGCTGTAGTGGATTGGCACGACGTGCTGGACACCGAGGAGGCGGGCGGCGTGGGCGGCCTCGAGGGGACCCATTACCAGCCGGTCGCCGATGGGGAGCAGGGCGAGGTCGGGGTGATAGAGCTGCCCGATAAGCTGCATGTCCCCGAAAAGGCAGGTGTCGCCCGCGTGGTAGAGGCGAAAGCCGCTCTCGAACTCGACGACGTAGCCCATCGGCTCCCCGCCGTAGATCAGGGACCCGTCCTCCGTCTGGATGCTCGAGGAGTGGAAGGCGTTGGTGGCCGTTACCTTGATGCCGCCGATCTCCGCGGTCCCGCCTTTCTGGATGGGCTGTCCGTTCTCCACGCCCTGCCCTTGCAGGTAAGAGAAGATTTCGAAGTTCGACACCACGTTCGCGCCCGTCTCCTGCGCGATCGACACAGTGTCGCCCATGTGGTCGAAGTGGCCGTGGGTCAACAGGATGGTGTGGACGTCGCCGGCCTCCTTTAGCTCCTGGGGCGTCGTCGGGTTGTCTGTCAGAAACGGGTCTACGAGGATCTGCTCGCCGCCGGCCGTTACGAACCTGAAGGCCGAGTGGCCAAGGTAATTGATCCTGGTGCCGCCGAGGAGTTCTTCCACGATATTCCTCCGTGTCTACGCTTTAGGAGCAAAGAGATCACCTTGGCGTATACCCGATTCGGTACCCACAGAAACGGTCCGCAACACGGGCGCTATAATCCGGTGGGCTCCGGGTCGACCGGCAGCGCATCCAGCTCGGAGGTCTATGAAGGCAGTGGTTCTGCTCGCGGTACTCGCGGGCCTGTGCGTGGCGATCCAGACCAACCTGACGGCGGTGGCCCAGCGCGCTTTGGGTGCACCGATGCTCGTCGCCATCTCCGGTCTCTGCACGAGCCTGACGGCGCTCGTGGTCGCCCTGACGCTCGCCAAACCGGAATTCACCGGCCGGGCAATGGGCTACGCCGTGGCCTCCGGCGTCCTTGGGGCCGTCATCGTGGGCGCCATAGCCGTAGCGGCCTCTCAGGGGGGCGTGGCCCGGGCTCTCTCTCTCGTCATCGCCTCCCAATTGGTCTTCGGCCTCCTTTTAGACGCCCTCGGCGTCTTCGGAGACGGCCCGGATATCGGCCTCCTGAAGGTCTTGGGGGTCGTCCTCATCATCGCGGGCGGCGTGCTGGTGGTCAGGTTTTAGGTGCCGGACGGATTGCCTCGTGCACCGGGAAGAATTCGCGGACGGGAGGCGCCCGCGGGCCAAGGCGTATCCCCTGGACGCTGAACCCTGTAACCTGGTGGCTTGATGGGCTACTTACCCATAGGGGATCACGGGATTATCGGGAACCTGCACACCGCGGCGCTCGTCGGGGTGGACGGGACCATCGACTGGCTGTGTTTGCCGGCCTTCGACTCCCCGAGCGTGTTCTGCTCCATCCTCGACGACGAGAAGGGTGGGCACTTCCGGATCCGGCCCGATGAGTACGAGCGGAGCCAGCAGCTCTACCTGCCGGACTCGAACGTGCTGCTGACCCGTTTCCTCTCGCGGGGGGGGATGGCGGAAGTCATCGACTACATGCCGATCCTGGCTGGTCCGGGGGACCGCTCCCGGCTGGTGCGCCACGTAAGGGTCGTGCGGGGGTCGATGCCCTTCGAGGTAGAATGCCGGCCGGCCTTCGACTACGCCCGCGGGGAACACCACCTCTCGACCGGCCCGTCCGGCGCGGTCTTCGCCTCCGCGAGCGCCTTGCACTCTTCGCTAAGCCTCTCGACGAAGGTGCCCCTGGAAAAGAGGCCCACGAACGCCGCCGGGGCGCGGTTTACCCTGGGCGAGGGCGAGTGGGCCACCTTCGTGCTCTCGGAGGTCGAGGAGGGGGAGGGGCCCAGGCCGGTGTTCACGCGGCAGGAGTTCGAGGAGAGCCTGCAGGCCACCCTAGGGTACTGGCGGCGTTGGATCTCGGGCAGCACCTACTCTGGGCGCTGGCGCGAGTTCGTCCACCGCTCCGCCCTCGTCCTGAAGCTGATGGTATACGACCCGACCGGCGCGCTCGTCGCCGCTCCGACGATGGGGCTGCCCGAGAGGATAGGCGGCGCCCGCAATTGGGACTACCGTTACGCGTGGCTCCGGGACGCGGCCTTTACGCTCTACGCCCTGATCTCCATAGGCTTCGAGCAGGAGGCGAACCGCTTTATGGGCTGGCTCCGAGACCGCTGTGCCACGGACGATGACGGGCTCCTCCAGCCTCTCTACGGCATCGACGGGCGTTCAAGGATCCAAGAAGAAGAGCTGCACCACCTCTCGGGGTACATGGGATCCAGGCCGGTCCGCCTCGGCAACGCGGCCTACGACCAGCTCCAGCTCGACCTCTACGGGGCGATCCTGGACGCCGCCTACCTCTACAACAAGCACGGCGCCCCCCTTGACTACGACCTCTGGCAGAACCTCCGCCGGATTCTCGACTGGCTCGGTAACAACTGGCAGCTGGAAGACGAGGGCATCTGGGAGGTCCGCGGCGGTCGGCGGCACTTCGTCTCCTCCAAGGTGATGAGCTGGGTGGCCCTGGAGCGAGCCGTCAGGATCTCGCGTCAGCGCGGCCTGCCGTCGGGGAACGGGGGGGAGGGGCGCTGGGTTGCTGAGCGCGACAAGATCTACGAGGAGGTCATGGAGAAGGGCTGGAACCCCGAGAGGAACAGCTTCGTC
>CADCUZ010000090.1 GCA_902806015.1 uncultured Rubrobacteraceae bacterium
CTCCAAGGAGGGTGTGCGTAACTAAGTTGTATCTAGTCCTGTCAGGATGCCGAGGGCGATGATGCCGAGCCCGATCTTAAGACCAGCCACACATACCCGAAACGCCGAACTCGCACCCCTATGAGACGCCTCCGACGCTCAAGGCGCCCCCGAGGACCACGGCACTCAATGCCCCGCCGTACAACGCCGGGCCGAGCCGTCTCCCGGCGACGAGGTAACCCTCAGTGCTGCCGGCCCGCCTCAGCCCCCAGTAACCCGCCCCTAGCATCGCGGCGAAGTAGAGGCTGAGGACCAGGTAATCTAGTGCGTTACCCATCCCGGTTCCTTTTCCGCAGCGCGATGAGCCCCAGGAAATCGTGGGCAATGTTGGCCGCCACGAGCGCGGTGACCTGCCCGGGGCCGTCGTAGGCCGGGCAGACCTCGACCACGTCGCAACCGACGATGTGGATCCCGGCGAGACCCCGGACGAATTCCTGCGCCTCGCGGCTGGTGTAGCCCCCGATTTCCGGCGTCCCTGTGCCCGGTGCGTAGGCCGGGTCCACGAAGTCCACGTCGAAGGAGACGTAGGCCTTCGCGTCGCCGACTCGCTCCTTGATCCGCTCGATAACGGCCCCAACACCGAGCCCGCGCACCTCGTCGGTGGGTACCAGGTCGAAGCCCATCCCCTTAGCGTCGTCCCAGTCTCGTTCGTCGTAGATGGAGCCGCGCATCCCGACCTGGATGGAGCGCGAGGGGTCGAGTATCCCTTCCTCTACCGCCCGACGGAAGGGCGTACCGTGGGTATACTTCTGGCCGAAGTAGGCGTCCCAGGTGTCCGGGTGGGAGTCGAACTGCACGAGGGCCAGGGGCCCGTGGACGGCCGCCGCGGCGCGCAGTTCCGGCAGGGCTATGGAGTGGTCGCCGCCGAGGACGATGGGGACGGCTCCGGCGCGGTGGATCGGTTCGAGCCCTTCTGAAATCTTCGCGTAGCTCTCCCGGATAAAGCCCGGCACCACCGGGACGTCTCCGTAGTCGACCACGGAGAGGTGGTCGAAGATGGTGACGCCGAGGCCCGAGTTGTGGCGGCGCAAGAGGTGGGAGACGCTCCTTATGGCCTCCGGCCCGAAGCGGGCACCGACGCGGAAGGTGGCGCCCGTGTCGAAGGGCGCGCCCACGATGGCGGCGTCGGCGTTTTCGAGGTCGCGCACGTTCGGGAGCCGCATGAACGTGCGCACGTCCGAGAAGCGCGGCGTCGCGAAGGAGTCGGCGGGCTCGTACCGGGTCAAGCGGATCTCGCTTCCGTCTAGTCTGCTTGGGCGGCCACCTCTTCCCGGGCGGTCGCCTCTTCGTTGATCACCTCGGACGGCGGCCTCTTTAAGCCAGCCTGAAGCTTTTTCCCACCTCCGCGGGTCTGTTCACCAGCGGTCGTCTCTGCCATGCTTCCCCTCTCGTTGGCGATGGATCCCCAGGCGCGCAGCTTACATGCTGCGCCCGTTTTCGTTCAACACCGGGGAATGCGCCGCGGCCTAACCGGTCCCGCTGAGATCCTTCTTAGGGTCCGTGTACTGCAGCCCGTGGGCCTCGGCCACCGGCCGGTGCACGAGGTTCCCACCCAGCGTCGAGAGCCCTTTGGCCAGGTTCGGGTCCTTCGCGACCGCCCCCTCCACGCCCTCGTCCGCTATCCTGATAAGGTACGGTAGGGTCACGCTCGTCAGCGCCAACGTCGAGGTGCGGGCCACGGCCCCGGGTATGTTTGCCACGCAGTAGTGGACGACGCCCTCCTCCACGTACGTAGGCTCCGAGTGCGTCGTCGGGCGGCTCGTCTCGAAGCAGCCGCCCTGGTCTATGGCGATGTCCGCCACCACCGAACCGTTGCGCATCGAGGCGATCATCTCCCGGCTCACGAGCTTGGGCGCCCTCGCCCCCGCCACCAGCACCGCGCCTATCACCACGTCGGACTCCGCCACGTAGGAGGCGGTCCTTGCCCGGTTCGGGATCACGAGGTCCACCCGCCCCTCGAAGATGTCCGAGAGGTAGGCGAGGCGCTTGGGGTTTATGTCCAACACCCTCACTATCGCCCGCATCCCGAGCGCTATCTTAGCCGCCTCGGTTCCCGAGATTCCGCCGCCTATGATGGTGACCTTCGCCGCCGGCGTCCCCGGTACGCCCCCGAGCAGCAAACCCGCCCCGCCGTTGGGGCTCTCCAGATGGTGGGCGGCGGCCTGCACCGCCATCCTGCCGGCCACCTCGCTCATCGGCGTCAACAGCGGCAAACTTCCGTCCGGCTCCTCGACGGTCTCGTAGGCGATGGAGTCGATCTTTCTCTCCATCAAAAACTGCGTGAGACCCTTATCCGCCGCGAGGTGGAGGTAGGTGAAGAGCTGCTGCCCCTCCCGGAAACGGTCGTACTCCTCCGGAACGGGCTCCTTGACCTTCACTATAAGGTCCGCCGCCTCAAAGACCTCCTCCGGCCCGCCCACGAGGCGGGCACCCGCCGCCGCGTACTCCTCGTCGGTGAAGCCGGCGCCCCCCCCCGCCCCGGATTGGACCACGACCACGTGGCCGTGGTGGACGAGCTCCGTCACCCCGTCCGGCTGCATGGAGACGCGACCCTCCATGTTCTTGATCTCCTTCGGTACCCCCAACACCGTCGCCATGCAGCTTCCTTTCCCTCGAAGAGCGCGTAGTTTTACTACCTTACAACAACGTTACTATAAACATGCGAGGTTGCTGTCACGGGGGTCCGTGACGGGTTCCGGCCGGGCGGAAATGATTTGCTTTTTCGTCGGGCGATTACAATAATCGTTCCTGGGTACCGGGACCGCTTTTCGGGCGGGACCGGGCAGGATCTTGACGGGAGGCGGATTGGCGGCGAACGGCGGTTCGGTCGGGTTCTCTATAGGCGAGGTTTCGCAGGCCGTGGGGCTCGCGCCGCAGACCTTGAGGCTGTGGGAGAGGGAGCGGCTGGTCCGGCCCCGCAGGACCGGCCGAGGCTACCGGGTCTACACGGAGCCGGACGTGAGCCGGCTGCGGCAGATCAAGCACCTCAGGAAGGTCGAGGGGCTCAACTTCGCCGCCATCCGCAAGCAGATGGGCGCAGCCGGCGCCCCTGGTGGCACGGACGGCCTTCCCCCGCAGGACGGCCCCTCGGGGGCCCCGGGCGAGCGGCTGCGCCGGCTGCGCGTCAAGGCGCGCAAGACGCTCAAGGAGGTCTCGGAGGCCACCGGCCTCTCCATTTCCTTTATCTCGGCGCTGGAGCGTGGGGGCTCCGGGGCGTCGGTGGCGTCGCTGAGGCGCCTGGCGGAGGCCTACGGGGTGACCATGCGCGAGCTCTTCGGGGCGGATTTGGAGGCGTCGTCGCCGCTGGTCCGGGGCGCGGACCGCCCCGTCATGCGGTGGGACAACGGCGTGCGTTTTGAGGAGATGGCCTCGGGGGAGAAGGTCATGGACCCCTCCTACCTGCGGGTGCCAGCCGGGGCGGGGAGCGAGGGCTTCTACTCGCACGCGGGCGAGGAGTTTATCTACGTGGTCTCGGGCTACCTCCTCGTGGAGCTTAAGGACCAGGCCACCTTCAGGGTGTCCCCGGGCGACACCCTCTACTTCCCCTCGGCCACCCCCCACCGCTGGTGGGCCGACGAGGAGCCCGTCGAGGCAGTCTACGTCAACACCCCGCCGACGTTTTAAGGCGGCTCGCTTCACGGACCGCGCCGGTCGGCATTTCAGCCCGTCAGCATTTTGGGGCTCAGGCGTTGGAGCCCGCGCGCGTGTCGCGGTTGTTGCCTTCGGGTTATCGCGGATAGCATGGGGCTCGTCTACAGACTCTACTAGTTTTTTGGAGGGGAACATGGACGCCGAACGTTACCTCGAAGCTCTGCTTTCCGTGCCTGTGCTCTTCGGTCCTGGGGTGTCCCCGGACGGGAGCTGGGTGGCTTGGAGCTGGTCGCGGATCGGTCCGGCCGCGGACGTTTTCGCCGCCCCGACCGACGGGTCCTCGCCGCCGGTTCGTCTCACCGAGACGCCGGAGGGCGACACGATGGTGGCGTCGTGGACGCCGGACGGGGAGTCGGTTCTCGTTACACAGGACGCCGACGGTGACGAGCGGGAGCGGCTCTACCGGGTGAGGCTCTCGGAGCCCGGGGCGATGGAGCCCCTGACCGGGCCGGACCCAAACTACTACCTGCGCGGCGGCCAGTTGCACCCGAACGGACGCTGGCTCGTCTACTCGGCAAACCTCGATGCGCAGAGCGGCGAGGAGATCGAGGCCGACCGGCTCTACCGACACGACCTCGAGGGTGGAGAACTCCTGGCGCTGGCCCGGCCCGAAAGGGGCAGCGTACCGGGGCCCGATTTGAACCGTCAGGGGACCCACGTCCTCTACTCGCGCAACGAGCGGGACCCGGCGGGGCAGCAGGTGTGGTTGGTGGACATCGAGGGGCGGGAGGACCGCGAGATCCTGAACTTCGGAGTCCGGGCGAAGGTCGCGGCCTCGTGGTTCCCCGACGGGCGCCGCGTCCTCTTCGTGGCGGAGGCCGGGTCCCACCGGCGGGTTGGCGTCTGGGAGATGGACGGCGGGGGGGCGCGGTGGCTCCTCGACGATCCCGGGCGCAACGTCGAAGGGGCCTTCGTCCCCCCAAACGGGGGACCGGTGGTCGTCGTAGGGGTGGAGGGGGCCAGGATCGAACCTTTCCTGCTGGACCCGGAGACGGGCGAGGAGTCCGCACCGCCGCGGGTCCGGGGCAGCCTCGTGCCGCTGGCCCGGTCCGCCGACGGCGGCTGGATCTGCAAGCACTACGACGCCCGCCACCCCGTCGACCTGATCCGTTACGACGCGGCCGGCGGCGTGCCGATCGGCCTTACCAACCTTTGGGATCGGACCTCCCTCGACGCGGATCGGCTCGTCGGGGCGGAGGACTTCCGGTGGCGGTCGGTGGACGGGCTGGAGGTGCAGGGGTGGCTGTACCGGGCTTCGGGCGAGGGCACCGGGACGGTCGTCCTCGTACACGGCGGCCCGACGAGCCACGCCGAGGACCGGTTCAACGCCGAGATCCAGTACCTCGTCTCGCGGGGCTTCCACGTGCTCGCGCCCAACTACCGCGGAAGCACCGGGTTCGGGCTCCCGTTCCAGAATTCCATCAAGGAGGACGGCTGGGGCGGGCGGGAGCAGGAGGACATCCGGCGCGGGATCGAGGCCCTCACCGAGGCCGGCGTCGCGCAACCCGGCCGCGTCGGCGTCACCGGCACCTCCTACGGCGGGTACTCGGCGTGGTGGGCAATCACGCACTACCCCACCGACCTCGTCGCGGCCGCCGCCCCGATCTGCGGCATGACCGACCTGGTCGTCGACTACCACGCCACCCGCCCCGACCTCCGCCCTTACAGCGAGGAGATGATGGGCGGCACGCCGGAGGAGATCCCCGCCCGCTACCGCGAACGCTCCCCCATAAACTCCGTGAAGGACATCCGGGGCAGGCTCCTCATCGTCCAGGGCATGCAGGACCCGAACGTCACCCCCGAGAACGTGGACGTCGTCGTGAAGGCCCTCGGGCGCGCGGGCATCCGCTTCGAGCTACTCACCTTCGAGGACGAGGGCCACGGCATCGCCCGTCCCCGGAACCTGAAGGTACTCTACCCGCGCCTCGCGGACTTCTTCGATGCCGCGCTCGCGCGGGACGCCTCGCCCCGAGACGGCTAAGGGCGTTTTCCGGCGAAAGGGGAGGCCGGCGCCCTTGGGGACGCCGGCCTGGGACGGGGGATTGGTCGCCTGTCGCTAGCGGCGCACCCTCTCGCAGTCGGAGGCGACCTCGTCGCCCCTGTCGGCCTCGACGGCGTCGCGGCCGTCGCCGCAGAAGACCACGTCGCCAGGCGGCCTTGCCGTTCGCCGCCAGGATGGTGTCGTTGCCCTCGCCGCCGGAGAGCGTGTCCACAGACCTGTCGGTCCCGAACTCGCCGGCGTCGTCGAAGAGGTAGTCGGCCCCGCCGCCGCCCCGCATCTTGTCGGCGCCCAGACCACCCAAGACGTAGTCGGAGCCCGCGCCGCCGGAGAGGGTGTCGCGGCCGGTGTCGCCGCCGAAGCCGCCGTTGAGCCAGGAGTCGTTGCCGCCGAGGCCCTGGATCGTGTCGTCCTCGGCCCCACCCGTGAGCTTGCCCACGCCCTCCGTGCCGTCCATCGTCGCCGCGAAGGCCGCGCCCGCCGAGAAAACACCATCATCGTCACCGCCGCCAGAACTTGGCCCGTCCGCCCCATGCCGCTTTCCCTTCTCGTCCTAGCCCCGGCCTCTCCGATTGCCGCATTGTTGAACTGTAGAGGGCCCGCGTAACAGCCTGGCGACAACCGGGTAACGCCTCGGTCACGCTTGGATAACACTTCGGTAACAAACGACGTCCCTCCCCTTGCCCCCGGGACAAGACATCCCCAGGCAAACCTGTCCCCAAGTACAAGAGACCACCCATCCCTACCCTATATACTTTTCCCGTCTTGATCGGCTTACAGTAACTGTGTAGTATTCGTGAAGGACGAGGAGCTGGCCGACTCCGGCCGGAGGAGGTACCGCATGGACGTGATGAGGGGTCTCGGGGAGCGTGGCGGGAGCCCACCGCTTGCCGGCGTCGAAAATCTTATGCTGCACTTCACACCGTACGCGGAGGATTGGTCCAAGTTGCCGGTTATCGTCTCCGGCGAGGGGTCCTACGTCACGGACGACAAGGGCCGCAGCTACATAGACGGGTTGGCGGGCCTCTTCACGACGCAGGTCGGGCACGGCAGGACGGAGCTCGCAGAGGTCGCGGCGAAACAGATGAAAGAGCTCGGGTTCTTCCCCAACTGGAGCTTCCAGCACCCGAGGAGCCTGGAGTTGGCGGCCAAGATAAGCGAGATAGCGCCGGGGGACTTGAACAGCTCGTTCTTTGTCTCCTCGGGTTCCGAGGCGGTCGAGACCGTCATCAAGCTCGCGCGCCAGTACCACAAGGCCAACGGGGAGCCGGGTCGGTACAAGATCATCTCCAGGGACGTTGCCTACCACGGCACGACGATGGGGGCGCTCTCGGTGACGGGGCTGCCGGGCTTCAAGGCGCCGTTCGAGCCGCTGCCGTCGGGGTTCTTCCACGTAAAGAACACCCAGCAGGACCCCGAAGGTGCTGCCGACGCGATAGAGCAGATGATCGAGGCGGAAGGGTCGGACCAGATCGCCGCCGTCATCCTGGAGCCCGTGCAGAACGCGGGCGGGTGCCTCGTGCCGCCGCCCGATTACTGGAGGCGGGTGCGCGAGATCTGCGACCGCCACGGCGTGCTGCTCGTCTCCGACGCCGTGATCAGCGCCTTCGGCAGGTTGGGCGAGTGGTTCGGCATCGAGCGCTTCGGAGTGGTCCCGGACATGACGAGCTTTGCGAAGGGCGTCACGAGCGGCTACCTGCCGATGGGCGGCGTGGTCGTGAACGACAGGGTGGCCTCCACGCTCAAGGCCAACGCCTCGATGTTCATGCACGGCTCGACCTTCGGCGGGCACCCGGTCTCGAGCGCGGTGGCGCTTGAGAACATCAAGATCATGGAGCGCGAGAACCTGCTCCAGAACGTCCACGACCTGGAAGGGCACTTCGGGGACGAGCTCGGGCGCATGGCCGCGGAGCACCCGGTCGTCAAGGAAGTTCGGGGCATGGGCTTTTTCTGGGCGGTCGAGGTCAACCCGGAAAAGGCCGACGGGACGCCGCTTGCGGGCGACGAGTACCGGAAGTACTTCAAGGGCGTGGTCTCCAGAAAGCTCCTGGAGGGCGGCCTCATCTGCCGCTTCGACGACAAGGACGACCCCGTCATCCAGTTCTCCCCGGCGCTGACCTCGGACCGCGAGATCCTCAGCCGCATAGCGGAGATAACAGGCGACGCCCTCACGGAGCTCGAAAAAGTCCTCGGCTACCGGGGCTAGCGTGGAGAGCCCGGGGAGTATTACGACCGCTTCGGGGCCCTCCGGCCGCGCGAGAGGCGGGGAGGCTTGACCCGCACCGTCGGACCGCGGAGGGGCGTCGGCCCCGAAGGTAAAGATTACCGCGCTTACAGCTTCTGGCTCGAGACGGCGGGCGAGGAGCTCGTCCCGAGGGCGCCGCTGCGGGGGCCGACGGAGGCCGACGTCGCGGTCCTGGGGGCGGGCTTTACGGGTCTGTGGGCTGCCTACTACCTGCTCAGGCGGGAGCCCTCGTTGCGCGTGGTCGTGCTGGAGGCGGAGACCGCGGGGTTCGGGGCTTCGGGACGGAACGGCGCCTGGTGCAACTCGGCCTTCCCGGTGAGCCCCAAGGAGCTCGCCCGACGTTTCGGCGGGGAGGCGGCGAGGGACCTTTTGCTGGAGATGCGCGGCGCGGTCGATGAGGTCGGGAGGGTCTCCGAGGCTGAGGGGATCGACGCCCAGTACTTCCGCGGCGGGCAGCTCCGGGTCGCCAGGGGGCCGGCCCAGGTGCCGGGCGTAGAAGCCTCCTACGAGTCCCTGCGCGGTCTGGGCCTGGGGGAGGGCCTGCGGCTGCTCGACGCGCAGGAGACCGCCCGGCGCGTCAGGATCACGGGGGCCGAGGGTGCGCTGTACAGCCCGCACTGCGCGACCATCCACCCGGCGAGGCTCGCGCGCGGGCTCGCCCGGGCCGTCGAGCGCATGGGCGGCGAGATCTTCGAGGGCACCCCCGTCACGGACTTCGAGACGGGCTCGGAGCCGCGGCTGGTGACGGGGGCAGGTGACGTGCGGGCGCGCACGGTCGTGCTCGCGGGCGAGGCCTACCTGGCGCGGCTGCGCAGACTTCGCCGCCAGGTGCTGCCGATCTACTCACTGATCGTGCTCACCGAGCCCCTCTCGGGGGAGAGTTGGGCCGGGATCGGGTGGGAGGGCCGCGAGTGCGTGGCCTCCAACCGCTACACAGTGGACTACCTCTCGCGCACCGCCGACGGGCGCATACTCTTCGGGGGCCGCGGAGCGCCGTACCACTACGGCTCGCGCGTAGAGGACGAGTACGACCTGCACGAGCCCACGCACGAGATGCTGCGCCGCACGGCGAGGGAGTGGTTCCCCGCCTTGGAAGGCGCCCGGTTCACCCACGCGTGGGGGGGACCGTTGGCCATGCCCCGCGACTGGATGCCGACGATGTCCTACGATCCGGTCGAAGGCGTGGCGACGGCGCGCGGCTACACGGGGCAGGGCGTGGCGACCGCGAACCTTTCCGGCAGGACGCTCGCCGACCTGATACTCGGGCGCGACACGCACGTAACACGACTGCCCACCGTAAACCACAAGCCTCGGCCCTGGGAGCCCGAACCGCTGCGCTGGCTTGGTGCCAGGTACGTGCAGCGCGGCCTAATGAGGGTGGACGACCGGGCCGAGCGGACCGGAAAGCCACCGACTGGCAAGACGCTTGCCGAGCGGCTCGGCAGGCACTGAAGACCGGCTGCTAGGAGGTGTGGTCTCGGTGCAGGAGGGAATGAGGTGAGGAAAAGAGAGGTCAGCCGAAGATCAACGGAGGCGCAGAGCGGCAATGTCGCGCGTCTCCCGCGGA
>CADCUZ010000091.1 GCA_902806015.1 uncultured Rubrobacteraceae bacterium
GCCGCCGCGGGGCAGATGAAGGATCTCGGATTCTTCCCGAACTTAAGCTTCCAGCACCCCAATAGCCAGGAGCTGGCGGAGAAGCTGACCTAGATAGCGCCGGGAGACCTCGATACGAGTTTCTTCGTCTCTTCGGGTTCGGAGGCGGTGGAGACGGCCATAAAGCTCGCCCGCCAGTACCACAAGGCCAACGGTGATGCGGAGCGCTACAAGGTGATTTCGCGCAAGGTTGCCTACCATGGCACCACGCTCGGGGCTCTCTCCGCGACCGGACTTCCCGCCTTCAAGGCGCCGTTTGAGCCGCTCTTGCAGGGTTTCGCGCACGTCCCGAACACTCACCAGGACCCGGAAGGTGCCGCTGATGCCATAGAGGAGGAGATGGATTCCGGACCGCCGGAGACGGTGGCGGCGGTAATCTTGGAGCCGGTGCAGAACGGCGGGGGGTGTCTGGTGCCGCCCGAGGGCTACTGGAAGCGGGTGCGCGAGATCTGCGACCGGCACGGAGTGTTGCTGATCTCCGACGGGGTGATCTGCGCGTTCGGGCGCTTGGGAGAGTGGTTCGGCGTCGAGCGCTTCGGGGCGGTCCCGGACATGACCACCTTCGCCAAGGGAGTCACCTCCGGCTACTCGCCGATGGGCGGGTTCGTCGTGGGTCCGCGTATCACGAAAACCATGCGCGAGAACGTGTCGATGTTCATGCACGGCTCGACCTTCGGCGGCACCCGGTATCAGCGGCGGTGGCGCTAGAGAACATTAAGATCACCGAGCGCGAGAAGCTGCTGGACAACGTCCACGCCCTCGAAGAGCACTTCGGCGACGAGCTGAAGAGGATGGCTGCCGAGCACTCGCTCGTAAGAGAAGTCCGAGGGATGGGGTTTTTCTGGGGAGTCGAGATCAGGACGGAGTGGCCCGACGGGCCCCCGATAACGGGGCAGGACTATCAGAAGTACTTCAAGGGCGTGCTTCCCCAGAGCCTCTTGAAGAACGGGCTCATTTGCCGCTTCGACGACAAGGAGGACCCAGTCATCCAGTACGCCCCGGCGCTCATTGCCGACCGGGAGGTCTTGAGCAGGATCGCCGAGATCACCCACCAGGCCCTCTCCGAGCTGGAGCATGAGATCAACCACCGGAGAAACCGGGGCTAGGGTGGGGCCCCGGATCTAAGCACATCAGCATCAGCGAGCAGTTGACGGCGAGCAAGACTATCGCCCGCCTCCTCATCGACTGGTGCGGGTGGCAAAGCGCTTTCTCCGATAGTCCGTACCGTCGTCGTGGGCCACAAATAGGGACTCTGTTAAAAGGGACGCTCATTGCCGACCTGCTGAGCTCAACCTTTACGAGGCATGAGCGGTTTGGCCATTCTAGGCGGGACCGGTCACGGGGCCACCCATCTCAGCTGCATCGTGTCTTATCGGGTTCACTACTGTTTTCCATTCTCTTCGGGAAGACGAGGAGCCGCGCCGCGACGCTCGTTCGAAGGTCCTTCGGTGGCCCGTTGCAGTTCCCGCAGCTCTCCGGGTGGAATGTGGCAGCGATACTGATGCCCCTCGACGTCTTGCTGCCATGGTGGCGTCTCCTCGCGGCAAACGTCGCCCAGGAAGCGGGGGCAGCGGGTGTGAAACCGGCACCCTGAGGGCGGCTCGCTGGGGCTCGGCATCGCCCCGCCAAGCTTGACGTGCGGGCGCGGATCATCGAGGTCTTCGAGGGTCGTCATGGCCGAGAGGAGCGCCTCGGTGTAAGGGTGGTGCGGGGGCTCGAAGACCCCCCCGGCCGGACCGACGTCGACGAGCTGGCCGAGGTACATGACGCCGATGCTGTCCGCGAGGTACCTGACGATGTTCAGGTCGTGGGAAATGAAGAGATAAGAGACCCCCCTGTCTGTCTGCACGTCTAGCAACAGGTTCAAGATGGCCGCCTGCACCGAGACGTCCAGGGCGCTGACCGGCTCGTCGCACAGGACGAGCGTTGGCTTCCCGGCGAAGGCCCGAGCGATGGCAACCCGTTGCTTGAGGCCTCCAGAGAGGGCCGAGGGGTGCACCTGCAGGTGCCGTGGCTCCAGCCGCACCGACGAGGCCAAGGCTTGCATCCGTCCCTCCTGCTCTCGACGACCCTTTATGCCAGCGAGCAGCCGCAAGGCGCGGCCCAGGATGCGCCGAACGGAGTGCCGCGGGTTCAGCGAGGTATCCGGGTTCTGGAAAATCATCTGCACCTTGCGGCGCAGCTCGGCGTTGCGGCGGTGCTCGGCGGCGGAGAGTTTAAAGCCTTCCAGGGTGACATCGCCAGCCGAGGCGTCTACCAGCCCACTGAGGCACCTGGCCAGCGACGTCTTCCCGCTGCCCGACTCGCCGACGAGCCCAAACACCTCACCCCGCCGCACCTCGAAAGAGACGCCGGCCACCGCCTGAACGGAAGACCTCGACGACCCGTAGGTCTTCACGAGGTCCTCGACCCGAAGTAACACCGCCCCGTCTGACGGCAGAGATGCCGGTGTGGCTTCCTGCTCGCCCGGCGGTATCGTGAGCACCTCGTCGTGGTAGTGGCATCGACTGATCCGCCCGTTCCCCGTGCCGTAAGGTGGCGGCGGTTCGACGTGGCAGCGTTCCCGGGCGATGGGACAGCGGGGGGCGTAGACGCAGCCAGGCAGGTCGTCGCCCAGCGGAGGCAGCGAACCGGGGATGGGGTCCAGACGCAGAATGTCCTTGCGCATGCCCCGCCGGGGCACGCAGCGGAGGAGCCCCAGCGTGTAGGGGTGGCGCGGCAGGCGGAGGAGCTCATCGGACGGGCCTTCCTCGATGAGGCGCCCGGCGTAGAGAACGCCCACCCGTTCGCACACGCGGCCCACGACGGCGAGGTTGTGGCTGATGAACAAGATGGAGGTGTCGAAGTCGCTGCGCAGTTGCTCTACCAGATCAAGCACCTCGGCCTCGACGGTCGCGTCCAGGCCGGTGGTTGGCTCGTCCAGGACGAGCAACTCCGGATCAGTGGAGAGCGCCATGGCGATCATGACCCGCTGCTGCTGCCCACCGGAGAGTTGGTGCGGGTAGCGCCTGAGGACCTTGCCGGGGTCCGTGATCCTGACTTTTTCGAGCATGGCACCCGCTTCTTTGAAGGCCGCCGTCTTGTCCATCCCGCGGTGCTGGCGGTACACCTCAGCGATCTGCGCCCCCACCCGCATCGAGGGGTTCAGGGCGCTGGCGGGATCCTGGTATACCATCGCCATCCGGCTACCGCGCCAGCGGCGCAGCGTGGCCTCGTCGGCCCGCAGCAGGTCCTCGCCCGCGAAGGTTATCCGGCCGGCGTCCACGACGGCGTTCTGTGGAAGGTAGCGCATGAGCGCCATCGCCACCGTCGACTTGCCGCAGCCCGACTCGCCGACAAGTCCGTACGCTTCGCCAGGTCGAATCGAGAGCGTGAGTTCCTCTATCACGCGCAGCGGGCGCCCGCGCCGGAGGTAGCTGATCGTGAGCTCTTCGATGGCAACGGCCGCAAGGCCGTTCGCGACGCTCACTCTTCTACCGCCTGCAGGAGCCCGTCGGCCACGAGGTTGACCGCTACCACCAGCGTAGCCAGCGCGAGCGCTGGGAACAGCACCATCCATGGCGCCGCTTGCAAGTAGACGCGTCCTATCGAGATGGTGAGGCCCCAATCCGGCGACGGCTCCTGGATGCCAAGCGAGAGAAAAGACAGCGTGGCTGACGTAAAGATCGCGTACCCAAGCCTGATGGTCGCCTCGACGGCTATAGGCGACAGGATGTTGGGCAGGATCTCCGAGATCATGATGTAGAGTCCCGACTCACCGCGCAGACGGGCCGCGGCCACATATTCGCGCTCCCGCTCGGAGAGCACCGCCGAACGTACGGTCCGGGCGACGATGGGGGTGAAGACGACCCCGATCACGAGTATCACGTTCACCTTCGACGGTCCGAGGACGGAGAGCACGAGCACGGCGATGATAATGAGCGGGAACGCGAGCAGCGCGTCGACGACCCGCATGACGACGTCATCGACGCGGCCCCGGTAGTATCCTGTAACAAGCCCCACCGCGATGCCGCCCAGCATCCCTAGAGCTGTACCCAGGGGGGCTATCGTCAGCACGGAACTCGCCCCTGCCAGGACGCGAGAGAGCACATCGCGCCCGAGGTTGTCGGTACCGAACCAGTGCTCGGCCGAAGGCGGTGTAAGGCTCGCCGTGGGGTCGACGGCCTGCGGATCGTAGGGTACTACCACTTCCCAGAACAGAGCTATCAGCACCCAGAACAGCACAATGGCCACGCCCGTCAGGAAGGTCTTCGACGATGCCATGGCAACAGCTAGGTCCCTGAAACGTTCTAAGCGGCCGGGAAGCTCCGCGGATGCCGCCTCGGCATCGACAACGGTAGCGGAGGCACCGCGTCTTTCGGTCATCAGCGGGGCACCCGGATGCGCGGGTTCAAGACGGCGTACAGCGAGTCGGCCACGAGGTTGGAGAGCATGAACAGAACGGCGACTACCAGGACCGTCGCCTCGAGGACGGGCAGGTCGTGCCCTATCGCGGAGTCGAGCAGCAGCTTGCCGATGCCAGGGTAGTTAAAAAGAGTCTCGATGACCACGAGACCCCCGAACAGGTAGCCGACCTGCACGCTGACGACGCTGATCGTCGGCAGCAGGGCGTTGCGCAAGACGTGTCGCCAGATCAGCGTCCGGCGGGGCAGGCCCTTCAGGACCGCGGTGCGGACGTAATTGGAGTCGAGCGCCTCCACCGTCCCTGCCCGGGCCATGCGGGCGATGTAGCCGAAGAGCACGAGCACAAGTGGGATGCAAGGCAGGAGGAACTGGCGTACCACGTCGACCGGGTTGGCCGACGGTACCTCCGAAGATACGGGGAACCAGCCCAACTGTACGGCGAAGATGACGAGCACGACTACCCCGGCGACGAACTCGGGCAGCGCGATCAACGACAGCCCGGTAACGGAGATTACCCGGTCGATCGGACCGTCACGGTGCAGGGCGGCGAGTACGCCCAGACCTATAGATACCGGCACGACCAACACCAGGGCGAAAGCGCCGAGATAGATAGAGTTGATCATCCTCTCGACCACCAGCGGCCTCACCGGCGTGTCGAGCAAGTAAGACTTTCCCCAATCCCCGGTGACGAAGTCGCTCGACCAGCCTGCGTAGCGCACGGGGAGCGGACGGTCCAGCCCGAGCTCCCGGTTGAGCTGAGCGACCTGTTTGTTGGTGGCGAAAGGCCCCAAGATAGTGCGTCCAACGTCGCCTGGTAACACCTCGGCAACGGCGAACACCACGATCGAGACGAGGATCAAGGTGATCGCGCTGAGCCACAGCCTCCTCAGCAGGAACCGGCCCACGGCCCCCCCGCCGTAGCGACGCCATACCCGAGCGGATCGAAGGCTCATCCCGAGAGCCACACCGGCGACATGTCTAGCATAACGGTTGGCCCCTCGGCTAGGCCTTGTACGTTCTGCACTGTGGGGCGAATTCCATCAACCCAATAGGGAATGACCGAGGGCGTCTCCTCCTGTTGGAGCCTGGCGGCCTGCGTGGCCAGCTCCCTGCGGCGCTGCTCGTCGAGCTCGCCGTCGAACCGGCGCACCAGGTCGTCGTACTCCTCGTTGCACCAGTGCGCCGAGTTCCAGATGCCCTCGCACAGGTACGCCGGCGCGATAGTCTGGCTGGCGGTTCCCCGCGCTGCCCAATCCACTATGCCCAGCGGCACCTCGAGCCACGGCTGGTTGTCGCCGGAGCCGTAGTACTCAGCCTGGGGTAGTATGTTGAGCGACACCTTGATCCCCGCCTTCTTGCACTGCTCCTTGAGCGTCACCGCATACTGCGGGATCTCGAGATAACGCTCCGTGGTCAACTCCACGTCTAGGCCACCCGAGTGCCCGGCTTCGGCAAGGAGCTTCTTTGCCTTGTCGTAGTCCTGGGACCGCTGCGGTACGGCTCCGTCCGGGGGGGAGGAGGAATAGACGGGCGCGAACGCGTGGTCGTTGCCGGGGTCACCCTTGCCGTCGAGCAGACCCTGCACGAGCGCCGGACGGTCCAGGCACAGCGCGAACGCCTGGCGTACCCGCTTGTCGTCGAAGGGCGCTTTGTCTACCCGCATGTGCATGGCCCGGTAGCTGCTCTCCGAGGCTGTCAGGATGGAGATATTCGGATCAGCGAATAGCGCCTGCGAGCCCTGGTAGGGTAGCCCGGGGACGAGGTCGATCTCACCACCCTGCAGTGCCAGCACGAGGGGGGGGTTGTCGTCGTAGTAGCTGGCCTCGACGCCGTCCATGTAGGGCTTGTCCTTGTCCCAGTAATCGGGGTTATTGACGAAGGTGGCGCCCTGCTTGGGCCGGTACTCCTTCAAGACGTACGGTCCCGTCCCGATGTTGCCCTTGGTGAAGGTGCCTATCTCGTAGTTCTTGGGCAGGATCAGCGCGTTGTAGTTGAACGGCGACACGAGATACGGGAAGTCGGCGTAGGGACGGTCAAGGTGGAAGCGGACCGTCTTATCGTCGACCTTTTCCGTCTTCTCGTACGACAGGATGCCCGTAAAGGTCCCCAGGGCGGCTGACTCGTTTTCGGGGTTGGTGAGACGGTCGAAGGTGGCCACAACGTCGTCGGCGGTCATGGTCGAGCCGTCATGGAACTTGACCCCCTCGCGAAGGGTGAAGGTCCACTCCTTGGCCCCCGCTCCCGGCTCCCACTTCGTCGCCAGCATCGGCGCCAGCGAGTAGTCTGGCCTCGCGAAGCACAGTGCCTCTGCGCAGACCTGCGTCGTAGCTTGAGCGCCGCCGCTAAACAGCGTCACCGGGTCGGGGTCCGAAGTCGGCACGATGAGGCCCAGGCGGGCGGTCCCTCCCCTGCGTACGGGCCCGGCGGGCGCCTGTTTCTGGCTTTCTTGCTCGCCGCCTGAGCCGCAGGCGGCCAGCAGCGAGCTCGCGGCCGACAGAGTCAACCCGGCGACGGTCGCCCGCCGCAGGAACTCCCGCCGGCTCAGGCGGCCGGCTCGCCGCTCCTCGTACAGGTGGTATGCGTAATCGTTCGCGTCCCTTCCCAAGATCCTTCCTTTCCCTGAGTGCCTAAAACTATCTCACATCAGCGGCTTTCGAGGCTTCTTTGCAGAAGCGCAGGGCAGCGATCGCCAGCGCCTGCGCGCCGTGGACGAGGCTGTCGATCAGTACATGCTCGTCGACAGCGTGAGCCAATATGCTGTCACCCGGGCCGAAACAGATCGAGGGCGTACCGGAGTGCGTGAACGTGGCGCCGTCGACCCAGCCTGTGCCCGCAAGTTGGCCGGTCCGGCCGATATCCGCGCCAGCGGCGAGCATCGTTTGGGCGATTGGTTCTTCAGCAGAGATCTCGGCGGCCGGGACCCCGCCGGTCGCCCACTCTATCGTTGGTGGGTTCTCTGCCAGCCAGGCGTCTGACTCGGCCGCGCGCTCGATCCGGTCGACGATCTCGGCTTGGACAGCGGTGCCCCAGCCATCCTCATCGGCTTGCGCCGGCAGGTAGCCAACGTGGTAGGAGAGGCGGCAGGAAGAGGGATAGCTGACTACCCACTGACCGCCTGAGATCTCGGCCGTGATGATGTGACCTGGTGAGAGGTACGGATGCTGGTACTCGGGCCGCCCGTGCCACTCCTCCTGGAGGCGGTCGAGCGCCTCACGGATGACATCAGCCTTGTCGATCGCGTTGACTGCGCCCCCGGCCTTCCAGTGCGGCTGCTCGATGCTGACGTGTCCTGCGCGTCCCGGGACGGTGATCGTCGGCAAGAGGGAGCCGCTGCATGCGATCGCGACGTCGAACAATGTGGACTCCGTGACGATGGCGGCGTCGGCGCGCACGCCGTGGTTGACCGCGGCGACCCCGCCGGCACCCGTGGACTCCTCGTCGGTGACGGTGCAGACGACGAGGTCGCCCGCGAGCCGCAAGCCAAGAGAGGCCAAAACCTCGGCGGCGAAGACCATCGCTGCTATGCCGCCCTTCATGTCAACGGCGCCGCGTCCGTAGAGGTTGCCCCCTCGTACCTGGGCTCGGAAGGGGTCGCTAGTCCACTCTTCGCGGGGGTCCGCCGGGACCACGTCGATGTGGCCGTTGAGGAGGAGGCTCCGACCATCTCCTGCTCCCGGGAACCGAGCGGCCATTTGAGGGCGACCGTCGAAGCGAAGGCCGGGAGGGGCGAGCCGGCTCCCGGCCACGTCCTCGGGCCTCGGTTCCCACACCTCGGTCTCGGCGCCGGCCGCGCGCAGGCGCTCGGCCAGGTACTCCTGGAAATCAGCCTCCTCGCGGGGAGGATCGTCGAGATCGCGCAAGATCGTGTCGAAGGTGATCAGACTGGTAGCTAGAGCCACGAGCTCGTCGCGGCGCCGCTCGATCTCCTCCGTTACGAGCCTTTCACTCTCCGTCAAGCTCACGCTGCTTCTCACTTCCTCTGAATTGCAACTCCTACAGCTTCTCGGGGGGATTTGGTAACGATACTGGTGACTCTCGGCGCCTTGGTGCCCCGTGGTGATGGCACTGAGCCACGGCCTCCTCACCAGGAACCGGCCCATGGCCCTCTGGTCCCTCCCCAAAACCAATCACTGCGACACCAAACAGGCGTCGTAGTTTATCCCTTTCATTGTAAAAAGTATGTCATGTGTAGAAAGACCGTGCCACAAGAGGTGCTACATAAGCACCCATCCTCGCCGTGCCGTCTATGTGGCCCATAACGGTGTGCAATGATATTGACCCATAACCGTATCGGGGGTTAAAGAACATTACACCGAATATCGTCTCGTCGTCCCCCGTCTACCCACGACGCCGGCCGTCGGACGAGCGGGTCAACTGGACTGACTACGGCTTTAGTAGCGCTGCCACCCAGGAAGGCGACGAGATCGAAGCGGTCGCGCGGCGGCGGCGGGCCGTTTGGAGTTCCTGTACGGGCCGACCTACATCGCGTGGCTGAACCCCATCGAGATGCTCTGGCGGCACTTTCGGCGCGAGGTGACCATTGCGAGCTGCCGCCGAACATAAGGGCTCTGGTTGCGGTGGCCTACGATTTCCGCGAGCGTTATAACCGACGACCTCACGATGTTCTCTCCATCATCGACTCTCATGATCCAGGCATTGCGTGACAGTACGCGGCCGTGCACCTTACCCACACCCTAAGCGAGTGCACTGCCCGGTCGGCGTCCTTCCTAAGCTCGCAATTCTTACGCGATCCCTCGGATGCTCCTGTCATCAAAGGCGAACGTAGGCGTGGTCATGATCGAGCCAGAAGGGGAGGTAAGCCGGTGATGAGGAAAGCGGCAGCAACCCGTCGGCCACTCTGATACCGATCTCGTCGCGCATGAAACGCTGCCGCGACACAATGCGTTCCCATACATCCGGATACTTATTGGCTAACTCGCTCCGCAGGTCTGCATCAGCTATCACTACGGGATCCTCGCAATTCAATGCGCGCCCAGGTCCCGCGGGGGTAGGGAT
>CADCUZ010000092.1 GCA_902806015.1 uncultured Rubrobacteraceae bacterium
CCTATGCTGAGGATCAAACCCGCGCTGCCTATGCTCAAGACACTCCCAACGCTCAGGATGCTGCCCACGCTCCAGAAGCTCAGGGCGCTGAACAAGCTTTGTGCGCTTAGCAAGGAAGGGCGGCAATGCTCGCGCCGAAAAGCTTACGCTAGAACAGCGGCAGGGCTTCGGAGATAGAGGCGGTAAGCGAGCGTACCCGTTCGGTGTCCCGCCCGAAGCGCAACCTGCGCCAGTGTCCTTCCTCGCGTCGGGATCCCACGGTCGTCGCACAGGCGTTAAGCGTTCTCTCCGCCTGCTCGCAGTACGTCAGCGAGGTGGGGGAGAAGGGTTTGTCCGGTATCCTCTCACAGGAAGCGACCGTGGAGGGACTGATGACGGAGGGCCAGCCCGAGGACACACCATCGACTCTGACCATCGGGCACTCCACAAGATCTTTCGAGCAGTTCGCCGACCTACTATCGACAAACGGCGTCGAGTGTCTGGTGGACGTACGCCGCTTCCCGCACTCTCCGCGCCACCCGCAGTTCAGCGAGGAGTCGCTACCGGGGCGGCTGCGCGAACAGGGCATAGGCTACCGGCATCTGCCAGGGCTCGGTGGCCGCAGAAAACCGAAGCCCGACTCGCCCAACACCGGATGGCGCAACTCGTCCTTCCGGGGCTACGCCGACCACATGGCAACAGCCGAGTTCGCGGAGGGCGTCGGGAGACTGCTGGAACTCTGCGGTCGAGGCCGGGCGTGCTTGATGTGCTCGGAGGCGGTTTGGTGGCGCTGCCACCGGCGGATGATAGCCGACGCCCTGGTGGTGCGGGGCTTTCCGGTGGAGCACGTTTTGGGCGAGGCGCGGCGTCAGCGCCACGAGCTCACGGCTTTCGCACAAATAGTGGATAAAGTTGGGGACAAACGGCTCGTCTACCCGTCGGAGGGGCCCACCCACGGAGAGGACGGAGGGTGCGCCTGAGCGCCGCAGAGTGCGCCTATGGGTAACACAACTTCTGGGCAGCTTCGCTAGCCGCCAGGCTTCGCCAGCGGCACGAGAGAAGCCGGTGGCGAGCTTGACGCCGTCTGGCAAGGGTACGGTCAGCGTGAGCGCAAGAAGAAAACCGGACGACCGTGGCGCGCTCTTCGGCGTCGGGGCCGATCCTTCGCTCGGAGACTAAAGACAGCGGGAGAGGGGGCCACAGAGTGCTCCCGTCGGCATTCCGTAAGCCCCCGCGTCGGCGGACAGATATGTCGGCGCGGGCCTCCGCCAGCGCCCTGCGCGTAGAGCTCGGCATCGTGGTCAGTGTATGGCTGACGGCGGTGTCCGAACTCCGAGCAGCACTCGAAGCGACGGGATGGTGCGGTGTGAACCTCGACGTCGCCGTGTCCGTGGCGTACCTAGATCCCGATGCGGCGGCGCTCGTCGCCGAGTTCATGGCGGAGGCTCCGCTAGATGACTCTTTCGATGCACGCTACGCAGAGGTTTCGGTGGTACGAAAAGTACTGGAAGAGTGGAGTAGCCCAAGCACGCTAAGTGATACGCCATCCTCGATGGTTTGCGGCGAAGCGTTGCTGGGGGCGTTTTCCCGTCCGACGTGCCGGAGGACCTGGTGGCGGAGGTCGAGGGGGAGGTCCGGTGAGAAAAGCGGTCGTGGCAACGCCACAGGTAGATATGCCGTACACCCGCGAAGCACGCTTCGAGGAGGCGAGCAATTCGTCTTTATAGGTGTTCAGGACCATCCATACCAGAGGGAGTCCTTGGATACCTGGCCGCTCATCTTTGCGCCCCCGTGATTCTCTGAAACGACGTCCTCACTACCCGCGAATTATCATGACCGGGCAGTCGGCATGGCGTACGAGCCTCTCGGAGACGCTGCCCATCAGCGCCCGCCTAATACCGCTGCGCCCCCTGCTGCCCATCACTACCAGGCCGGCCCCTATGTACTCGGCTAGGACGACGACCTCCTCGGGTGCCCCTCCGAACCTTAGGTGGGCTTGCGCTACGGTCCCGTGGTCGGCCTGGATCCTTCGCACCTGTTCGTCGAGCGTCCTGCGAGCCTCGCGCGCCATTCGTCCGGGCTTTTCCTCCGTGGCGGCTAAGAACGTAGGCACGACCGGCCCTACGTGGATGACGTGCAGTTCGGAGTCGGTGTCCTTGGTCACCATCGGTGGCCAAAAGGATCTTGTTCGGGAAGGTGAGCGGTTCTCCGCGCACCACCAAGGCGGGACATGGGGCGCGCCTGACTACGGAATCGGAAACGCTGCCCATCAAGGCTCGTCTCATAGCTCCGAGGCCTCTGCTTCCCAAGACAACCAGTCCGGCCCCTACCTCTTCTGCCCGGGCAACTATCTCCGCGGCAGGGCTGCCGACCCTGAAGTGGGCCCCTCCGACCACTCCGCCGGAGGTCTCGGGCCTTCTCACCAACTCGTCGAGCCTCGCTCGCCCCCTACTTTCGAACTCCTCCCGCGCGGCAGTGTCGAAGCTTAAGGGTTCGTGGAGGATCTCGGGGGCAAGACGGGGACGTGGACGACGTGCAACTCGGAGCCGGTTTTGGCAGCCAGGTCGGCCGCAGGCCGCGCGGCGAGCTCCGCCTCCTCAGAGCCATCGGTGGCCAGGAGTGTCTTCGTGCCCAGCAGATCGCCTGTAGGCATAAAATGTCACTTTCCTTCGGCGATGGTAGATAAGGCTATTTTTAGCGTGCTACGGATTGCGCGGGCCGCCTCCCGGTAGCCGTTGATGACCTTGTCGGCCAGCATCCCGCAGTTGGAGGGGGCTGGATGCCATCAACGGTCAGCCGCCTCCGGTAGGTCCTTGCCCGACTCGTCGAGGGCACTGGGGGTCTCCATCCTCTCCCCGCGCAGCAAGGCTGCCCGCGCGATCACGAAGGCCGAGATGGGGGTGGTGACGAGCAAGAACGCCGCTATGAGGATCGCCCTGTAGATTATGTCCGGATCGCCCGTCACCGCCGAGGAGGCGCAAAAAGAGATCACGCCCAAGAATACGGCCTTGCTCGCGGCGTGCAGTTTGGTGTAGGTGTCGGGCATCCGGATCGCACCATACACTCCGACGGTCATGACCCAGAGGCCCAGGATCACGAGGGCGTCGGCCAAGTACGGGAGTGTGAGCGAGAGGGCGGACGCCACGGCGGAGGCCATTAGAAGATCCTCCTTTCCCCGTGGTAGCGGGTGAGTACGAGGGTCGCCACGAAGGCCAAAAGCGAGAGGACTAGCGCCGCGTCCATGTAGTACGAGGAGCGGTTCGCATCGGCGTAGAGCACGAGTAGCCCGACGAGTATCAGGGTCAGGGTGTCGAGGGCCAGGATGCGGCTCGCCGTCGAGCGCAGCCGGATCACCGCCGCCGCGCCCACGACGAGCAGGACGGTCATCCACGCGAAGGCCAGGTAGAAGACTATCTCGTGCAAAAGAACCTCCTCAAGGGCTCACGGGAAGACCTTGCTCTGGTAGCGGCGGTAGAAGTCCTCCTGTTGATTCCGGTAGGCTTGGGGATCTCGGGCGTCCAGGACGTGGATCAACACTACCCCCCGCTCCCGGTCCACGTCCACGAAGAAGGAGCCCGGCGGGAGCCCCGTGACCACCGCCCATACCGCCACCCCGGTCGGCGTCCTCCCCCCGATGGGGACGGCCACTATGCCCGGCCTCACCAGGGGCCGCAGGTGCAGCGTCACCAGCGTGACCTCCCAGTTACCCACCAGTATCTCCCGGAAGACGGCGACGGCGAACGGCACGAAGGCCACCGCGCGCCCGAGCAAGGTGAGTCCGCTGCCGGCCGGCAGCGGAGCCGTACCGTCGGACCCGAAGACGAACCGCCGGGACGCGAAGAGCAGCGCGGCGGAGAGGCTGGCGCCGAAGAGAAGGTCCCAGGGGTGGAAGCTTCCAAGCGCGAGCGCGTAGACGAGCGTGAGGACCACGACGGCCGCGACGTAGCGCGTCACCCGGCGCCCCCGACCAGGACGTCGGCCGCCGCCCCGCTCAGGTAGACCAGCGGCTCGGGCCAGAGTCCCAGGAGCACCACGAGGGCCGCTAAAGCGACCACCAGCCAGCGCGCCGCCCGCGGGCTCGGCTTGCCTTCGCTCCCCGGCTTCATGAACCGCCGCTGGTAGACCTGGAACGAGTACAGGAAAGACAGCGCTCCGCCGAGGAAGATCAGGGCGACGAGGGCCAGGCCCGCAGGCAGCGAATCCTCCGCGATGGCGGCCTTGAAGACCGCTATCTTGCCGACGAAGCCGGCCGCCGGGGGCACGCCCGCGATGGAGAAGGCCCCGACGGCGAAAGCCCCGCCGACCAGCGGCCCGCGCAGCCCGGCGGCGAGGAAGACCACCCCCTTGTTCAGCGAGTTCACGACCGAGTAGAGTACGGCCGCCGTGTACCCCGCCGGTCCTCCGACGCCCAAGGCCAAAAGGACGTAGCCGACCTGCCCGATGGCCGAGTAGGCCATCACCTCCGACGTGTCGCGGCGCGAGATCGCCTGCAGCGCCCCGTAGATTATGCTCGCGGTCCCGAGGACCAGCACCGCCGTCGAACCGAACTCCAGCTCACGGGGAAGGATACCGCCGCCGAAGCGCAGGAGCCCGTAGCTCCCGATGTTCGCCAAAGCACCCGACAGGATCGCGGCCACCGGCGCGTGGCTGCCCACGTAGACCGCCGGCAGCCAGAAGTGGAATGGGAAGAGTCCCAGCTTGAGGCAAAACGCCGCGAAGATGAGCGCAGCTATGGCGATCACCGAGCTGGGCTCCAGCACGTCCGTCCTCTCGGCGATCACCCGCATGTCCAGGCTGCCGGTGATGCTGTAGAGCGCCGCGATCCCGATGAGGAACAAGACCGACCCGAGCAGGTTGACGACCGCGAAGAGGAAGGCGCCCCTCACCTGGTAGTCCTCCTCCCGGTAGCCGGTCAGGACGAATGACGCGGTCATGGATATCTCGAAGAACACGTAGAAGTTGAAGGCGTCCCCCGTCAGGAAGAGGCCCGTGAGACCGGCGGCCACGAGCAGCACCAGCGCCGGGAAGGCGCGCCAGCGCACCCCTAGGGGGAGCTCGTAGAGCAGCGATACCAGGATTATCCCGATGCAGACGAGGGCGAACACCACGCCCAGAGCATCGGCCCGCAGCGAGATACCCACGTTCTCCGGCCATCCGCCGGCGACCGTGGTGATCGGCCCCTCCCCGAGCACCACGAAGGCCAACCAGACCAGCGAGACGAAACTCGCTCCGAGGCCCGCCGCCGCCAGGAGGCCGACCCACCGGCGTCGGCCGTCCAGGAGGGCCAGCACCACTGCGAGCACCCACGGGATGCCGACCGGGAGGACGAGGAGAACCTGGCTCGTCGATGATCCCGTCACCGCGCCTCCGAATCTTCTCGCGCCGCCGCCTCTTCTCTTGGCTCCGCGTCCTGCTCCTCCGCCGGCACCTCTTCGCCCTGGGTATCGTCCGCACGTTCCAGGGCCTCGGCCTGGCGCATCTCGTAGTCCGCGATCTCCTCCGCGTCCACGGTGTGGTGCGTGACGTAGAGCCGGTAGACCATCGCAAGTAGGAGCGCTGCGACGGCGAAGCCTATGACCAGGGCGGTCAGGGCCATCGCCTGGACCAGCGGGTCGCTCACGGGGTCCGCCTCCTCACGCGGGTGGATCGGGGCGACGCCGCGCGTGAGCCCTGCCGAGATTATGAAGAGGACAGCCGAGTTGGAGACGAGGATTATCCCGACGACCACCCGCGTGAGGTCGCGCTGGAGGAGCAGGAACGTCCCGGAGGCGAAGACCGCCGCGAATACGAGGGCGGAGTAGAGGGTCACCGCTCCTCATCCCCTTCCGAAGCCCCCTCCGGGCCCGCGTACCCTTCCTCCCCGGCGGCTTCGTTAGCGTGGGCGAAGAACGACACCACCCCGACCGCGAAGCCGAAGACCAGCAAGAAGACCCCGGAGTCGAAGAGGACTGCGGTCATGAGCTCCAGGGTCCCGAGGTGAACGGGCTCGGTGCCGGGCGGCGGGCTGTGGGTCAGGATCGCCTCCCCGAAGAACAGGGGCAAGGCGGCGACCGACAGGGCGACGAGCAGCCCTGCGAACGCGATCGCGGTGGCGTACCGCACGGGCAGGAGACTCTTAGCCTCCTCGTGCCCGAAGGCGAGATACCGCAGCAGCACGCCCAGAGCCGCCACCACCCCGGCGGAGAAGCCGTCGCCGGTCTCGGCGAAGCCCTTGACGAGGATGGCCGCGGCGACGAGGAGCGTCGGCAGGTAGAGTAGCCTCGCCACGGCCCGTGTCACCACTCTCGCCGCCGGCTGCGACTCCCAGACGCCGCTGACCGGTCCGCTGCCCGCCGGGGGCACCCATGGCCTCGCCTCGCCCAGCAGGGTCGCCACCCCGAGGAGGACCAGGGCGACGACGGTGATCTCGCCCAAAGTGTCCAGCGCACGAAAGTCCGCGAGGATGGCCGTGACAACGTTGCTGGCGTGCGCCTCCGGGGCGAGCCTCACGTGATCCTCGGCGACGGTCTGCCCGGCCGGCGGCTGCGAGAGCGCCCCCCAGGCGACCACGAAGGCGAAGGCGCCCGCGACCGCCGAAACGAGAACCTTGCGGGCCAACCTTACGGGCGGCAGTTCCGCCTGGCGGTGCAGAACGTCGTAAGGTATCAGCTGCAGGGTGGCGACGAGCAGCACCGTGAGCATGGTCTCCACCAGCACCGCCACGAGCACCACGTTCGGTGCCGCGTAGAGAGCGTAGACCACGGCCAGCACAAAGCCCGCCGACGAGAGCACCAGCGCGAGCGTGACGTGCCGCCGGACGAAGGTCGTAGTGATAGAAGCTACGGCCACCGCCAGCATCGCCAGCATCAGCGGCGCCTCCTCCGCCCGGAACTCCCCCACCCGGTAGGCGCCGGCTCCGGGCCTCGCCAGCACGGCCACGCCTACCAGCACGGCCGTCGGCACGAGCACGGAAGCGACGCGGCCCCGCGGGCGGCGGATCTCCAGCCGGTGAACGGCATCCGAGAGGCGGTTGAGCCCTTGGACGGTAAGCCCGTACAGCCGCTCCGGTCCCACAAGCGCCCCGAGCCTGCTTAGTTCGAGGGCTGCCCGCGACCAGACCGGGCGCGAGACTACTATCGCCGCGCCCAGAGCGTAGGCCGCCAGCGCCATGACGTACTCGGGGAGGATCTCAAGGTGGTACGAGGCGTCCAGCGGCGTCGGGGCCACGAAAGAGACCTCGCCGGCCGCCTCGGCCAGCCCCTCGAAGGGGCCTGTGAAGAAGCCCCCGACCAGCCCGATGGCGCCGAGCGCCGCGACCGGGACCACAAGCAGCCCGGGTACGCGGTGCGCCGCGGCGTGAATTTCCCCAAGGAAGATCCCGCTCCAGAACCGCCAGGTGTAGGCCAGCGTCGTCGCCGCGGACACCACCGCCAGGCCGACAAAGAGGGAGCCGCGTTCGAGCGCGGCGGCGAAGAAGAACTCGTCCGCGAAGAAGCCGACCGTCAGGGGGAGCGAGGTGAGCGTGGCCGCCGCTAATCCGGAGACCACCGCCAGGAGCGGCATCGGCTTCCGCAGGCCCCCGAGTTCGCTGAGGCGGTCCTGGCCGGTCGCCTCGGTGACGGCGCCCGCGGTGAGAAAAAGGGCGCTTTTGGCGACGGCGTGGGTGATCACGTAGAAAGCGGCGCCGCCGGCGCCGTAGGAACCGCCCAAGCCGTACATGCTGACCACGAAGCCGTACTGGGCGATGGTGGAGTAGGCGAGCAGCTGCTTTAGGACGTCCCGCGTGAGCGCGAGTATGCCGCCGACCGCCATAGAGGCCATGCCGACCACCAGAAGCGCGTCGAGAAGGACCTCGCTCCTCTGCAGGAGCGGGTAGACCCGCCCGACCAGCAAGACCCCCGCGGCGACCATCGCCGCCGAGTGGAGGTAGGCGGAGACCGGCGTGGGCGCCGCCATCGCCCGCGGCAACCAGAAGTGGAGCGGAACCTGGGCGCCCTTCGCGAGCCCTGCGACGGCGATGAGGAGGCCCGAGCCCGTGAGCAGCGGTCCCGGCTCGACGAGTCCTGCCAACTCCGCCACCGAGAAGGTCCCGTGGGCGGCGTAGAGCAGGAGCGCCCCGATAAGGAGAAGCACCGCCGTGATCCCGGTGACCAGGAGGGCCATGAGCGCCGAGGCCCGCGACTCCTCCTTGTGGCGGTCGAAGCCTATGAGGTAGTAGGAGGCGATGGCTGTGAGGTCCCAGAAGACGAAGACGAGTATGAGGTCCTGAGCCATCGCGAGCCCCACCATCGAGCCCATGAAGAGCAGCAAGAAGAAGTAGAATGCCGTGCCGTCCGAGGGCGGGCGCCCCTCGTGCTCCAGGTGGAGCGGCAGGTAGCGCGAGGAGTAGACGAGCACCGCGAAGCCGATCCCCGTCGCCAGCAGGGCGTACAGCGCCGCGAGCCCGTCCAGGGCGACCGTGAAGCGCACGTTCCAGCTCGGCACCCAGGCGATGTCCAAGGTGCCCCCACCCGAAAGCCACCCCCACAGAGTCGCCAGGGCGGCGAGGGCGGCGAAGGTCGTCCCTACCGGGGCCGCATAAGCGGGCTTCAGGGCCCCGGCAAGTAGCGCGGCGGGGGCCGCAAGAAGGGCAAGGACCAGCGGTATCAGGGCGGCCAACACGTCCACTATCGTTGGTCTCCCCCTTGCACCGCTCTTTGCCGAGTGCGACGCCGTTCTTCCACGTGCGCAGAATACCAGCGAGCCCCCCGCGCCCGATACGACGGGTAGGGCATTCGGGTCGGTCGTATGAGGGTAACCCGCAAGAAATCTTCTCAGGAGGGCCGGGTCCGCCGACTAGCCGCCGCTCGCGAGCGGTCGCGAAACGCACCCCTTCTGCCAATCAGGTTACGCCACTGCGCGGGAAGGTTTTGTCAGCGAGGGCTGCGGCGGGATCGCAGCATGCCACAAGGCACGTCCCGCCCCCGCCGGCAACGACGACTCGAGAATCGATTCAGGGGGCGTTCACCCATCGAGGTTAGTCAACCTATGCGTCCCAGACATTACGGCTCGCCGCAGGTGCGGCGAGCCAGCTAGAGCCTCGAAACACAGGATCGTGGACACCAACCCCTCAGCGGAGCAGCATCCCGCCGCCGTCAGTCGTTCGCACCCTCCGACAGCGGCTCGTCGCCGGAGGCCCGAATCACCTTGCGCACCGCCCGCCTCAGCACCCGCACCTCCTCGTCCAGGTGCCTAGCAAAGCGCTCCTTGACCTCTTCGCGGAACGCCGGCCGGGCACCCCGAATCGAGGTCGTTAAACGGTGCGGTCCGCCCCACTTACGGGCGGACCGCGCCGGTTCGGAGCCGGAACGAAACTACACCGCGCCGGTCTTCGGTTTGCTGGCCGTCATCTTGGCGGGCGCGAGCTTGGCCATCGTACTCATCAAGCTCCAGATATGAGCCCCGGAGGCCAGGCGAAC
>CADCUZ010000093.1:0-23936 GCA_902806015.1 uncultured Rubrobacteraceae bacterium
CCGAAGAGGGTGAGGTTGAGGTGGCGCCCGCGGGCGCTTATGTCCACGAGGGTGTCTTTGAGGCTGCTCGTTCTGGAGCCGGAGGGGGCGTACTTGTTGAGCTCGTCGACGAAGATGACGAGCTTGTCCACGCCGAGGCGGCCCTGCTCGGCCATCTCCCAGACGCTGTTTATGACCTTGGTGACGACGAGGTCCTGGGGGACTCCTGCTAGGTGCGAGATGTCCACGACGCGCATCTCGCGGTCCTCGAAGGGGCCGTCCACCTGCGGCGAATCGCCGTACTCGACCCGGCCGTGGACGAGGAGGCCGGCGCATTTGCTCGGCAGGACGCCAAAGCGGTTACGAACCTTGGCTATGGTCGCCTGGTGGTGGCCGTTCCAGTAGGAGCCTTCGCTTTCCTCGAAGTACTCGAAGGCCTCATCCACCTGCGCATGGAAGCCGCGCATGGTCCGGACCGGGACGGCCCGCAGGTGCTCGACGAAGCCCTTGAACTTGTCGTCGTAGTCCGTCGGGTCGAAGATGCGCCCGGCGTGCGGGAGCACGTCCTCTAGGTCCCACACTATCGGATGGACGCAAGTGTCCTCGCCGCGGGCGTTGCGCAGGGTGTTGAGGTCCTTGGTGCGGAGGTCGGCAGCGTGGACGAGGCCGCCGCCGCCGTCCTTGCCGAAGGCTAGCGGCGCGAAGATGCGCAGGTTCTCGAACGGCTTTATCTCGAGGCCCAAACACTCGTACATCTCGCGGTCCTCGCGGGGGAGGGCCCTCTGGTTGGCCTTCTTGTAGCGGTCGGCGAGCTCGGGGTCCTCATCGGGGTCCACCTCGACGGGCTTGTCCAGGTAAAGGAGGTCCGCGCCCTTGACGTTGAACATGAGGGCGGCGACCTTTTTGTCCTTCACGGTCTGGAAGGTGCTCGCGATGGTGAAGAGGGCATGGCTGGTCTTCGTGGAAAGGCCGCTCATGCCGGTGACGTTCAGGTGGCCGGCCTCGGGGCCCAAGAGGTAGTCGCCGTCCACGAAGAGGGGGGTGCGCTGGGGGCTACCGTTTATCTCGTTGCCGTTCTCGTGGAGGAGCATGGGTATCTTGTGCTCGGCGAAGTCATCCGTGCCGAGCGCGTACTCGATGGCCAGGTTCGTGGCGAAGAAGACGGGGCCCGTGCGGACCGGACGCTTGGACTTCTTCTTCTTGTGGCGGTGCTTGGTGGCGAGGACGCGGGCTCGGAAGACCAAGATCTCGACCCTCTCCGATAGTGCCTCCAGCGCGGGGTCTCCATCGTAAGCGTAGAAGTCGTCGAGGAAAGACTGGAGGTCCGAGTACCGACGCGGGTCGTCGAGGACGGCGACGGCGGTGGCGTCCTCGGCTTCGGCGGCGACGATGTGGCCGATGTCGAGTTTCTGGGCCGCGGGGGTCTCGGCGGCCCAGAAAAAGAACTCATGGGCGGTGGCGGGGCTGTCCTCGCTGGTTACGACGCGGCCGATCGGGCCGAGGTCCAGGTCGAGGAAGTGGTCGTGTAGCATCTAGCTTCCTCCGTCGGATGCAAGTTGGCGTTCGAGTCTGGAGTAGGCCCGCTCGGAGCCCTGCACGTGGGGTTTCAGTATTTTCTCGACGTAATGGATGGGGTAGATCATGGCCGGCCACCTCGGGTCGGGCTTCGCCAGGGGCGCCCGCTCGGCGAGCACCCAGCGGCTGATCTCGTCCACCTGCTCCGGACGCGTGTCCCTCGAAGCCTCGATCCTCATCAACGAACCCAGGGCGTCCGCGCCCCGCTGCTGGGGCCACATCCTGAGATACCAGGAGGTACGCTGTTCGACGGGTCCCAGGTTCGTCTGCCAGCCGGGAACGAAGCTCGTCGTCCGCTTCCCGGCTTCGAGGTCGAGCAGCACGCCGACCTCTTCGCCACGGAACTCCGGGCGGGCGACGGTCTTGATAATCCCTACGACCCGACGGTTTGCCTCCCTTATGTCCCGGAGCTGGCCGTCCACGGCGATCCAACCCAGCTCGTCTTCGAGCGCCCGGTCATCGCCCTCCCACTGCCGGAGCATCTCGCCCTCTAGCCGCTCCCGCAAGCTCCGCGCCCGGCCGTAGGCCATCGCTTTCATCCCCACGTAGTCGGCCGGGTCCACGAGCGGCGCGTACTCCGTCGAGTCGAGGACGAGGTCCGACGCCTCCATCACCTCCTCGTGCCCGAGCGCCGCGAGACCCTCCCGGGCCAGCAGGCCGTGGAAGGCGTCCACTTTCTCGTCAACCCCGAGCGGCAGGATGATGGCCCGCACCACGGCGGGCGGGACCTCGAACGGCATCCGCGAGAACCGGCGGTCGCAGCGGTTGACGATGGCGGCGGCGACCGTGGTGGCGACTATGGGGACGGGGCCGATGCGCCCGACCTCGTGCGTGGACTGCACCCCGTCGAGAAAGTAGCAGAGCCTAGAAACACCGTCGGATTCGCCGGGATCCACCGCCCGCGGCTTGCCCTCCAGATGCCTCGGCCCCCCAGCGGAGGCGCCGCCGTTCTCGGAAGCCCGGAGGGAGAGCTCTTGCATCTCCATGTCGCAGGTTCCGGCGCCAGCGGTCACATGGATGCCCCTGCGCCCGGCGTCGCCCAGCGCCTGGCTTATCCTTGCGACGAAATCCTTGGAACCGCTCCCCGCCAGCATAGCCGGAAGTATACGCGGGAGGCCAGCCGAAGACTAACCGCCTAACCCTGATCCTCCGCATCAGGTTCAGAGACCACCGGCTCGAACTGCCGCTCCGCCAGGCCGACGGCCGTCCGGAAGCTCCGGCGTTTTTGCGGCGTGCCGGCGTAGGCGTCGCGGGCCATCTTGAGGATCTTTTTGGCCTCGCCGCGCTGGCGCTCTGCGTTAGGGATCTCCTTTGAGAAGTCGTAGACGAGGTCGCCGTCCTCCTCGTGGTAGAAGTGGAAGAACATGTCCTTCTGCCGCCCGAGCCCAGAAAGGGCGGCGTCGCCCGAGACCTGGCTGACGTCCAGCAGGGTCGCCGCAGAGAAGGGTTCGCCGTCGGCCGGGTAGACGGTGAAGGCCAGGCGCACGACGGGGCCGTAGAATGTCTTATAGAACTCCAGCTGGCGCACGATACGGGCCGGTCCCCTGATGACGTCGATCTCCGCCCGCGAAGCCGCCACCACCACGTGCCCCCTCGGCGGCCTCATGGACTCCCGTCCCTGCGTCGACACCATGCGCGCCTGCGCCCCGCGATCGAGCACAGCCGAGGCCAGGCTCCGCCGGACGCGCTCTGGGAGGTCGAGCCCCCCGCTCTTCTCCGTCAAGGCGTAACCGATTCCCCGCCGAAACGTTCGAAGAAGCGGGCAAAGTAGCCGACGGCCTCGAAGTAGTCGTCGAGGCGGACCGACTCGTTGGGTGAGTGGATGCGGCTCCCCGCGTTCGCCACGTTGCCGGCCATGATGGTGGGTATCCCGAGTTCCGTCGCGAAGAGCGAGGTCGGGCCGCTCCCCCCGATGGTCGGGAAGACCACCGCGTCGTCGCGCCCGAGGTCCTCCCAGGCCCCGACGGCCGTCCGAACCACGGGCGAATCGACGGGCGTCTTGGCCGCCTCGACCCCGTGCAGGTCGACCACCTCGACGTCGTCGAAGCCTCGCCGGTCGAGGTGGTCGCGCAGGAGTTCCAGCACGGGGCCGGGGTTCTGGCCCATCACGAGCCGGAAGTCCATCTTCACGAACGCCTCGGACGGGACGATGGTCTTCGAGCCGGGCCCGGTGTAGCCGGCCTGGATGCCGGCGATGTTCGCCGTCGGGCGCAGGAGCATCTCCTTCAGGGCGGCCTCGCCGGTGAGTTTCCTGTCCAGGGCTTCGACGCCCCACAGCTTTCTCAGGGCGTCGTCGTCGAAGGGAATCTTCCCCATCGCTTCGAGTTCCTTATCCGTCGGGGGTTCTATAAGCTCCTCAAAGCCGTCGAGCGTGATCTCCCCGCTTTCGTCTTTGATGGTCCTCAGGGCCTGCACGAGCCGCCACACCGGGTTGGGCGCGACGCCGCCATACATGCTGTGCAGGTCGTGGGAGGCGCCCCTGGCCCGTAGCTCGACGTAGGCCATCCCCTTCGTGCCGCACTCGATGCTGGGCCGTCCGGCCTCGTCCTTCATCGAGCCCTCCCACAGGCAGGCGTCGGCCGTGAGAAGCATCTTGTTCGCGCGGACGAACGCCGCCAGGTTCGGGCTGCCTACCTCCTCCTCGCCCTCGATGAGGAACTTGAGCTTGAAGGGGAGCGGACCGTGCTCTTCTATATATAGGCGCAGGGCCTGGATGCGAGCGAGGACGTCGCCCTTATCGTCGGCGACGCCACGGGCGTAGAGGGAGCCGTCGCGAACCGTGGGCTCGAACGGGTCGCTCTCCCAGAGGTCCAGCGGCTCCGGCGGCTGCACGTCGTAGTGGCCGTAGGAGAGGAGCGTGCGGTCCCCGGCGCCGATCTCGGCATAGACGACCGGGTGGCCCTCCGTTTCTAGGATGCGGGCGTCGGCGCCCGCATCGCGCAGCTTGTCCGCCACCCATCGCGCGCACGCCCGAAAGCCTCCGTTATCGTCCTTCCGGGCGGAAATCGAGGGCATCCTGAGGAACGCTTCTAGTTCCCCCAACAGAGCGTCCTTCGACTCTTCTATCCGTCTCTTCGTCTCCATGGAGATCCTCCGTCTGGCCTGCACGGGCAGGTTAGCATCTGGGTGGGTTCGCGCCATGCGGGGCGTGGTCCGGTCCGGGGGCTGCTGCTATATTGGGGCCGGAGGTCGACCTTGGAGCAGAAGCCGGATCGCGAGCTAGATAAGAGGCGGGAGCGGCACGCCCGCCGGGGCTCGGACTCCGACGATCTCTGGAACGGCCTCGGCATAGACATCGGGGGCATGAGCCCGAAGGCGCAGGCCGTAACCGGCGTGGTCACGGGGGGCCTGATCTTGCTCTCCGCGGCGCTGCTTATAGCGTTCACCCATTTCTGGTGGCTGATCTTCGTCTTCGGGTGGGCGGTCTTTCCGGCTTTCGGCGTGTTCGCCAGGGGGGTGGCCGGGCTTGTTGAGACCCGCTCGGAGCCGCTGCCGAAAAACGCCAAGGAACGCGAGTTGCTCTCCGTGCTGCGCGAGCACCAGGAGATAACGCCTACCCAAGCCGCTATAGAGACCTCGTTGACCGTGGAGGAGGCGGACGGGATGCTCAAGGAGCTCGCCGCGAAGGGTCACCTCGACGTGCGGGTGCGGGGGGGCGGCATCTTCTACGGTCTTTGGCAGGCCGAGGACGCCGAACAGCGCGGGCTCGAAGAGGGTGGTTAGGTGTCGTGGCGGGGGGGGGGCGTGTTATCATTCGGGGCCCGGGAGGAGGTTTCGGCGCGTGAGATCGAGAGCTTAGGGTAAACACGTTTTTATGGAAGAGCGCAGGATACCGGAGACGCTCGAAGAAGCCTACAGGCTGCGGGATTCGGCGGGCTCTTTGCAGGAGAGGGACTTCTACCAGGAGCAGGTCTACCTGCTCCGGCGCGAGGAGTACCGTTCGCGCGGCATCCGGACGGAGATCTCCGCCCGCCGCCGCGAGCGCCAGAGCGCCCTGGAATTCTCTCGCGAGATGTTCTTCCTGGAGGTCACGGAGATCTCGGGGCGGCGCTCCGAGAGCCGCGAGGCCCGCGCCGCCCAGCACGAGGCCCGCCACTACGCCACACGCCTCGACACCCACGCCTTCTTGAAGCAGCTCGCCTCGCCGCACTCTGGCGCCGTCGAGTTGTACCGGCGCAACTACCTGGAGCTCCTGAGGATGGGCAAGCCCCCGGCCGAGGCGTACTACCTCTCGCGGGTCATAGGCCTCGCGGGGGAAGGGGAGTTCCGGCGGGCCGTGGAGAGCGTGCGGGAGTCGGGCTACCCGACCAAGGGGCGGCTCGCCTACGCGGTCGAGAAGACCGCCATACAGATAAAGGACCTGCCGGGTGGCATGATCCTGATCCTGCTCACCTTCTTCGCTGCGCTCTTCGCCTTCGTCTGGGCGGCGAAGACCTTGGACCAGGCGAATACCATCTTCTTCGTTGCTTTGGGATTGATCGCGGCCGGCGCCCTGATGTTGATCTCGGCCATTTTTATCGTTACCTTTATCCGGGCGATAAACAAGTAGCCCCGGCGCCCCCGCGCCGGATTACGAGGGGGATAGGGATCTACGCGCCGCCGCCCAGACCGGATCCGCCCAAGGAGACGGGGCTCTCCCGCCGCGAGCGGGGGCAACGCCGCAAGCAACTGAAGAAAACCCGCCAACGGGTCTCCAGACGAAGCCTGCTCCTGATTTTTCCCGTCGCCGTACTCCTGGCCGGGCTGCTCTTCTTGCTGGCCTCAACGGGCGAGGATCCCGTCACCCGCGCCCAGGCCCCCGTCGCCGAACCCCGCCTCCAGCCGCCGGCCGCGACCGAGTCCGCCGGGGAAGGGTCGGGCTCCGACTCCCGGGCCGAGACCCGATCCAACACGCAAGCCGGGATCTCCGCTGCGGAGAAGGTGCAGTTGCGAGAGAGGCTAGAGCGGATGGCCGAGGCATACCCGGGCAGGTACGGGGTCGTGGTCTTCGACCCGTCCACCGGCCAGACCGTCTCGATCGAACCAGACGGGCGCTTCCTGGCCGCGAGCCTCAACAAGCTTCCGGTCCTCATGGCGCTCTACCGGGCGGCGGCGGCCGGCGAGGTGGACCTGGACGATGAGATCTCCATGCAGGCCTCCGACGTGCAGGCCTACGGCACCGGTTCCCTGTACACAAAGCCCGTCGGTTACACCATGACTTTGCGCGAGTGCGCGACCTTCCTCATCGAGGAGAGCGACAACACAGCCTGGAAGATGCTCGACCGCTACCTGGGCCGGAACTACATCCGCTCCGAGCTCCAGCGCGTGGGCGCCCGCTCGACGGAGTACTGGATCCCGAACACCACCACCCCTAACGAGGTCCTGCTTATGCTGCAGAAGATCTCGGACCCCTCCTACACGAGCCCCGAGCTCTCCTCCGAGATGCTGGGCCTGATGACGAACACCGACTTCGAGGACCGCCTGCCCCAACCCCTCCCGGAGGGCGCGAAGGTCGCTCACAAGATCGGCTCCTACGGCGCCACCTTCGGCGACGCCGGCCTGGTCTTCCCGAACGGCTCCCGCCGGACGCAGGACGCCTACTTTATAGTGGTGATGGTGGAAGGGACCGGGGAGGGTACCGCCCGCGCCGCCATGCAGGGGATGTCCCTCGCGAGCTACCGCACGTTTACGGGAGCCGGTCCCTAAGGAGCCGGTCCCTAAGTTCCCGGCTTGTGTCGGTTCGTACCGGGACTGCCGCGCGGATCGGTTGACATGTGGGTCGGAGCTTTGCAGAGCAGGGGGATTTTCGCATGAGGCGCATGGCCTTCTTGTTTGGCATCCGTCACGACCGCGGAGCACGCCGGAGGTGGCTACGCGGGCAGGTGCGGCGGGGGCAAGATCTTCTTGAACGCCGACGAGCGGCAGACGTTCTACCTCTACACATCCAGCAGCGCGGGGTCTTGAAAGAGACGCGGTCCCTCCAGCCGTTGGCGGAAAGGGCCCAACACGCCCGGCTTGCGGCCTCGCCGCCCCCTTAAATTGTTAAGTAATTTTAAGAAAATAGGAAAGAATACGGGGAATGGTGTTGACATTAGAGTGTCCGGGTACGAAAATGCTTCGCGTAGGTATTTGTCGAGCAGGAGGTAACGAAGTTGAGGAAAGTAATGTTGTTGGCGGCCATGTTGGCCATGGCTTTGGCCGCCGCTGCCCCGGCCTTCGCGCAGCAGGCGCAGGGCACCATCCAAAGCGCCGTCGGGAACAATAACGCGCAGTACAACGTCAGCGCCATCTGCTCGAACATCGTCGGTTCGTTCGGCGACGTCGCCCAGCAGCAGTCGGGCAACGCCGACGCCGTGGCCGCGAATAACTCCGCGGCTATCGCCGAGGTTGCGCAGGAGCAGGGCGTGACGCAGGCTGCGGTCGTTGAGTGCGTGGAAGAAGGAGCTATCGAGAGCATCCCCGCCGCGGCGGCCCCTGTAGTGGCCCAGTACGAGGCTACCGCCTCCGCTACCGCCTCCGCTACCGCCGCTGTCGAGGAGGAGGTGCTCCCCGAGACGGGTGGCGCTTCGCTGCTCGCGCTCGGTGCTGGCGCCCTGCTGGTGGCCGGTGGCCTTCTGGCCCGCAGGATCGTTCGGTAACTAACTAACCGAACGCAGCATCACAGGACGGGCCCCTTCGGGGGCCCGTCTTTTTTCGTGCCCGACTTCGCGCCGGGCTCTTTGCGGCTGTTGGGTTTCCTTGTATTCGGGGGGTATAGTGGATATCCTCATGCGTGGTACGGACGAGATTCGGGGCGTATGGTTTTCAGGTTGTCTGCGGGTTTTCTGGTGGCTGTGCTGGCTTTGCTGGCGATGTCTTTGTACCTCTCCGATTACTACCTCGGGGAGGAGCGGCGTTTGATCGCCGCCGGGGACTTGCCGGGCGGTCTGGAGGCCGCGCGGGCGGCTGGACGCATGGACCCCTTCGACCCGGAACCGCTGGAGGACGTGTCTTACATATTCCAACTGCGGGGACAAAACGAGGAGGCCGTCGGCGCCCTCCGGGATGCGGTGGATCGGGATCCGAATAACTACATAACCTACCTGGAACTGGCGTCTTTGCAGTTCGCGCTCGACGATCTCGCGGCCGCCGAGGAGAACTATCGCAAGGTCCTAGAGCTCAACCCCCAGGCGCACGCAGCCAGGAGCGGGCTGGCCAAGTTGCACTTGAGGAGGGGAAACCTGGAGAAAGCCAAGCGGAAGTACGAGAAGGTCGAGGCGGCAGGGGAGATCTCCTACACGGACCTCTACGACCTCGGAAGAATCTACGTGCGCACCGGCGAGCCGAGGGAGGGGTACAAGGCGATAAAGAAAGCCCGGCGACGGGCCTCCGCGGGAATCGAGGCCCTTGAAGGGCCGTTGAAGGCGCAGCGCGAAAGGCTTGTGGGGTCCATGGACCTCGCCCTCGCCGAGGCCCTGGTGGTCCAGGGCAGTTACGGCCGGGCAGCCAAGATAATCGCGCGGAGCCCCTTTGAGCAGGCGCCGGCGCTGCTGCGGCTTCTGGAGACGGACCCCGAGGCTTACCGCGGGCAGGTGGTGAACAGTGACATCCAGTAGCCGGCGCGGCTGGCAGGGGGGACGTCGGGGCGACCCCTCGCTCCCCGAGATCCTGTACGTTCTGCAGGAGCGGCGCCTGATGGTTATCGGCGTCGTGCTGATCCTCGCGGGCGCGGCGTTGCTTTTGGGCCTGTTTCGGGACCCGGTGTACACCGCCGAGGCGGCGGTGGGCGTGACGCCCGAGGAAGAGTTGAGCGACGAGGAGGCGCGGGAGACCTTTATGCAGGAGGTCCAGGGCCGCGTCGCCATGCAGAAGGTGATGCCGGAGGTGGTGCGCCGGGCTGGCTGGGAGCGCGGTCCGGCGGAGTTCGCGGAGCGGCTCGACCCGCGGTTCGCGACCCGGAACGGCGAGACTGGGCTGCGGGTGCGGTTCTCCGGGCTCACACCCGAGCAGGCGGCCCGCGCGGCGAACGCCTACGCCGGGGTGTTTGTGCAGAGGGCAGATAAGCTCAACGACGGGCGACTCGCGGGCGGAACGCTGGTGGCGGACGCCTCTTTGGAGGGGAGGGTCACGCCAGCGGAGGGCTCCGGACCGCGGCCACTGATCTACGCGGCCCTCGCCGCCGGGGCGGGGTTGCTGCTCGGGGGCGCCGCCGCGCTGCTGCTGGAGGGTCGGGCCAGCGGTTGGCGGGGCGTTCGCGACGCCGAACTGAACCTGCGGGCGCCGGTGCTCGGGACCATACCGGACTACTCCTCGGCAGAGGTCGAGGGCTGAGGTGAGCCTGGGCGCCCTGACAGGTGCCGGGGTGCGGGAGCTGCTGGATCCCGACTCCCCCGTGAGGCGGCATTACGAGGATTTGGCGAACAACCTCCTCTCTGCGGAAGGGGCCAGTAGCGTCGTCGTCACCAGCCCGGAGCCCGGCGCCGGATGCACGAGCGTTTGCGTGGGGCTCGGCGCCGCCCTGGCCGGCACGGGAAGGCGGGCCGCCGTTGTGGACTGCAACCTCGAGGAACCGGGCTTGCACCGGTTCCTCGGCGAGCCCAACTTCACGGGGCTCACCAGCGGCCTGGACAGCGGCAAGGCCCTCGAGCGCTATGGCTACGAGATCGTGCCGGGGCTGCTTATCGTGCCGACGGGCCCAATTTTGCCGGACCGCGCGGAACGGATCCAGACCGAAAAGTTCGTCGAGGCCGTGCGCGGCCTGGAAGAGGGCAGGGACCTCGTGATTCTCGACGCCCCGGTGGCCGACGGCGTGCTAGGTTCCCCGAACCTTCTGGGTGGCTTCGACGGGGTCTTGCTCGTCGTGCATGCCTCCCGCACGCCCAAGAGCGTCGCCCGCGAAACCACAGACGACCTGATCGAGGCGGGGGTCAACCTGCTGGGGGTAGTGTTGAACGGATGCGCGTAGTCGCCTTTCTCCAAGGGGCGTCGGCGTGAGGGAGAAGCTCGAATCCTTCGGCAACGCGGGGCGTCTTCCCGGGACTGCGCAGGCGGGAGACGGCGGCAAGGTACACCGTCCCGGGCGGGTGCTGGCGGTCTTCAAGGCCGTCGTGCTGCTGGCGCTCCTGGCCGTCACGGCCTACGGGACGATCGAGGAGGGACTCTACGACAGCGAGCTCTGGCTGCCGGTGGCCGCCGGTATCCTGCTCGTGCTGCTGGCGACGCTGTTCGTGCGCGGCTACTACCAGGACGTGCCCAGGGCTGGATGGGCGATGGTAGCGCTCTTGGCGGCGCTCGTGGGGATCAAGGGCCTCTCCATGGTCTGGACCGTAAGCGAGACGGAGACGGTGGAGGAGATCCTGCGCTCCTCGATGTACCTGGCGACCTTCGCGCTGGCGCTCGCCGCCGTCTCCTTCTCGGGGAGGCAGGTCGGACCCCTGACGGACATCGCCGTTCTGATCGTCGCCGCGGTCGCGGGCTACGGGTTGTTGCAGAAGATAAGCCCCGTCGAGTACCCGGTCCTCTCTTTCGACGGCGTGAGGATCGACTCTACCCTGGGCTACGCCAACACCGCGGCGGCCGTCCTCGGGATGGGGGCGGTACTTTCGCTCGGAAGGATGGCCGGGATGCGCAACGCGGTCTTCCGCGGGCTATACGCCGCCCTCGTCCTCGCCTTTCTGATCGCGCTTTACCTCACGATCTCCCGCGGCGGCTTCGCGTCGTTGGGGGTTGGCTTGCTCCTGCTCCTCGTCCTGGCGAAAGAGCGGCTACAGATGGTCGCCAACCTGCTGCTGCTGTGCGCCCCCGGCGCCTGGCTCTTGTGGCGGATGCAGGACCTCGAAGGGCTCCTGCTCGTCGACGCCTCCGAGGCGCAGAAGGTCGCCGCCGGGACCGCTTTTCGCAACGACCTGATCCTGGCGCTGGCGGTGGCCTTCGTCCTGCAGGCCGGGTACTCCTTGCTGCTCGATCGCTTCGAGCCGACGGTCCGGTTCCGCCGGATCGCCGCGGCGCTCGTGCTCGGCGGGGCCGTACTGGTCGTCGCCTCGGGAGCGTTCGTGGTCGTGGACCGGTACGGCGGGATTGGGCAGGCCTACGAGAAGCTCACGAGCAACCCGGCCCAGACGGAGAACGTCGGCCGGAGGCTCGGCTCCTTGAGCATAGGCTACAGGACCGAGTACTGGAAGGTGGCCTGGGAGGATTGGAAGCAACATCCACTGACGGGCACGGGCGCAGGGACCTTTCGCTACACCTGGCTCCAGGAGCGCTCGGACACCAACGACGTTAGGCAGGTTCACAACCTGTACCTCGAGCAAGGCACCGAGATCGGCGTGTTCGGATTCCTGGCCCTGCTGGGCTTCGTGGCGTTGCTGGTGGGCTACACCGCGAGGGCCGCATGGCGGTCGTCGGAACGGGGGGGAGAGAACGGTCCCCTCCTGGCGGGCCTCGTGGCCGCGCTCGTGGTCTACCTGGTCTCCTCGGTACTCGAGTGGCACTGGTACATCCCGGCTTCGACCCTGCTCTTCTTCGTCCTCGCGGCCGTGGCCGCGAAGCTCGCCGCCAGAGGGAACCCCGCCGCGGAGACGAGTGCCCGGCCCGCCGACGGAGAAACCCCGCGGTACTGAAGGCCGCCCTCCGGATACGATCAAAGCCGCGTGGTGCAGAGCGCCGCCGGGTATGGGCCGGCGATCACGGGGGCTGCACGTCGTCCGCCACCGTTAGGCCGGTACCGCGGCGAAAAGGATGAGCATACCTGGTTCACGCCCTGCCCCCTCCTCCCACGTGTACGATTATGCGATGGTCACGCCCGCGAGTATCTTTCGCGAGGGGATAAGGCGCGGTGAGAGCCACAGGTACCGGCTCTTTGGCGCGGGCCGCGAGGAGGACGGCGAGCAGGGCCTGCGTCCTGGGCGTTTGCTCGCCGCCTTTAAGGCCTTTGCCATGCTCTTGCTCGCTGGCATGCTTTTCTTCGTGCTCGCCGTCGCCGCAGTGCGGCTAGTCCGGACGGAGGCCCCTCCGAAGAGCGTCGCCGCCGACGAGACCGCCCCCGGCTGAGGGAGATCAGGTTTGCCTGTGAACCTTTCGGTGGTCGGGGATCGTCTCAGTAGGCTCCTGGGCGGCCTCTACGTGGACCTGGCTAGGGGGGATCACCGCCGGACCGTCTTTCTTGCCGGGACCGGGCGCAGCGGGACGACCTGGCTCTCCGAGCTCGTGAACCACGACCGGCGCTACCGCAACGTCTTCGAGCCGTTCTACCCCGGGAAAGGCATGGAGTTCGTGAACTTCCGGAGCAAGCAGTACCTCAGGACCGGCGACCGGCGCGAGGAGTTCCTCGCGCCGGCGCGGAGGCTGCTCGCCGGTGAGAGCCGGAGCCTTTGGACGGACAGGGGCGGCGCGCTCGTGGCCCGGCGGCGGCTCGTCAAGGACGTCCGGGCGAACCTCCTGCTGGGCTGGATGGCCGAAACCTTTCCTGGCATGCCCATCGTGCTACTCGTGCGTCATCCGGGCGCCGTCGTCTCCTCCCGGCTCGCGCTAGGGTGGCGGGACAACCTCTCGGAGACGATGGGACAAAAAGACTTAGTAGAGGACCACTTGCTGCCGATGGAGAGGGAGATCCTGGCCGCCCGCGACCCCTTCGAGCGGCACCTCTTTCTCTGGTGCATAGACAACTACGTGCCCCTAAGGCAGTTCCCACCCGGCGGCCTCCACCTGTGTTTCTACGAGAACCTGCTCCTCGACCCGGAGCCCGAGCTGCGCCACCTGTTCGCCTTTATCGGCCGGGACTTTGACGAGAGGGTCCTCCGTCGGTTGGGCCGTCCCTCCCCGACCAGCCGGCGGGGAGCTTCCCGGGGTCACCCCGTCGACGGGTGGCGTCGCTGGATGTCGGGACGCCGGCTGGAGAGGACCTTGGAGATCTTGGGCCTCTTCGGGCTGGACCGCGTCTACGGCGAGGGGGCCATGCCCGATCCCTCCGGCGCCCGCGCCCTGATGGCTGCGACCGGAACTCGGGGATAGGAGAGGCCGGTGCGCAAGCCACCCGTCGTGGTCCTCTCCGGCGTGCGCTGGGATTTTCTCTGGCAGCGCCACCAGACCCTCGCCGCGCTCTTCGACCGGGCCGGGTACCCCACCGTCTTCGTGGAGACAACCGGGCTCGCCAACCCCGGTACCTCCGCCCTGCGCAAAATCTTCGTGAGACTACGGGGGGGCGGGTCCCGAAAAGGAGATCCGGACGACGGACCCTTCGTCTACCCCCCACTCGTGCTGCCGCCGACCTTCCGGCCCTTCCGGGCGGCGAACCGCCGGTTCCTCTTGCCGCGGGTGGCGCGCGACCTGCGCAAACTCGTCGGCGAGAGCCCCGTCGTCGTGGCCTACCCGCCGACCCGCACGACGCTGGACCTGCTCGCCCGGCTCCACCCCCGCCTCGTCCTCTACGACTGCGCGGACGACTACGAGCACTTCCCCGGCGTCCCGAAGGACATAGCAGCCACCGAGCGACAACTCCTCGCGCGGGCGGACCTCGTCTCTTGCACCTCCAAACACCTCCTGGACAAGGCCAGGCGCGCAAGGCCTGACGCCTTCCCGAGCGGCCCGGCTGTGGATTACGAACGGTTCGCCGCCCTGCAGGGACATCGCTGCGCCACACCGGCGCAGACCGTGTGCTTTTTCGGGCACTTGGGCCGGGAGCGTCTCGACTTCGACATCCTGCGGGCGGTCCGCCGGGCGGGTTTTCGGGTGCGGTTGGTGGGCGACGCGGCCCGCGCGGAGAAGGGTTTTCTCGAACAATCGGACGTGGAGTACCGCGGGGAGGTCTCCCACGGGCGGTTGCCCGCGGCGCTCGCGGGTGTGGACGCCTTCGTGCTGCCGTACAGGTTGGACGGCCTGACGCGGGCGATCTCGCCCGCCAAGACCTACGAGTGCCTCGCAACCGGCCGGCCCGTCGTGGCGTCCCCGCTTCCGGACCTGGAAGAACTCTCGGGCCACGTGTACCTGAAGAGGGATCCCGAAGGCTTCGTCAGAGCCCTGCGGAACCTGCGGCATACGGAGACCGACGAGAAGGTCCGGGCCAGGGTTCGGCTGGCGCAGGATAACTCGTGGGAGGCGCGGTTTCGGGAACTGGAGGGGGCCATTTTGCGCGCCTTGGACCGCCGGGCGTGAGACGCCCCGGCCGGGTCGAGGTGCTCGGGGTCGGGGTGGACCCGCTGACCGTGGACGGGTTGCACGCGCAGATACGTCGCCTCGTCCGCCGTCGGGGTGGGGTCGTGCTCAACGTCAACGCCCACTGCCTCAACCTGTGTTATGGGGACCCCGGGCTGCGCCGATTCTTCAACGCGGCCGACCTCGTCTTTTGCGATGGGGCCGGCGTGGGGCTGGCGGCGAGGGTGCTGGGGGGGCGTCTTCCGGGGAGGATCACCTACGCCGACTGGCTCCCGCGCCTCGCGACCTTCGCCGAACGGGAGGGCCTCTCCCTTTTTTTCCTGGGCGCTCGGCCCGGCGTGGCCGAAAAGGCCGCGAGAGAACTCGGCGCGACCCGCCCGGACCTGAAGGTCGCCGGCGTCCACCACGGCTTCTTCGACCACGCCGCGGGCGGGCCGGAGAACGAGGCCGTCGTGACGGAGATAAACGCCCTCAGGCCCGACGTGCTTGTTCTCGGCCTCGGCATGCCCCTGCAGGAGCGCTGGCTGATGGAAAACCTGCGCGAGCTGGACGTCGGCGTGGCCCTCACCGGCGGGGCCGTCTTCGATTACGCCTCGGGCGGGTTGCGCCGCGGCCCGCGCCTTCTCACGGAGAACGGCCTGGAGTGGCTCGCGCGGCTCCTGGTGGAGCCCCGGCGGCTGTGGCGGAGGTACCTGCTCGGGAACCCCCTGTTTTTGGCCCGCGTGCTCCTGCAACGGTGGCGCGTAAGGACAGGACCCCGAAAAAAGCAAGAAGCGTAAGCGACGACCCTTCGAGTCTCCGTGCTTTGTTCGATAATGGTGCTATTTGGAGCTCATCTTCCCTAGAGGGGGGAAATGCGCACCCGCCACAACACGTTGGACTTCGTGCTCCTCGCGTTGCCCGCGGTCATGGAAGTTATGGGGTCCGGAGCAGGCGCGGAGGCCCAGCCTTCCCCTTCGGCGTATTCCTGCGCCTCGAGGGTGCGTACTGAGTAGCCCGTTGCGGAGCCGCGCGTGCCCGTTCGGGATGGGCTGGAGAAGGTTTTCGTCCGGCTCGCCGGTCATCCGGGCGGTTTAATCTAGAATAGGCCGCGGCGCCTCGGCCGCGAGAGCCGGGCGTGGAGATTCTCTTTTCGGAGGTAAAAGCATGAACGCTATCCTGGTGGTACTGGACAGCCTGCGCAAGGACCACCTTGGCGTCTACGGCAGCGACCGCGTCCGGACTCCCAACCTCGACGCCCTCGCGAACGAGAGCTTCCGCTTCACCCGGGCCTACCCGGAGTCCCTGCCGACCATCTGCGCCCGTCGCGCCATCCACACGGGCATGAGGACCTTTCCTTTCAAGAACAGGGTGGAACTGCCCGGGGAGACCTTCCAGCCGGCCGGTTGGCAGCCCATCCCCGAGGTGCAGGTCACGCTCTCCGAGACCCTGGTCGCGGCCGGATACAACACGGTTCTCTACTCGGACACCCAGCCCATGTTCCATCCCTCGATGAACTTTCAGCGCGGCTTTAAGGTGTTCGACTGGATCCGGGGCCAGGAACGCGACCGCTACCGGCCGAAGAGCCTGGCCCCCAAGGACCTGGTCCAGAAGAACACCGTCGCCGGCAACGACGGGGCCATGATCGACAAAGTCCAGCAGTACCTCGCCAACACCCGCGATCGCAAGTCCGAGAAAGACTACTTCGCCCCGCGCCTCTTCGCCAGAGGGATGGAGTTCCTGGAGCGTTCCGGGGAGGGGCAGCCGTTCTTCCTCGTCCTGGACTCCTTCGACCCGCACGAGCCCTGGGACCCGCCCCAGAGGTACGCGAACCTCTACTCCGACGGCTACGAGGGGCGCGACCCAATAGTTCCGAACTACGGCGGCTCCGAGTGGATAGAGGAAGCCGAGCTCGAACGGATGCGCGCTCTATACGCCGGGGAGGTAACGATGGTGGACCGCTGGCTCGGGCGTTTCCTGGACAAAATGGGGGAGACGGGGCGCATGGACGACACCGTGCTGGTCGTCCTCTCCGACCACGGGGTCGCCCTCGGCGAGCACGGCTACACGGGCAAGCCCTTCAACGCGCTCTGGCCCGAGCTGACGGACATACCGTTCATGATCCGCCACCCCGAAGGCGTCGGCGCTGGAAGGACGAGCGACTTTTTTGCCTCAACCCACGACGTCGCCCCGGCGATCCTCGGCCTCCTCGGCATCCTCCCGCAGCAGCAGATGGACGGCGAGTACCTCTCCATCCTGATGGAGGGTGGGGATCTCCCGCCCAGGGACCACTTCTCCATCGGCTACGCTGACCACGTCTGGGCCCGCGACGACCGCTACCTGATGTTTTCCCGCAACGACCGCTCCGAACCCCACCTCTACGACCTGCAGAAAGATCCCGCGACGAACCGGAACCTGGCCGACGGGGACCCCGACCGCGTCCGGCGCATGTTCGACGACTACGTCCTCGCCGACGCCGGCGGCCCTGTGGATGGCTAGAGACCTTCCCCGCAGGACTTTCCGTCCGGGCGAAAACCCCTATAATCTTCTGCCGTGAACGAAGAGAAATACCCCAAACCCAAACCAGACGAGCTCCGGCCCACGGTCGGGCAAGGTTCCGCGCCCGAACCGGAGGCGGAATCCCCCCCGGTAACGCCGCCCGGCGACACGCGCGGCGGTCGTCCGGGGGAGGGGGACGACAGCTACGTGGCGCGGGTCGCCCGCGGCGCCGGCATCAGCACGGCGGGGCAGGGAGTGGGGCGCGTGCTCGGTTACGTGGCGCAGGTCGCCGTCGCCCGGCTCCTCGGCGCGCAGTTCTACGGTTTCTACACCCTAGGCGTGGCCGTGGTAAACGGGGTGCACATCGTGTCCAGGTTCGGGATGGAGAACGGCGTGGTGCGCTACGTCGCCCACCATCGGGAGCACGGGGACGACGCGAGGGTGCGTGGCACCATCGTGCAGGCGCTCGTGATCACGCTCGCCATAAGCCTCGCGCTCTCCCTTGTAATGTTCTTCGGGGCCGGCCTGATAGCCGACCTTCTGCCCAAGGACGCGCCGTACATGGAGACGGTGCTCCGGGCGTTCGCGTTCGTGCTGCCGTTTTTCGTGTTTATGAGCATGACCGCCTGGGCCACCCAAGGCTTCCAGACCGTCACCTACGCGGCCTACGTCCAGCAGCTCATACGCCCCGGCCTCTTCCTAATCTTCGTCGGGGTCTGCTACGTGCTCGGGGCCGGCACGATCGGGGTGATAGCCGCGTACGCGCTCGCGATGTTCCTCGCGGGCCTAGCCGGGCTCTACTACCTCAAAAAGCTCTTCCCGCCCCTCTTCGACCGCCGGGCGCAGACAAAATTCGAGACAAAGGCGCTCTTCGGGGTCTCGGTGCCCATGAGCATCACCCAGGGGGCGCAATACCTCAACAACTGGTCCGCCATATTGATCCTTGGCGCCTTCGCCGCCGGCGCCCCGGTAGGCATCTTCAACGCCGCCGCCCGCACGGCCACCTTCCTGACGGCCGTGCGCTTCGCGTTCTCCGGCATCTTCTCGCCGATCATCTCGGGCCTCCACGCGAGGCAGGACAGGGAGGAGATGGGCCGACTATACAAGGACGTCTCACGCTGGATCTTTACCGGCGCCTTCGTCCTCTTCCTGGTGATAGTGGTCTTCGCCCCGCAGGTGATGTCGGTCTTCGGCGCCCGCTTCAGCGACGGGGTAACGGCGCTGCTCATCGTCGCCGTCGCGCAGCTCTACAGCTCCTCCGTCGGCCCCGCCCCCAGGATGCTCGCCATGACGGGGAACCAGAACTTCGCCATGATCGCCACCTCCGTCGCGGCCGTCACCGGCGTCGTCGTGAGCCTCATCCTCATACCGCCCTACGAGATCCTCGGCGCCGCGATAGGGATGGCGACGGCCATCATCACGGAGAACACGGGCACGATGGCCGCCGTGAAGTGGCGGCTGGGCTTCTGGCCCTTCAACCTTGCCTGGCTGAAGCCGCTGGCCGCCGGCGCAGTCGCGGCCACCGTGACGTACCTGCTTGGCCTGGTCGTCACCCTCCCCGGCGGCCCGATCCCGAACGTGATGGTCTTCGGCGGCTTCCTCGGCGTCGTGTTCCTCGCACTGCTCTTCCTCTTCGGCCTCTCTGAGACGGACAAGGAGTTCCTCCGCGCGTTCTGGAACGTCGCGAAGCGCTACCTGCCCCGACGGTTCCGCGGCGGGGGGATGGGCCGTGGATAGCACCCCCGTGAAGGTCCTCTACGTCGCCGGCCTCGGGCGCAGCGGGAGCACGATACTCGCGAACACGCTGGGCCAGGTCGAGGGGTTTTTCTCCGGGGGCGAGCTGAACTTTATCTGGAAGCACGCCCTGATCGAGAACCGGCTCTGCGGCTGCGGCAGGCCCGCCCGCGAGTGCCCGTTCTGGGGTCCCGTCTTCGATGAGGAGTTCGGCGGGCGGAACGAGGGGCTCGCCCGCGAGATGATGCGCCTTCAGTACTCGGGCGCCCGCACCCGCCACATACCGCTGATGCTCACCGAGGGCGGCAGGCAGAAGATCCGGGGCCGCCTCGGCAAGTTCCTGGACAACACGGGGCGTCTCTACGGGGCTATCCGCTCCGTCTCCGGCAGCCGGGTGGTCGTGGACACCTCCAAGGAGCCGGCCTACGGCTACGCGCTGGGCATGGTCCCCGGCATCGACCTGCGCGTCCTGCACCTTGTCCGCGATCCCCGCGCCGCCGCCTATTCCTGGGCCAAGAAGAAGCGCCAGCCCGACAGCACCGACCGCGAGTTTATGCACCGGAAGACCCCGGCCCAGAGCGCCGTCCTCTGGGACGCCTGGAACGCCGCCATAGAGGCCCTCTGGCGCCGGACCCCGGAGAGGTACCTCCGCCTGCGCTACGAGGACTTTATCGCCGAACCGCGGGCCAGCTTCGAGGCCATGCTGAAGCTCGCCGGGGAAGAGGGCGCGGAGCTGCCGCTCGTGGGGGAGAGGGAGGTCAAGCTCGGCATCAGCCACACCGTCTCCGGCAACCCCAACCGCTTCGACACCGGCGCCGTCGAGCTCAAGCCCGACCGGGTCTGGACACAGAAGATGAGCGGGCGCGACCAGAGGCTCGTCACCGCCCTCACCCTCCCGCTCCTCAAGCGTTACAACTACACGCTGGCGTAGAGCGGCCCCTCGCCGCTCGAACGAGCGGCAGTGAGCGCGGTCGACTTAGGATGATGGTCCGTTCGACCTACCGGTTCCCGAGAAACGCGAGCCCCAAAGCGGGCAGACGCCCTACTTCTCGGGCTTCTTGCCGATGCTGACCATCTCCGGCTGGACGCCTTCTGCCGGGCCGTCGCCCAGAGCTTCGTCGCGGTACTGGTAGACGCCGCGGCAGGTGTGCCCACCGGTGGTGCGCTTCTCGGTGTAGGAAAGCTTGACGTTAGGGTTTATGGCCTCGACCATGGCCTTTTCGTAGGTAGAGAACGCGGCGCAGGGCTTCACGTCCCAGCCGGGTACGCCGTCGTGGCCCATCCCGCCGAACCAGGGGCAGCGGTCGGCGTTTATGACGTACTCGCCGTCCTTTGTCTCGGTGAGCGTGATCTCGATGTCGAAGAAGCGGTTGGCGAGCATGACCACGTCCACGGCGTCCTTCATCGTGGTCACGTCGAGCTGCTCGCGCAAGTCGCTCCCCTGCTTCTCACCTATGCGGCTCATGGCGAGCTTGCCGACCTTCTGGCCGTCGTAGCCGAGGTCGTCGGCGGCCCGGATCATCTCGTCCAGGATAACCCCGGTCCCCGCGCTCGCCGCCTTCCACTTGTACCACGTGGGCCCGGGAAGCCCGAGCTTCATCGCCCACCTCGCGAGGAAGAGGGGTAGACGGGGCAGACCATAAACCTGCAGCCATTTCATGGAAAAATTCCTCTCTCCGCGTACGATAGATCCCCATTATACCCGCGGCTGGCGGACTACTCTCCGTTGTCCTACCATTGGACGGTCCGCCAAGACGACGAACGGAGAGCCCGCGCGTATGCCCGTGCGCACCCCGGAGCCGCTGAGAACCGTGGGCCTCCTCCTCTCCCTGCTTCCGCGCCGCCCCTACGAGTCCCTCGACCGCGCCGCCGGGTACGCCGACCTCGGCCTGGAGCGGCTGTGCGGCACTCCGCCGGCCTACGAGACGGCGACCTGGGAGGAGGCCTTACGAGACGTCGACGGCCCGCCCGGTCGCGTATGGGAGATACTGCAAGAACCGGCCCTGGCGGAGATCGAAGAACGCACGCGCCGCTTGCTGGAAGAGATCCGCGCGGAGGACACCTTCAGCCGGCGCTGGGCCGCCGACTCCCTCTTCGCCCGCCTGAACTACCTGGCCTGCCGCCTCCTCGAACCCGAGGCGGTCGTGGAGACCGGGGTTGCCTACGGCGTCAGCTCGGCTTTTATCCTTAGAGCCCTGGACGAGAACGGCCGCGGCACGCTCCACAGCGTGGACCTCCCGCCCCTTCGAAGGGGGTACGAACGCCTCTGGGGCGTCGCCGTGCCAGACGGCCTCCGCGACGGGTGGCAATTGCATCGCGGTTCCAGCGGGCGCATACTGCCCGGCCTCCTCCGCCGGAGTGGCCCCGTGGACCTCTTCGCCCACGACAGCCTCCACACCCGCCGCAACATGCGCCGCGAGTTCGAGGCCGTCTGGCCGAACCTCCGCCGCGGCGGCATCCTCCTCGCCGACGATGTGGAGAGAAACCTGGCCTTCGCCGACCTGCGACAAAAAGCCCCAGCCCTCTGGCGCGTGGTCCGGGACCGGGAGAGGACCCCCCTGCACGGCAAGGCCGCTCCGGTCGTCTTTGGGGTAGCAGTGAAATAGTGCGCCCGGAGGCAGCGCGCTAGTAACCAGGCCTGCCCATCCTTTTGTACGTGATCTCCTTGCCCGCTTCGACGCCGGGCTGGTCGAAGGCGTTGACGCCGTACAGGGCGCCGGAGACGGCGGTCTGTATTTCGAGGGCCTGGAAGAGGTAGCCCAGGTTCTCCTCGTTTACGGCGCCGACCTTTATGGTCGAGTTGGGGCGACCGGCCTCGGTGAGGGCCCTGCGCGTGGCGTCGCACTCGACGTTGAGGAGCTCACCCATGGTGTGGCCGCCGAGGTAGCCGACCCCTTCGAGGTCCTCGTAGGCCTTGGGGATGGGCCGGTCGCGGGGGTGCTCTTCGACCTCGACGATCTCGATTACCTTGTCCTGCGGGCCCTCCATGTAGAGCTGCACCTGGGAGTGCTGGTCGGTGGTGCCGACGGCGCCGTGCGGGGTGGACCCCTTGCCTTCCTTGCCCAGCGACTCCGCCCAAAGCTGAACGAACCACGCCGCGAGCCGCTCCAGGGAGTCGGCGTAGGGCATCATCACCCGCACGTTGCGCCCCCGCTGCGTGTCCATCAGGTAGTGCATGGCCGCCCCGACGACCGCCGGGTGCTCCGGCCTTTGCTCCTTCACCTCGTCCACGCACTGGGCGGCCCCGGATAGCAGGGCCTCCAAGTTCAGGCCGGTCACGGCCGCCGGGAGAAGCCCGACCGGAGTGAGCACCGAGAACCGTCCCCCCACGTCGGCGGGGATGGGCAGGACCCGCAGGTCCTCGCGCTCGGAGATTTCCTTCAAAAACCCCTTCTCGGGGTCGGTCGTGGCGATGGTGCGCCCCTGGTAGCCGGAGGGGCCGAGGGCGTCCACGAGAAAACCCCTGATGGCAAGAAAGTTCGCCATCGTCTCGGCGGTCGAGCCGGACTTGGTGACGACGTTGACCCAGGTGCCCCCCGGGTCGGCGACGTCGAGTATGGCCGAGAGGGTCGCCGGGTCGGTATTCTCGGCGAAGTGGACCCTGGGATCCCTGCGCCCGGTGAAGGCGTTGTGGTAAGGGTGGTTGAGCGCCCGGTGCACGGCCATCGGACCCAGGGCGGAGCCTCCGATGCCGACGTGGACAAAGTCCGTCGCCCCCGAGCCCCGGATCTCCTCTGCCAGGACCGCCGAGGCCTCCGCGTACTCCCGCGTCTTCGGCAGCCGCATAAAACCGGGCGGGTCGCCCAGGAGCTCATCCACCGCCTCCCGTAGGCGGGGCCCGACCGCCTCGAGGTCCCCCTCCTCTAGCCCCCCTTCCACCTCTTGCAGGTTGCGGTAATCGAAGGTGACTTCGGCCATGCTGGATCTCCCCTCTCTTCGAGACGCCTTCCGGGGACAGTGTAATTGAGGGTATAATCCCTGACCATCGTGGAGGACAAAGCCCCCGCCCCAAAGACCATATCCCGCCTCAAGGCCGCCTACCCCGACGCCCGCACGGAGCTGAACTGGACGAACCCCCTGGAGCTCCTGGTCGCCACCATCCTCTCCGCCCAGACCACGGACGTCCGGGTGAACACGGTGACCCCGAACCTCTTCGCCAAGTACCCCACCGCCGCCGCCTACGCACGGGCCGACCCGGCGGAGCTTGAGGGAGTCATCCGCCCGACCGGGTTCTTTCGCAACAAGGCGAAATCCTTGCGGGGGATGGCCCGCGCCCTCGTGGACGACCACGGAGGGGAGGTCCCCCGGACCATGCCGGATCTCGTCGCCCTGCCCGGCGTCGGGCGCAAGACGGCCAACGTCGTACTCGGCAACGCGTTCTCCATCGACGAGGGCATCGTGGTGGACACCCACGTGCGGCGGCTCTCGAATAGGCTCGGCTTTACCACCCACGAGGACCCGGACAAGATAGAGAGGGACCTCACGCAGGCGGTCCCGAGGGAGGACTGGACGATCTTCTCCCACCTCCTGATCCTGCACGGCCGCAACATCTGCAGGTCCCGCAAGCCGGACTGCGAGAACTGCATCTTGAACGACCTCTGCCCCTCGGCCTTCCGGGTCTAGCGCGGAGAGGCGCGCCATGCCCCCGAACGACGACGGGGGCACCCGTATCCCGCCCGAAGAGGGCTACGAGCTCTACCGGCACCGCAACGCCGACGCGATGCGTACCCGGGGGTGGCACGGCCACTACTGGGCCAGGCGCACGGCCGCGGGAGAGTACGAAATCCGGAGCGTTCCCACCTCGCTTGGAGAGCCTTCGGTGGCCGGCGGCGTCGTCCCGTCGAAGGCCTTCGGGGGGCTGTACGAGAAGGCCGACCGCGTATAATGCCTCGTGGAACGCGGGGGCATGGCAGAGCGGCCGAATGCGCTGGTCTTGAAAACCAGAGGCGCCAAAACGCCCGAAGGTTCGAATCCTTCTGCCCCCGCCGTCCGAATGCGCACCCCACGTCGAATTTGTTAAAAAACATTAAGATATTGGAGACTTTTGGGTTTCGGTTATGTAC
>CADCUZ010000093.1:23946-33506 GCA_902806015.1 uncultured Rubrobacteraceae bacterium
AGAAGGAAATGCAGGCCGCTTGAGAGACGAAAACGAAAGAAGGAGGAAACTGGATGAAGAGAGCAATACTCTTGGCCACTGTCGCACTTTTGGCCATGCTAGTCCTGGTGCCGATGGCAATGGCTCAGGATACCACCATGATGATGGGTGGCGGCACGACGATGATGATGGGTGGCGGCCAGACGATGATGGGCGGCGGCCAGACGATGATGGGCGGCCAGACGATGATGGAGATGACCGGCGCCGGCGCGCAGACTGGTGGAGATCTGCCGACCAGCGGTGGCCCGGCCATACTCTTGCCGGCGGCCGCTCTGCTCGTGGGTTCGGGCATCTTGACCTACGCGATCCTGCGCCGCAGGTAGCAGAGAACGAAACGAGCGGGGGAGGGACCGATTGGTGGTCCCTCCCCCATTCGGCCGGGGAAGAGCCTGCACCTCCCCGGTCTTTTTTGTAGCGGTCGGTTCCTAGCGGCCAGCTTTCGAGAACACCCTTTGATGGAGCAAGAGGCATAGATCGGGCGTTACCGGTCTTCGCCGAGCAGTAGACGCGGGCTCCCCGCGCGATCGCCACATGTCCAGAAGACCTGGCCGACGACAGCTAGAAGGCGAGTTGCCCGGGGACCCGGTGGTCAGGAGCCGCTGTGGACGCGCCCGACCATTGCGCTGACACGCGAGCATTTTGTGGATGATCGGCGTTGGGATGTCCGCCGCGTATGGGTCTCTGTGTCTTCCGGGTTGGGGCAGGCCTGTCCGGTCGGGGAATCGCCGGGATGGAATCCGCACCGCTCATACGGCCGCCGACCGGCGGAGGACTTCCACGGCGGCATCGTCATAGCCGAGCTCGGCGAGAATCCGACCGGTGTGCTCGCCGACCTTGGGTATCGGGGACATGACCGGCTCCGCCCCGTCTACGATCGCCGGTGGCAGGAGGGCGCGCAGAGGGGCCCCACCGGGGATTCGAAGTCCCGCCAGCGCCCGCAGGCCGCGTGTTGCGGGTGGTCGAAAAAGTCCCGAACCGTCCTCATCCGGGCGTTCGCTATCTTTGCCGCCTCCAGGCGTTCGATGGCCTCCGCGGAGGGGATACCTTCGAGGACGGCTGCGATCTCCTCGTGCAGGTCGTCCTTGTTGGCGACCCTCTCGGAGTTGCTTGCGAAGCGCCCGTCTCGGACGAGGGTGGGTTGCCCGAGCACGCGCTCGCAGAAGTTCTCCCACTCCCTCTCGTTCTGGATGCCGAGGAAGACCACCTCGCCGTCGCCGCACCCGAACGGCCCGTAGGGCGCGATGGCGGCGTGGCTCGTGCCGCTCCTCTGCGATTTTTTGCCGCCGTAACCGGCGAAGTAGGGCGGGAAGCCCATCCATTCGCCCAAGGCCTCGAGCATCGAGACCTCGAGCGTCGCGCCCTCACCGGCGCGCTCACGCCTGAGGAGGGCCGAGAGGATGCCGGAGTAGGCGTACATCCCTGCGGCGATATCCGCTATGGAGATGCCGACCTTCGAGGGGGTCTCGGGCGTGCCGGTGCAGGCCGAGCACGTGCTCGCCGACGTAGGAGAGGATCAGGTTGGTCGAGGTGGGCGCCACCTGGAAGAGCCGGGGCTTTCGGAATTTGCGCTCGACGTCGTACTCGGCATCGTAGGAGTAGCCACCGAAGGTCTGCATCGCCGCGTTGGCGGCCTCCCACGCGGCGTCGGCGGCCAGGAGCAGGGCCATGTTCGCCTCGGCGCCGCAGGGCTCGCCCCTCCCAAAGAGCTCCGCGGCCCTGAAGCGCATCAGGTCGGCGGCCTCGACGCTTATGTGCGCCCGGGCGAGGGGAAACTGGATGCCCTGGTTCTGCCCTATCGGGCGGCCGAAGACCGCGCGTTTCTTGGCGCGGCGGGTAGCACGCTCAACGAACCACCGCCCGTTGCCGCCGCACTCGGCGGCGATCAGGATGCGCTCGGCGTTCATCCCGTCCAAGATGTAACGGAAACCCCGCCCTTCCTCGCCGATCAGGGCGCCCGCCGGGACGCGCAGGTCCTCGAAGAGGAGCTCGTTGGTCTCGTTGTTGATCATCACACGCCTGGGCTTGACCGTGAGGCCGTTGCCGATGGCCTCGCGCAGGTCGAAGATAAAGACCGATAGACCCTCGGACTTGCGCTTCACCTGATCGAGCGGTGTGGTACGGGCCAGGAGGATCATGAAGTCCGAGTGCTGGACGCGCCAGATGTAGATCTTGCGCCCGTTGATGACGTAGTGATCGCCGTCGGGGCCTCGCCCGGCGGTCGTTGTCAACTGGGTGGTGTCGGTGCCGGCCTCGAGCTCCGTCACGCCGAATGCCTGCAACCTCAGCTCGCCGCTCGCTATTTTCGGGAGGTACTCCCTCTTCTGCTCCTCTGAGCCGTGCCTCAGCAGGGTCCCCCCATCGTGTACACCTGCGCGTGGGCGGGCTGGGTGTTGCCCCCAGAGCGGTTGATCTCTTCGAAGATGACCGAGGCCTGCGCGAGATCCATCCCCAACCCGCCGTACTCCTTCGGGATCAGGGCGGCGAGGCACCTCCTCTCGGACATGGCCCGGACGAACTCTTCGGGGTACTCCCTCTTCGCGTCGAGCTCGCGCCAGTAGGCATCCGCAAACCCCGCGCGCCGACCGGCGCAGCTCCTCGTGCTGTTCGAGGCGGCTCACGCCGAACCTTCCGCCAACAGGTCTCGCACGAAGCCCATAGAGGACTTTGACTGGTGGACCGTGCGCGGGACGCTTACCGGCCCGAGCACGTCTGTGGCCGCCGCGTGGACGCGGGTCCGGACGCGGGCAACATCGCCCGGTCCGAGCCCGTGCCCCTCCATCCCCTCCAGCAGGGCGTCGGCCGCGGGGTAGGTGTGGCGGCAGTAGGCCTGGTGCTTGAACGAGGTCCCGGGCACCGCCCAACCCTCCCCGAGCCCTTCGACGAGTTTCTCCGGGTCGGCGTGCGAGGGCATGCCGGCGGCCATCCCCCTCTCCCCCTCGGGGATGCGTTCGAAGACTTCGGAGCTCGAGGATGTGGTGCCCCCCTCAAAGATTGGGGCGGGCATCCAAACCTCGTCCTAGCCCAGGTTGGCGAAGACGTTCTGGGAGGCGTTCGTTACGCTCTGGCCCGTCACCAGCGCGAGCGTGAAGGTCGAGTCGACGAGCGGTTTGCCGAACTCGGTTTGGGGGGCGTAGTTGTGGTCGAAGTGGAAGGGCATACAGTTCTCAGAGTACAAAACGCACCGGGCTGTGGTTTAGTGCGACGCTACCAGCACTTAGCGTCGGTCGTCCACAGTTCAAGAGAACACAAGAGCCACGATGAAGCTGTGCGACCGGATCCACCAGACCATCTTACACAGTGAACAGGGTGCGCCGCAGCATTGCTCCTGACATATATCCATACACACCAGCAAGCTGCTGTGTCGTCTCTGGCCGACGGGCGCGACGTTGAGCCCGCGGTGGGGCGCCTTTAGGTCGTTCTATGCGGAACGCTGCAAACGAACTTCCGAGAACCCCCTTCCAGACGGTTTCCCCACGCAGCCAGGTGAATGAGGGGTCGAGGTCAGCGGTTCACGACTAGGTGGAACGCCCGTGCTAGGCCCGCCAGAAAGCCGGGCTGAGCAGAACCAAAACCGTGAAGAGCTCCAGGCGCCCGAGGAGCATAAAGACGGCGAGGATGGCCTTGGCTGTCGCGGGCAAACCGGCGTAGAACTGCGGGGTCCCGACCGCGCCCGGGAACGCGCCCGTTATGTTCACGCACGCGAAGACCGATCCGAAGGCCTGCCCCACGGGAACCTGGTGCAGGGCGACGAGGAGGGTGCCAAAAACCAAGGTTGCCACGTACACGAAGAAGAAGCCGAGGACCCCCGCCCTAAGCCGCTCGGGCAGCACCCGGTCGCCCAAGACGAGGGGCGTGATGGCCCGCGGGTGGACCAGGCGAAACACCTCTTGTGCGGCGTTGCGCGCCAGCAGATACACCCGGATGGCCTTCATCCCCCCGGCCGTCGAGCCTGCGCAACCGCCAACGGCCATGATCAGCACCAGCAGCGCCACGGAGAACGGGGGCCAGGCGCTCCAATCCGTCGTGCTGTAGGCCGTCCCCGTGGTTAGACTCGCGCTCTGGAAGAGGGCCTCGCGGAAGGCGAGAGCCAACGAGTCCCGATGGTCGGAGGCGTAAAGATTGGCGGTTATCAACATCGTGCTCGCGAGGATCACCCCGAGGTAGGTGGCGAGCTCGGCGTTGCCGACGGCGCGTCCCAGCCCGCGCCGGGCCGCCGTGTGGTAGATGGCGAAGTTGGTGCCGGACAGCACCATCCCCGCCGTGATCGCCAACTCGACGGTCCAAGAGTCGAAAGCGGCCACGGAGTTCGAGTGGGTAGAGTACCCGCCGGTCGAAACCGTGGCTAGCGCGTAGTTGACCGCGTCGAACGTGCCCATCCCGGCCAGGTGCAGGACGACCACGCCCCCAAGCGTGAGGCCGCCGTAGACCAAAGCCAGCACCTTGACCGTCTCCCGGATGCGCGGGGTAACCCGCTCCTGCACCGGGGTCGCCGCCTCGGCCGTGTAGAGCTGGGTGGCGCCGAACCCGGCGAGCGGCGCGATGGCCACGAACAGTACGACGATGCCTATCCCCCCGATCCACTGGCTTACGCTGCGCCAGAGCAGCAAGGTGGGTGAGAGTTTTTCGGGCGCGAGCGTTGCGGCCCCGGTGGTCGTGAAGCCGGCCATAGAGTTGAAGAAGGCGTCCACCGGACCCATCAGCCCGGACAGGACAAACGGCGCGGAACCTACCAACACCACGCCCAACCAGCACACGACGACCATGAGGAAGATGCTCTGAGTCGATACGTAGCCGCTTTGCCGGGCCCGCGTGAGGTAGAAGAGGGCAGCGCCGAGGGCCAGGGCCGCCGCCCCGGGCACCCAGAAGATCCAGGCGTGCTCCGGGGCCGTCAGCAGCGCGTATGCCGCCGGGACGAGCATCGTGGCGCCCACGGCGGCCACGAGCGCCGCCAGCGCATTCGCGATAACCCTAGGGTTCAGAAGGTTCACGCTCTCCGCCCGCGCCGGTTAGGAGGATCCGGTTGCGAAAATCCTCGTGCGTGCTCACTCTACCATCGGGCCTCGGCCCGACACGCCCTGCCCTTTTTCCGAACTTCGTATACTTCGACCTCCACGCGCGCCGGTGAATAGCCCGCCAAGACGACTCAGTGGCATGGGGTCGTGCCCGAGTCAGTGAAGGACTGGCCCGCTATGGGTACGAACTTCCACGCGTAGGAGTCGGCGCGCAGGACGAGCTTGAGGACGCCGTACACGCCGGTCTTCACGACCTGCATGTTCGGGGCGTCGGCGTGAAAAATCTCGCCGCCGCCCGGCTCGCCTCCGGTCCCTACGACGAACTGACGGATGCCGTTGGCCGAACGCGCCCCACCCGGGGTCATCCGGGCGTAGCGCTCGTAGCGGTGGGCGTGACCCGAGAGGATTACCTCGGCGCCCCCGTTGTAGAGGATATGCCAGAAGGGCCTCACCTGGGGGGTAGCGGTGCCGCTGCCCGTGGCGTAGAGCGGGTGGTGGAAGTAAGCCAGCGTGCACCGGGAGGGGTTGCTGGCGAGATCGTTCCTGAGCCAGCGTCCTTGGGGGGAATCGGTGCCGCACCCGCCCACCTTCCCGCAGTTGCTGTTGAGGACCGCTACGTGCCAGCTTCCACGGTCGTAGCTGTAGTAGCCCTTGCCGGGTGCCCCCGCCCGCGCCCCAAAGTAGTCGAAGTAGGGTCTAGCCGCCGTGGCGTTGTAGTACTCGTGGTTGCCCAAGGCGGGCTTGGTGCGGCTCTTGTAGATGCCCCAGGTGGGGGCGTAGCAGTCGCGGAAATTCGCGGCGACGCCGTTGGGGTAGACGTTGTCCCCGAGGGCCACAACGGTCCCCGGTATGTTGCCCAGTAGCCTCGCCGTGGCGCCGTCGTTGGCTTGGGAGCAGCTGGCTATGTCCCCCGCGCCCACGAGGGTCGCCGTCGCGGTCTGCCCGGTGCCCGGATTGGCCGCCAGCCCCGCCGTCACGCATGCCACAAGCACCGCCACGGCCATCGAAGCCAGCAGCGAAACGGTCTTGCTCACCGCTATACAACCTTCTTTATAGTGAGATGGAGAAAAAGCGTACCCCCTCCCCGATACGTAACGGTGGCATCATACACCTACGCGGGTAAGTGCGCGCCCCGAAAGGGGGGCAAGCCTTCGGAGCTTTCTCTACGAACTTCGGAGAACACCCTTCCGCGCACTCGGGTGATTAGGCATTCAGAAGATCGCGAGGTCTTCGCAACCGCCGAGGCAACCTCTAGCACTCGGAGGCTGAGTCGTCCTGCGGCGCCCGGTTCTGCTTGGGGCTCGTGGGACCGTCGTTGCCGAAGTTCTCAAGGAGCCTCTCGTTGGCCTGCTCGTCGGGTACGAGGACCTGGTTGCCGTTCGGCAGGATCTCGGGCTTCCCCTTGGGCTGGGAGGATCTCAACCCGCCTTCTCCGCGCTCGACTTCCTCGGGTAGCGACAGGTCGGCACTTTCGGACGGAGTGCGAACCGTCCCGGAGGGGTGGCGCGACCACCATCCTTGACCGTGCGGAGAGATCCCCGCCCGGAGCCGGAGACCTCTTGCTCTTCGGTGCTCCTGGGTGGTCGCCTTCGGTACCAAGGGCGCCACCAAAGAGGGGATCAGCGGCCGCCGAATAGCACTACCTGGCCCCGGTGCCCTCGGGCCTGCCTAGTAGGTCTTGCTCTGTCCTTAGGGAGGTGTAAAAGGGGGTATCATCCTCCGTGCTCGACCAGTTTGGCCTCCAGACCGATCTCCACGCCCGCAAGCGCTTTGGAAACCGCGCAATCGCGCTTGGCGGCCTCGGCCTTCTCTAGGAACAGCCCTTCGTCGACGCCGGGCACCTCGGCCTCCGTGCGCAGGTCGATCCGGCCGATGGCATACCCCTCCCCTGCGCGCCCGAAGCGCACCCGAGCTTCCGTGTGGATGCGCTCCGGGGGGTGCCCCTCCGCCGAAAGCCTGCGCGCCAACGACATCGAAAAGCACCCGGCGTGCGCCGCACCCAGCAGCTCCTCGGGGTTGGTGCCCTGACCTTCCTCCATGCGCGAGCGGTAGGAGTAGGCGCCCTCGAAGGCGCCGCTTCCCAACCTCATATCGCCTTGGCCGTCGGCGAAGGTACCGTGCCACGCGGCCTCTGCTATACGTAGCGGCATCGTCTTCTGCTCCTTTCACAGATGCACTCGGGACAGCGCCCGCCCGTCGGGTACCCACACAGCTTACCCCCACCGGGCACGAGGCATTCCAGTCTGAGGCAACGTCTTAGCATGCCCCCTCCGGCAATTCGGCGAAAGGGCTTCGAGATCAGCAAGGAGGCGTAATGAATCAGGGCGGGGCTATATGTGATCGTGGGCTTGGGAGAACACCCCTTCCACGCACTCGAGTGGATAGGCCCCTGTTGCCTTTCTGGTAAGGCGTCGGTGCCGTACCTGCCACCTTGCGCTTAACCGGCGTGTTGATACAATCGGCACAGATACCACGATGGGACGCCGACGGGAAAGGAGCGTGCCGCGATGAGCATCTTCCCGACGAGAATCCTGCTGGCAACCGACGGCTCAGACGAAGCCGAGCTGGCCGCCGCGAGGGCCGTGGAGCTGGCCGATGGGGCCGGCTCCGAGCTGCACGTTGTGCACGTCGGAGGTGCGCCGGCTTTCCTGATGAGCGATCTCGGGATGGGCGGCTACGACCGCAAGCTCTACGAGGAGATCGAAGAGGAGGCCCGGGAGCTGCTGCGGAAGCTGTCCTGGCGGGTGAGGGTCGCCGGCGGAACCGTGGCCGGCACCCACCTCAGGATGGGGGCGGTGGACCTGGAGATCGTGGGCTTGGCCAAGCATTTAGGGGCTGGCCTGATCGTGATGGGGTGCCGGGGCCACCGGGGCATAAGGAGGGCCATCGGGGGGAGCGTCTCCGACGCGGTCATCCGCCACGCTCCTTGCCCGGTCCTGGTGGTACGCTCGCACGAAGCCGAGGCCCCTGAGCGCCCCACCCTCCTTGCAGGAGGCCGATAAACGTCCCGACGGGACCGGCCCGCAAGGGGGCGTAATACCTTCGCGGGATATTATCCGTCTCTTATGTTATTCGAGGGACAAACCACTTTGTCCTGTACCTAAGAACGCCGCCCTGCGTAGGACCGGGGGCGAGCACGATAAAGGCCGCGCCGGGAGGCTGAGCCACCCGCACGACCAGCAGGCAGTATAAGGGCCGGGACCCCGTAGGACCCCGGCCTGCTGAGGGTGGCTCGGGTTAGGTGCTGATGTCGTTCTCGGCGAGCGTGAGATCCAAGAACCTGTCCCAGTTGGCGTCTATTTTCCGGGCCATGGCCTCGTCGTCGGCGCGGTTTTGGCGGGCAACCTCGGCCGTCTCTGGGTCGCCGGCCCTCTCGGCTAGGCGCTCCAGGAGCTGGTAGGCGGCTATCTCCATGTGCTCGGTGGTGAAGCCGTCGCGAGCGTTCTTGCCCGCCTGATCTCCGCGAACCTGGTCGGCGGCCCCCTTCATCAAGGCGGTAGCGATGGTCTGGGCCTGCTTGCGCGTGGAGGTGCCCGCCCCCAAGGCGTCCAGGCGCTCGCGCAGCCTCCGCTCGTGGCGCTCGGTCTCCTCCTGGTGGTGCTTGAGCATCTCGGTGAGCTCGGGGTCGTCGGTGGTGGTCATCATCGAGTCGAGCATCATGGAGACGTTCTGCTCCATGGCGTGGGCGTCCTGAACGTAGTCAACCAACTTCCGGTGCAGCTTGTCGTCGGCCATCCGTCCTACCTCCTTGCACGTATTCGGGGTGTTGGTCTACAAACCGTCTACCAGAGTGGTACCCACGAGAAGCATCCCTAAGCGCCCGTTTCGCATCCACTCCGTCGCCTCGTTGCGGGCCGCTAAGCCCGCATCTCAGGCACCTGGCGACGCAAGCATTGCGCTCCACGGCCGCCACCATCATGGGGCCGTGGGGAGGGCAAGGGCCTATACGTCTCCTCCCGACGACCGAACCTTCACGTCGGTAACCGGCCCGTCCGGTATCCAAAATTATCAACTCCTCCTTAGCAGAGAGCCCGCTACGCCGTAATGGTCCGGCCGGAACGGGAGGGGTATGCCCCGACCGGACAGAGGACCAAGAAGCTACCCAGATTGGGAGTCCTCCTTTATCAGGTTGTAGAGGACCACCATCACCGCGGCGACGAGCAGCAGATGGAATAGGGCCCCGGCAATCCCGAAGACGAACTTCACCAACACCAACAACGCTATGGCGATACATCAAAGAGCTCCCACTATCCTGATCCTCCCCTGTTCGAGAACGATGCCTTGATGCATCACCCCCATTTCGTACCCGACTCGGGCAAGAGGTCCGCGTTTTTCCAGTTAAGGGTCGGTTAAGGGATTCCTGGGCTACTTACCGCAGCCGTCGAAAGGGGGTAGCGTAACAAAAGGAAAGGCCGGTCGGACACAGAAAGGTTTGATGGATCTTCTGCGCATCGTAGTCGCGATACTCCTCCCACCTTTAGGGGTGTTCTTGCAGGTGGGGATCGGCAA
>CADCUZ010000094.1 GCA_902806015.1 uncultured Rubrobacteraceae bacterium
ACTTCCCCTCGTAACATTTGTCGTAACGTTGGGGAGACGGTAGTGCTGTAGGGTGGTGTTGTGACATAAGGGGCTAGGAATCAGGTTCGAGGAGTCGGCGGGATGATCACCCGTGCCACCTCCTGGCTGGCCGCGTTGCTTGCCGGTCTCTCGCTGGACAAGTTCGCCGCGAGCGTGGCTCTTTATCTCGCCACCCTACCCGTACAGCTTCCCATTAGCTGGGGCACCGGGGGCATAAGCGTTCCGTTGTACATCTTACTGCCCTCCCTCCCCTCTTCCTGATAGTGGGCGTCCTGATCGCCTCCAAGCGGCCCAAGAACCCGATCGGTCGGGGACCTGCCTGGCCGTCCGCGCCATCTGGATGCTCGTCCCCATTAGTACCTCCTACGGGGTGTAGGGTCTGGTGGTGAGGCCCGGCTCGGTCCCGTTCGCGGCCCCGTTCAGCTCGCTTGGCCAGTGATTATGGGTGCCGATCGTGTACCGTTGTGCGCCGATCTGTATGCCACTCGCTTCTCATAAACGGCACACGCAACAGTTCTATTACCACAGGGATCTTCTAAGAAATACGGATTTGCAGGTAAAGCATAACCCTAACGCCGGATGGAGGCGCCCACGCGCTTCATGGCGGTGCGGAAGTCGTAGGTCGTGACGGAGAGAGCGGCGAGCTGGTGGGGGGCTATACGCTTCGCGAAGTCGCCGAGGTTGATGGTGCGGCGCATGCAGACCAGGGCGGCCTCGCGGCAAAGGGCTTCGAGGTCGGCCCCCGAGTAGCTGCCGGTCAGGCCGGCTATTTGCTTCAGGTCCAGCTCTGGGTCCGTCGGCATATCGCGGGTGTGGATCCCCAGGATGTGCAGGCGCGCCTCGGCGTCGGGAAGCCCTATCTCGATCTCGTGGTCGAAGCGGCCCGGGCGCCTGAGGGCCGAGTCGAGGGCCGAGGGCCGGTTCGTGGTGGCGATGACACAGACGCGCCCGAGATCGTTCATGCCGTCCATGAGGGAGAGAAGCTGGGAGACCAGGGTCGCCTCGAAGCTCTCGCTCATCGTGTCGCGCGAGGAGGCGAAGGAGTCTATCTCGTCGAAAAGAACGATCGCGGGCGCCTTCGCCCGCGCCTCGCTGAAGATGGAGCGCAGCTTCGCCTCGCTCTGGCCCCAGTACTTGTTGAGAATCTCTGGGCCCGAGACGGCGATGAAGTGGGCCCCGCTCTCGTGGGCAACGGCCCTGGCCAACAGCGTCTTGCCGGTCCCCGGCGGCCCGTAGAACAGGATGCCTTTGTGTGGCCTGATGTTGAGCTTCCTGAAGATTTCGGGGTGGCTAATGGGGAGCTCTACGGCCTCCCGGATCAGGTCTATCGTCTCGCGCATCCCGCCCACGTCCTCGTAGCGGGTGGCCGGCACGTTGCGGCTGCCGGGGGTCGTGCCGCTCGCCGCCGCGACCCCCGCCCCGCCGCTCCTCACGCTGCGCGCCAGGCGCTCTATGAGGCCCTCCCGGCCCTCCTGGGGAACCGCCTCCTCGCGCCCGTCGCGTGTCTTCACCACCTTCCAGCCGGAGATCGGTCCGTCCTCCCTGTAGCGCCAGGCCTCGTCCTTGCTGGGGTTGATCTTCTCCGGGAGGCGGGCCACAAGCTCCGCTATCGCGTCGAGGTCCAGGATAGGGCACCGGACGCAAGGGCCGAGGTCGAAGAGGATCCGGTCGGTGATGGCGTCCTTGTCCACCTCGAAGACGGCGTCCTCGCCCATCGCCCCGAAGGCGTACCAGGAGTTGCCCGTGAGGTGGTCGTTGTCGAAGACCCGTATCTGCTTGCACGGGAAGAGCTGCTTGTCCGAGAGACTTCCGGGCGTGCACCACTCCCTCGCGGGCGTCCCCGAGCGCTGCTTGCGCAAGAAACACCTGAGGCCCCCGAAGAGCTCCTCTCCCGAGAGCGGGGTCCCATCCGCCGCGTACTCCGCCCCCCCCTCGCCGCGCAGGAGCCCCGAGAAGTCGTCCACGATCCGCCAGTCGGCGGGCAGGTCTAGCTCGACTGAGACCCGCGCCTCGCCGTTGACGCCCGAGACCCTGTAGGAGGCGTGCCCGGACGCCGCGGTGGCGGCCCGTTCGAGGCGGCCTTCGGAAGCGAGAGGGAAATTTACCCGAACCTTCATAGTGCGCCGATTCTAACCCACGCCGTGCGGGGTGGTCGCCTTGACAACGGTTATCCAAACGTTACGAAAAACCCTCCCAAAGGTTGCCGGGACGTCCCCGGGCCGCAACGCGCCCCCGCGCGTTGTCTGCCGCGGCGACCGGGCGACTCCGTAGGCAAAGCCGAAGAGGACTGGGGCGCCAGCCGGCGCGGCGGGGCGTACCACGTCTCCCAAAACCGACGGTTTTTAGCAGAGGGCCCGCGCGAGCCGTCAGGAACCGGTCGACCGCGGCGACCCTTCCCACTCCTCGCGCAGTAAGCCCATGATCACGTTGTCCACGTACCGCTCGTCGAGCCAGACGTGCCCCCGCATCCGGCCCTCCTCCACGAAACCGCAAGCCCTGTAAGCCCGGATCGCACGCCCGTTCGCCCCGTGCACCTCCAGCCACACCCGCCGCAGGTTCCGCAGCCGAAACGCGTAGTCCAACAGCAGGCCGACTGCCTCGCGGCCGTAGCCGCGTCCCCAATACTCCTTGTCCCCGATCCCGATACCAAGCTCGGCGTGGCGGGCGGTCCAATCGATGTTGAACAGCCGCAAGTCCCGATACATTCACCGTCCGCATCGATGGCGAAGTTAGTCCTGTCGCGCGGGGGGTCGGAAACCTCCCGGTCGAAGTCTTTCTTTAGGCGCTCGAACTGCCGGGGGACCGGCGGATCTCCCCCGCCGGCAAGCTCCACCTCCAGGTCGTTCGCGAACCCCGCCAGCCGGTCAAGGTCCTCCCGCGTAACGGCCCGAAGCGTCACCCTCTGACCGCGGAGCAACTATCCTCCTGCAACTAAACTAAGACCCGAGGCCTGCAGCCCGAAACCTACAAAAACGCCGGCACCAACTCGCCCTTAACGAGGTCCGCGTATTGCTCGCGTTCCCTGACGACGGCCCAGCGGTTGCCGCTGACCATAACCTCGGCGGGACGGGGGCGGGAGTTGTAGTTGGAGGCCATGGAGAAGCCGTAGGCGCCGGCGCCCATGACGGCGAGGAGGTCGCCTTCTTGCGCGTCGGGGAGCTCGCGGTCGCGGGCCAGGTAGTCGCCGGACTCGCAGACGGGGCCCACGAGGTCGGCGCCCTTGACCGAGCCGTTCTGTTCCACGGCCCGGATCTCGTGGTGGGCGTCGTAGAGGCTCGGGCGCAGGAGATCGTTCATCCCCGCGTCGGCGACTATAAAGTCCTTCTCGCCGCTCTTTTTGCGGTAGACGACTCCCGTCAGGAGGACGCCGGCCGCGCCTGAGATGAAGCGGCCCATCTCGCACAGGATCTTGACGGGCTTCTTCTGCAGGCGCTGCAGGGTCGGCTGGATCGCGTCAACCAACTCCTTCGGCGTTGGCGCCTCTTCGTCCTTGTAGCGGATGCCGAGGCCGCCGCCGATGTTGAAGTACCGGATGTCGAATCCGCGCTCCTGTAGCCCCTCGACGAGGCCGGCGGACCTCTCGATGGAGTCCTTAAAGGGTTGGAGCTTGGTGATCTGGGAGCCTATATGCTGGTGGACCCCGATGATGTCCACGGACCTGTACTCTTGGGCCCTCTCGGCGAGCGCCAGCGCCTGGTCCACCGGGATGCCGAACTTGTCCCGCTCCCTGCCCGTGGTGATGTGGTCATGGCTGCCGGCGTCCACGTCCGGGTTGACGCGCAGGGAGACCCGGGCCTGCTTGCCGACGCGGGCGGCGAGCCTCTCCAAACGCTCGAGTTCCGGGGCCGACTCGACGTTGAAGAGCAGGATGCGCTCCCCGAGCCCGGCCATGAGTTCCTGCTCGGTCTTCCCCACGCCCGCGAAGACCAACTTCTTGGGGTCGAAGCCGGCCCGCACCGCCCGGTAGAGTTCTCCACCGGAGACGATATCCGCCCCGGCCCCCAATGAAGCGAGCGCCCGTAACACCGCCAGGTTCCCGTTCGCCTTGACCGCGTAGCAGACCAGGTGGTCGAGGCCGGAGAAGGCCTCGTCGAGCTCCCGGAAGGCCTTCCCAATGGCGGCGTGGCTGTAGACGTAGGTCGGGGTCCCGGTCGCCTGGGCTATCTCCGAGAGCGCCACCCCCTCGCAGCGGAGGCCACCCCCGTCGTAGTAGAAGTCGTCCAAGACCCTCCTCCTCGCTCCGCAATGGAAGTGCTATATTTTTCGCTCCTGTTACCGGAGCCTTTGGGGGGAATATACTCCGTGTCGAAACCCCGCGCGATACCACCCACCGAAGATACCCCGCCCACCGGGGGGACACGCCCCCTCCTCCTAAACCCCGTCCTAGAGGACCAAGGCGCCTACCCCCTCCTGCGCCTCGACGAGCGCCGCAAGGAGCTCGAAGAGGGCGCTAGGGAGACCTTCGACTTCGGTACCGGCGACCCCCGGGAGCCGACCGACGGGGCCATCCGCCGGGCCCTCGTAGAAGGCGTCCCCGAGAACAGCCGCTACCCGACCACGGTAGGCAAGAGGGAGCTGCGCGAGGCGTTCGCCGGATGGATGCGGCGCCGCCACGGCGTCGCGCTCGACCCGCAGACCGAGGTCCTCCCCGCCACGGGCTCCAAGGAGGCCATCTTCCACGCCCCGCTGGCCTTCGTGCACCATTCGCACGAAAGGCGCGGCGTCGCCTACGGTACGCCGGGCTATCCGGTCTACGAGAGGGGGAGCCTCTTCGCCGGCGGCGAGGCGTCGCCGGTAGAGTTGAGGCGGGAAGACGGCTTCTTGCTCCGCCCCGAGGCCGTGGACCGCGAGACGACGCGGATAATTTGGATCAACCACCCCCACAACCCCACGGGCGCGACCGCGACCTACGGCTACCTCGAAGAGCTCGCCGCCTTCTGCCGCGAGCACGACATCCTCCTCTTCTCCGACGAGTGCTACAACGACCTCTACTCCGCCGAACCGCCGCCCTCCATCCTGGAGGTAACGACGGAGAGGACCCTCGCCTTCTGCTCCCTCTCCAAGCGCAGCGGCATGACCGGCTACCGCTCCGCGATGGTGGCCGGCGACCCCGGGTTGATCGCGGCCCTCAAGAAGCTCAGGTCCTCCGTGGGCGTCGCCACCCAATCCTTCGTCCAGGACGCCGCGACCGCCGCCTGGGGCGACGACGCCCACGTCGAGGAACGGCGCCGGATCTTCGGCGAGAAGCGGGCGCTCCTCAAGGGCTTCTTCGACAGGGTCGGCCTGGAATACCTTCCCACGGACGCGAGCTTCTACCTCTGGGTGACCGTGCCTGGCGGGGACGACGAAGCTTACGCGATGCGCCTGCTCGACGAGGGCATAGTCGTCGCCCCGGGCCGCTCTTTTGGTGCGGGGGGCGAGGGCTACATCCGGGTCGCGCTCGTGCCGGGGTTGGAGGAGTGCGGGCGGGCGGTAGAGCGCTGGGAAGCGCTCCTCACCTAGAGCAAGCCTTGCATTCTGGCGTGCGACGAAGCCGACGTGCTTGAAGGCTTCGGGGGCCTTTCGGGTTTCACGGGGGCGTCGCGGAACTGTTCGGCTAAGACCACAGGACACAATCCGACCGCGCTCCCGGGTTATCTGGCGAAGCAGCGTCGCAGAAGTGGCGGTCTCCCGGCCGCGGCAAGACCGTATTGTACGATGTCTTGCCAAACGTGAGGAGCGAACAGGAAACGTGGATAGAGGAGTAGAGGAGGCCGGTTTTGCGCACCCAGGCCGCCGCCGCGCCATCGAATTCGGCCTCGTCGCCCACGACGCGGCGGCGGAACCGTCACCGGCCTAGAAGGTCCTTCCCATACCCCGCCGGCCCCTTGCTACACTGCCGGGCTATGAGAGAGAGAATAGAAGCCGCGTTCGACGACAGGGGCCTGCTCGAAGAAGGAGAGTATCGTCGGGCCGTCCTGGAGACGATAGTCGCGCTGGACCGGGGTGAGATCAGAGTAGCCGAGAAGTCGAAAGGCGAGTGGAACTCTAACGCCTGGGTGATGAAGGCCATAAACCTGTACTTCACCGTCGCCGGGATGGAGACCATCGAGGCCGGCCCGTTCGAGTACCACGACAAGATCCCCACGAAAAAAAACCTCAAGGAGGCGGGCATCCGGGTCGTGCCCCCCGGCGCGGTCCGCTATGGGGCCTTCGTCGAGAGGGGCGTCGTCGTGATGCCTGGCTACGTGAACATCGGGGCCTACGTGGGTAGCGGCACCATGGTCGACACGTGGGCCACGGTCGGCTCCGGCGCCCAGATAGGCAAAAACGTGCACCTCGCCGGCGGGGTCGGCATAGGGGGCGTGTTGGAGCCGCCGGGCGCGATGCCCGTGGTGGTAGAGGACGACGCCTTTATCGGGTCCCGGTGCGTGGTGGTGGAGGGCGTGCGCGTCGAGGAGGGGGCGGTCCTCGGGGCGAACGTGGTGCTTACGGGGTCCACCCGAATCATAGACGTCACCGGCGATGAGGAGGTCGTCCACAAGGGCCGCGTCCCCGCCCGCTCGGTCGTCGTAGCCGGTACCCGCACCCGCCAGTTCCCCGCCGGCCCCTACGGGGTCCAAACGGCCCTCATCGTCGGCAAGCGCCGCGAGTCCACCGACAGGAAGACCTCCCTCAACGAGGCCCTGCGCGAGTTCGGGGTCGGCGCTTGAGGAAGCGGCTGCTGGAATACGTTCTCTTTTTCCTGGAACACCCCAGCGTAATCGGCGGGGAGAAGGCTCTCTGCGACGACCTCGAAACCCGTATATGCGCCGTCCCGGGCTGGGAGGTACAACGCATCTCCAACAACCTCATGGTGCGCCGCCGTAAGCCGGACAGCTCGCGCCAGAAGGTAGTCTTCGCCGGACACCTGGACACCGTGCCGCAGCCGGAGGAGGAGATCGGGGTCCGCGTAGAGGGGGACCGGGTTTACGGCCGGGGCGCGTCGGACATGAAGGCCGGTGACGCGGTGATGCTGGCGCTCCTGGAGAACCTGGATTGGACTGCGGCCCGCTTTGAGCCGATGTTCGTCTTCTACGAGCGGGAGGAGGGGCCTTACGCCGAGAACGGGCTCGAGGCCGTCTTCGCCGGGGGCCCGTGGGTGCTGGGGGCGGACCTTGCCATAGTGCCTGAGCCGACGGCGGGGGCAATCGAGGTCGGGTGCTTGGGCACGTCGCAGATCGAAGTGACGTTCAGGGGCCGTTCGTCCCACGCGGCGAGGCCCTGGCAGGGAGAGAACGCGATCACGAAGGCCGGCAGGTTCCTCGCGGCGCTCCACGAACGGCCCCCCGAAGAGGTGGTCGTGGACGGCCTCCCCTTCTACGAGGTCCTGACGCCGACGACGGCCAGGGGCGGCCGGGCCAAGAACGTCGTCCCCGACTCGTTCTGGGTCAACGTCAACCACCGCTTCGCCCCCGGCAAGGGCATAGAGGACGTGAGACGGCTCTTCGACGGTCTCCTGGGCGACGAGGCCACCTACGAGATCCCGGACTTCGCCCCGAGCGGTTCGGTGGACCTCGACAACCCGCTCCTGCGGGAGCTGATCTCGACCGGCCTGGAGGTCCGCCCCAAACAGGCCTGGACGGACGTCGCCCGCTTCGCCGAGCGCGGGGTCGCCGCCGCTAACTTCGGCCCCGGCCTCCCCTCCCAGGCCCACCAGGACGCCGAATACGCCGAGCTTTCGCTCCTCGAAGACTGCTACGGACGCCTGAAGAATTTTATGGGCTAGGCCTCGGCCGCCCGGCGTTGGGCCGGGTTCGGTCAGCACCCCGATGCGCCGGCCTGTCCGCTGTTGCGCGCTCGGAAAGTCCCCTATAGGGCCAAAACTGCTGCCCGCAGGTAGCCATATATTGCCCCAGGGGAAAGACGACAAAAAGGGGGAACCATGCAACGCTCGAAGACGGGCGGTGGTCTTGGCGGGGCGAAGTTCAGCCGCAAGGATTTTCTAGAAGCGGGCGGGGCGGGGCTCGCGGGGGCCGCGTTGCTGGGGACGGGCGCCCTGGCCGGCTGCGGCGGCTTCGGGAGTGGTAGCAACGAATTCATCTTCTCCTGGGGGCCCGACGACACGGGGGTCTTGCCGAAGCTGATCGAAACCTTCAACAAGCAGAGTGGCGGCTTTAAGGTCCGCTACAGGCAGATGCCCTCCGACACCGGCGAGTACTTCGACGAGCTCAGGACGCAGTTCCAAGCGGGGCCGGCGACATAGACGTGATCGGCGGCGACGTCATGTGGCCGGTCCAGTTCGCCGGGAACGGGTACATCGCCGACCTCCCGGACCGCTTCAAGGACAGCGACGAGTTTCTGCCCGGGCCGATGGAGGCCATAAGGTTTCAGGACGGGATCTACGGCGTTCCCTGGTACAACGACGCGGGCCTCCTCTACTACCGTAAGGACCTGCTGGAAAAAGCGAGCTTCTTCGAGCCCCCGAAGACCTGGGACGAGCTCGTCGAGCAGGTAAAAAAGGCGCAGCGGGACGAAGACGTGCAGTTAGTTCGGGTTCGTCTTCCAAGGGGCGGAGTACGAGGGCGGCGTGTGCAACGGGCTGGAGTACATCTGGACCCACGGCGGCGACGGGCTCGACTCGAACGACCCCAGCAAGGTCGTGGTGGAGAGCCCCGAGTGCGTGGCCGGCCACACGACCCAGCGGGCCATGATCGAAGACGGCGTCACTACCCGCGCCGTGCTCCAGTACCTCGAGGATGAGTCCCACGGCGCCTTCGTGCGGGGAGACTCGGTCTTTTTGCGCAACTGGCCCTACGTCTACGCCCTCCTCTCCGACCCAAAAGAGTCCGAGATCAAGCCGGGCCAGGTCGGCGTAACCTCGCTCCCGGTGGGCGGCGGGGAGAGCGCGAGCGCCCTCGGCGGGCGGAACTTTTTCGTCAACGCGAACTCGGAGAAGCAGGACCAAGCGTGGGAGTTTATCCGGTGGATGACGCAGCCGGAGCAGCCCAAGAAGAACGCGCCCGAAGGGTCCAGGCTCCCCGTCCGGCGCGAGCTCTACGAGGACGCGGAGATCCTGGACAACGTACCCGTAGCGAAGCTCGGCAAGGAGGTCATCATCCAGAACTCCCGCCCCCGGCCCCTCTCCCCCGTCTACTCAGACATTTCCCTCGAAATGGCGGAGAAGTTCAGCGCCTCCCTCGCCGACGAGATGTCCCCCGAAGAGGCCGTCGCCGCGCTCCAAA
>CADCUZ010000095.1 GCA_902806015.1 uncultured Rubrobacteraceae bacterium
GCGCGAAGAGGAGGTTGCCTTGCTCTTCACGGCGCGCGGGACGGAGCTCGCCGAGCTCTGCCGGGTGGCGGACGGGCTCAGGCGCGAGGTCAACGGTGACGAGGTCACCTACGTCGTCAACAGGAACATCAACTACACCAACCAGTGCTACTTCCGCTGCCGCTTTTGCGCCTTCTCCAAGGGGCCGAAGTCCCTGAACTTGCGCGGAGATCCCTACCTTCTGGACCCGGCGGAGGTCGCGCGTCGGGCGCGGGAGGCGTGGGAGAAGGGCGCGACCGAGGTGTGCATGCAGGGCGGCATCCACGGCCAGTTCACCGGCAAGAACTACCTGGAGTACCTGCGGGCCGTAAAGGACGAGGTGCCGGGGATGCACGTCCACGCCTTCACGCCGCTCGAGGTCACGCAGGGCGCGCGGACGCTCGGGCTGGGCGTCCCGGAGTTTTTGCGGGACCTCAAGGATGCGGGGCTCGACACGTTGCCGGGGACGGCGGCCGAGATCCTCGACGACAGGATCCGGGCGATCATCTGCCCCGACAAGATCGATACGCAAGGGTGGGCGGACGTGATGCGCTCCGCCCACGCTATAGGCTTGCGTTCGACGACCACCATCATGTTCGGCCACGTCGAGGGGCCGGAGAACTGGGCGCGGCACCTGATGGTGCTGCGCGGCATCCAGGCCGAGACGGGCGGCTTCACGGAGTTCGTGCCGCTCCCGTTCGTCCACATGGGCGCCCCGCTCTTTTTGCAGGGTCGGTCCCGTCGAGGTCCGACCTTCGCCGAGGCGGTCAAGATGCACGCCGTCGGCCGTATAGCCCTGCACGGCTACATAGACAACGTGCAGGTCTCCTGGGTAAAGATGGGCGTCGAAGGATCCAAAGCGTGTCTTCAGGCCGGCTGCAACGACCTCGGCGGCACCCTCATGAACGAGAACATCTCCCGGGCCGCCGGGGCCGGCCACGGCCAGGAGATGCTCGCCGAAGACCTGGAGGCCATGATCCGGGAGACGGGCCGCACCCCCCGCCGCCGCACCACCCTCTACGGCGTTCCGGAGAGGTCCTATTCCGCCGGGTGAGCGGCGGGCGGCGGGCCGATTTTCGTCAACGGCAGGGCCGCGCGAAATCCACGGCGCCCTAGCCAAGGGCTAGCCTAGGGCTTCACGAGCGTCGGCTCCTGATCGAGCGAAAACCCGAATCTCGGCGCCTAAATCTTCGACTTCCATAAGGTTGACGGTCGTGTAACCGGCCATGACCCTCCCCACTCGCGCGGCGATAGCAGGCACCAAGCCTATCTGCATAGACCGGGGTTACCGAGCGGGAAGATCCGCCGGCGGCTACGCCTTTTCAGTCCCGGTAGGCCACGAGCTCGTCGAGCGGCCTGCGACCGCGGCGTTTTGGTGGGTCCCCCTCGGCGTACCCGAGCGTAAGAAGAGCGTGCGGGACGAGACCGGTATCCAACCTCAGCGCCTCCACTACCTTCTGCGGGCAGAAGAGCGGGGCGCACATCCAGCCGGCGTCGAGCCCCTGATCGTAGGCGGCGAGCAGCGCGTTCTGCGCCGCCGCCCCAAGCGACTGGACCGCCATCGTGGTCTCGTTTCTCTGCCGTTCGGGGTCCGGATAGGTATCGAGGTCTTCGAGGTAGAGGCAAAGCACGATCAGCACCGGCGCGTCCAGCAGTCGTCGCCGGGAGCCTTCGAGGCGCTCCCTCACGACCCTCGCCTCTTGGCCGTCCATCTCCAGGTTCGCCCGCCACTCCCCCCCCATCGCGTCCACGAGCCGCTCTTTGGTGCCTTTTTTGGTGACGACGGCGAAGCGCCAGGGTTGGCGACCGTGCGGCGACGGGGCCCAGCGGGCGGCTTCCAGCACCCGTACCACCGCCGCGTCCGGCACCTCCTTCGGTAGGTAGCGGCGCACCGTGCGGCGACCCCTGACGGCGTCGAGGACCGGCGGCTCCAACTGGGGCGGTCCGTCGAGGGCGCCCCAGGAGGCGGCTTTCTCGGGCCGGATCGCGACGACGGGGTTCTCCTCTATCTTCATCCTTTCGTACTGGTGGTACTTGCCGCGCAGGAGCCCCACGGCCGCGCCGTGCTCCTCGGCGCCGGGCTCCAACAGCTCCGCCCGGCCGCGCACCATCACGAACGCGAGAAGGTTCCAGTGCTCCGCGTAGCGGTCGGCGACCAGCGAGACGTAAGGGTTCTCCAGGATGTTGCGAACCCTCTTGAGCCGCGTGGGCGCAACCCCCTTCGGCTTCTCGTCGAGGGCGATATAGACGGATCCGGCCGAGCACGCGAAGCAGACGGGCACCGCGTATGGCCTGCCCTCGGCGTCCGCGGTGGCGAGGCGGGCGACGCGTTGGCGGACTAGGAAGGCGGTCTCCTCAGGGGTCAGTACGCCTGAGGAAACCGTCACGCCGGCTTTGTCCACACGGCCTCGCGGACCCGCGGGGCGACCTCGGTGGCGAAGCGGCGCATGTTTTTGAGGGCCTCTTCGTGGGTTACGCCGGGGAGGCGGCCCCAGAAGCAGAAGTGGTCGTACGGGGCCTCCCCGTACAGCCCGATCAGGCCTTCCGCCACCTCCTCGGGCGTGCCGACGAGGTAGCGCTCCCACGGCAGGTCTTCCTCCCCTATGGGCCCGGGGCGCGGCTTCTCCCGGTCGGTCCCCCACTCGGCGTAGCGCGTGCGTTGGTAGGCGAGGGCGGGGCCCACGATCTCCCGCGCCCTCCCCGAATCCTCGTGCACGAACGCCACCCCGGAGGCGACGTAGGGAAATGGCCCGTCGGCCCTCCCGTGCCTCTCCAGCGCCTCGCGAACCTTCCGGTACGTCTCCCCGAACGCCCCGCCCCCGGCGGAGGCCAGGAACCCGTCCGCCAGCCGGGCCGCGCGGTCTATGGCCGGATCTGCGAAGGCGCCCGCGTAGATCGGTAGCTTCCCCGAAGGACGCGGCTCGAACGGCAGGTCGTCGAACCGCCACCGCCTCCCCTCGTAGCCGGTACGGCCGTCTTCCAACGCCCGTCGGATGACCTCGATGCCCTCCTCGAAAAGGGAGGGCCTGTATCGCCTCTCGTAGCCCAGAACCTCGAACTCGTGCTGTACGTAGCCCTGCCCGACCCCGAGCACGAACCGTCCGCCGGAGACGAGGTCCACGGCCGCCGCGTCTTCGGCCACCCGCAGCGGGTGGTGCATGGGGAGCAGCAGGATGTTCGTACCGATGGTCATGCTCTTCGTGCGGGCCGCCACGGCCGCCGCGACCACCAGCGGAGAGGGCAGGTAGCCGTCGTCGACGAAGTGGTGCTCGGAGAGCCAGGCCCCCGTGAACCCGAGCCGCTCGCCTTCTTCGATCTCCTCCAGGCACTCCGCGTAGAAGGCCGCGTAGTCCCCGAGCGGCAACTTCTGCCGGAAGTCGTACCAGAGCCCGAAGCTCGGGCCGCCTTCACCGACCAATCGCGCCTCCTCCACTCCTCGCCTCACGCCCGAAGTTTACACCCAGGCGCGAGCCCGGCGGAGGTGGGACCGCCCTTCGGACAGGCTCGGTAGCCGAGCGTCTGACCGGCGTAGACGTAGTCCGTCCGGGTCCCCGTCAAGCCGTTGGCCGCCGTGAGGCCGTCCCGAGCTCCGTCCGCGGCGATACTCCTCGTGGGTGTGTCCCTCGCTGGACAACGTAGCACCCACCCGCCGCCGGAACCCGGCTACCCGGCAGAAGCTCCGTCTTCTGGTGGGATAGCCGCGTTCCGGCGGCGCTGCGCAGGAGCTCCTACGAGAGAAGCAGACGGAGGCCGACGAAGATGAGCATGACGGCGAGGACGGTCTTGAGGGGTTTGCCGGGGAGCCAGGGGGCGATGCGGCTGCCTAGGAGGACGCCGGGGATGCCGCCCAGAAGCAGCGAGCCGGCCAGGCCGAAGTTCACGTTGCCCTGGGTCATGTGGGCGAGGCCCACGACCAGGGAGAGGACGGTCGCGTGGGCAATGTCCGTGCCGACCACGACGGCCGGGGCTAGCGGGTAGAGCAAAAGCAGGATCACCGCCATCACGCTGCCGGAACCTATGGAGGTCAGGCCGACGAGGTAGCCGCCGAAGGCGCCGAAGACGACCGTGTAGACCCGCCGCCTGATGCTCATCCTGGTCTTCCCGTCCCAGACGTGCGGCTTCGGTTCGTTGCTCCGGTTGGGCATGAAGTAGTTGCGGTAGATCAGGGACGCACCGACCAGCACGAGCGTGCAGGATATGACGGTGATCATGATGGACTCCACCTTCTTCGGGTCGAAGGCGCCCTCGATCCACTCGAGGGTCGCCACCCCGAGCAACCCAGCCGGGATGCTCCCGAATCCGAGGAAAAGCGCCACTTCGAGGTTTACCGAACGCTGCCGGTAGTGCTGGACCGAGCCGGTAAACTTCGTGATCGTGGCGAAAACCATGTCGGTCCCGACCGCCGCCGGGGCCGAGACGCCCATCCCCGCCACCAAGAAAGGCGTCATCAGTGAGCCGCCCCCCACGCCAGTCAGGCCCACCAGAAAACCGACCAGCAGGCCGAAGAGGGTGGGGGTGGCGTCGAACATGCTAGACCCGGTTAAACTCCGGGACGGGACGGAGGTAGCCCTGCCCCTCCAGGAACCTGACGACCCTGGCGGCGCTCTCCGCCGGTTCTTCCTCGTTGGTCTTGATGTGGAGCTCGGGGGCGACGGGGGCCTCGTAAGGGTCCGAGACGCCCGTGAACTGCGGGATCTGGCCGCTAAAGGCCTTCTTGTAGAGGCCCTTGACGTCCCTGTCCGCGCACACGTCGAGCGGCGCGTCCACGAAGACCTCTATAAAGCCATCTCCGATGTTGCGCCTGACCTGGTCCCGTACTTCCTTAAACGGCGAGATGGCCGAGACGATGACGCCCACCCCGTTGCGCGTGAGAAGATCCGCCACGAACCCGATCCGGAGCACGTTCGTGTCCCGGTCCTCGCGGCTGAAGCCCAGCCCCTTGGAGAGGTTCGTCCGGACGATGTCCCCGTCGAGGACCTCGATCTTGCCGTGACGAAGCCGCAACTCCTTCTCGATGATCTCCGCGATGGTCGTCTTGCCCGCGCCGGACAACCCGGTGAACCACAGCGTGAAACCGCCCCGCCTCTTACCGTTCTCCACTCTCATCTCTCCTTTACTTGCGATTACTTGTAGTTGCTTGCTGTTTCTACCGTGGTCCAGTTTAACAAACGTTAAAGATTCTTCTAGGCCCCTTTCTGGCCCTCCATGAGGACTTCTATTACCTCGGGGCGGGAGAACTCAGGCGGCGGGTACTCGCCCTTCTGGAGCATCTCGCGGACCTTGGTGCCTGAGACGAAGACGTGGTTCTCCTTGTCGTGGGGGCAGGTCTTGGTGGTGCCCATGCCCTGGCAGGTCAGGCAGAAGAAGGAGTGCTCGAAGAAGAGCGGCGTGAGCCCGATCTCACCTTCCTCGAACTCGTCGAAGATGTGCTGGGCGTCGTAGTCGCCGTAGAAGGGCTTGCCGCTGGAGTCCTTGCCCGGGCCGGCGTGGTCGCGGCCGACGATGAAGTGGGTGCAGCCGTAGTTCTTGCGGCAGACGGCGTGGAAGACCGCCTCGCGGGGCCCACCGTAGCGCATCGCCGCCGGGAAGACGCCGAGCAGCGTCCGGTCTTTCGGGTAGTACTTCTCGAGTATTACCTCATAAGAGCGCATCCTGACGTCCGCCGGGATGTCCTCAGAGCGGGTCTCCCCCACCAGGGGATTGAGCAGCAGGCCGTCCACGATCTCGAGGGCGCTCTTCTGGATGTACTCGTGTGAGCGGTGGACGGGGTTGCGGGTCTGGAAGCCGACGACCCTCTTCCAGCCCTTCTCGGCGAAGACCTTGCGCAGCTCGCGCGGCTCGTAATGGTAGTGGGGGAAGGGCTTGGGGTTCGGGTCGTCCACGAGAAGGGTGACCTCGCCACCGATGAGGGTGTCGTTCTGGCGGTAGACTGCGGCCACGCCCGGGTGCTCGTCGTTCGTCGTGCCGAAGACCTCGCGGGCCTCGCGCTCCTTGTCGTAAGAAAACTTGTCCTCAACTGTCATGGTGGCGAGCACGCGGCCCTCGCCGTCCACGAGGGCGACCTCGTCGCCCTCGCTTATGGAGCCTGCCTTGGCGTCGTCCACGGAGAGGGTGATGGGGAGGCTCCAGACCAGGCCGTCCTTGAGGTGCATCGTCTCGACGACGCTCTCGTAGTCCGCCTGGACCATGAAGCCCGTGAGCGGGGAGAAGACGCCCGTGGAGATCATCTCCAGGTCGGAGAGGGATCGCGGACCTAGGGTTACCTTGCTCAAGCCCTCGGCCTTGCCGAGCAGGCCGTCGCGCTCGTCCTGCGGCGCCCGGCGGTCTATTAGTTCGCCCCCGTGGGGGGCGATCGTACCTTGTTCGGTGGTGCTGATGGTCACGTTCTATACCTCCGCGTGGATGGCCTTGGCGGCCGGTAGCCTGCGTTGGACGCGGCCGGCCAACCCGGCCGCGCAGTGGTCCCAGGGACGTTCTCCGACCACCCAGAGCCTGAGTTCGTCGGCGTAGCCGCGCGCGATCTCCAAGAAGCGGTCCCGGCCCATGCCCTGCCGTTCGAGGGTTCCCCTCCAGTCCTCCCAAAGAAGGTCCGCAACAAAGGCCGCGTCGCCGATAAGGCGCGAGCCCTCCTCGGGCGACTCCTCAAGAAGGGCGCGGGTCTCCGCCCGTAGCTCGACGGGCTCCTCGCGCAAAAGGGGTTTCTCTTGGGCACGTGCCAATCAATACCTCACCGCTTCGTGCTCGACCGGGGCGCGGTCCGTCCCGGCGTAGTCGTTCAGGTGGTCCTCGTAGTCTATAAAGAGCGGTGCGTCGGGGTCGAAGGCCCGCTTCAGGCTGCTGAAGGCCACCCTTTTGTCCAAAGCGTCAAGCTTATCCAAAGCCTGCGAATTGTCAAGCGGTCGGGTTAACAAACGGCCCTTAACGCGCTCGAAGGCCGCGAGGCCCTCCTCGGAGCGGACGAGGACGCTAGAGTAGCCGTCCGCGCTGCCGACGCTGCCGACGCTTATGTCCGCCGCGTGCCCCATAAAGTCCGCGCACTCGTCGCAGCCCTTCAGGGCGGCGCCGTGGAAGTCCCGGATCGGCTCCTCGAAGATCGTCCCCCCATCGGGGTCCTGCACTATGAGCTTGCCGCGGATGATGTCCACCCTGCCGACGCTGTCGAGGTCGACATCGCGCTTGTCCCGGATCTCCTCCAGCATCAGCTTCTCGTAGTTGAAGCTCTTGGTGCAAAGGAGCGCGATAGTCAGCGTGATCGCCTCGACCTTGGAGGAGCCCCAGGTCCACGGCCTAGCCTGCATCGCCTTTATCCCCTCGATTTCGCACGGGGTACCTACTACCGCTATGCGCGGGTTCGGCGGCAGGTCGTACCCCTTGAAGTCGACGTGCCCTAGAGCCAGCGTCTGGTTGTAGAAGCTGCCGGCGCACTCGCGGACCTCGTCGGGCGTGGTCGCCAGAAAAGCCTCGCCCTTCCACCGCTCCGACGCGCTCTCGCGGGCCAGGAGGGCGCCGTCTATCTCGCCGTTCTCCAGAAGCGAGATCAGCAGCGCGCTAACGAACCCGCCGTCCTGGACGCCCTCAATGGCCGGGTCCACCTTGGCGGTGTAGCTCTCCTCGAGTTGCCCGATCCCTCTGTGCCCGGTGCCGTTGCCCGTGATCTTCCACGTCGCCTCGTACTGGAGCCCCCCGCGCGGGCAGAAGTCCCAGCACAGCGAGCAACCCGTGCACATCTTGACGAGCTCGGGCAGGTCGTCCTTGCCTATACCGATGGAGTCCGTCGGACACGCCGCCACGCACACGCCGCACTGAACGCAGCGGTCCGCATCGATGACCGCCTGCTCCAGGTCCCAGAACCAAACCTTCCCGGGGGCCTCGTCGATGTCGTTCATCATCTCCCGGATGTCGAAGCCGGCCATTAGCGGCTCCTTGCCTTCGCCGGCTTGCGCAGGGCTTCGCGCAACTGCGCGTTCTTCTTGCGGCGGGCCCACTCGTGGAACCGCTCGCCCTCGCGCCGCTCTTCCTTGAACCGCTCGAAGACGGAGACCAGCGCGTCCGGCACCTCGTCGGTCGGTTTCGCCCCCTCCACCCAGTCGATAAACGCCGCGTCGCGCCCGAGGGAGCCGCCGAGGCCGATGTCGACGCCCTCGACGATGGACGTCTTCGTCTTGGCCGTCTCCCCGCGAAAGCCGACGTCCCCAATCTGGGGCTGGGCGCAGGAAGCCGAGCAGCCCGAGAAGTGCATCCTCACGGCCTCCTGCCCGACGTCTCCGACGCGCTCGTCCATCTCGCGGGCCCACTCGACCGCCCGGATCTTGGTCTCCACGATCCCGAATCGGCAGAACTCGCTCCCCGTGCACGCCACGACCCCGCGCTCGAAAGCCCCCGGGTTTGGCGAAAACCGCTCCAGCAACGGCTCTGCGAGCAGGTCGTCGATGAGATCCTCAGGGACACCCGTTACGACGAGGTTCTGGTCCGTCGCCAGGCGCACCTCGCTGCCGTATCGCTCCGCCAGCCGGCCGGCCTCCGTGAACTGCTGCCCGCTCATCCGCCCCACCGGGACGTTCAGCCCCACGTAGTACAGGCCGTCCTTCTGGGCGTGGACGCCGACGTGGTCGCCGCGGTAGCGCTTGGTCATGTCCTCGCCCGCGGGCGTAAGGTTCACGGTGACGCGCTTCTCGAGCTCCTCGCGGAAGGCCTCCGGCCCTATCCTCTGGACCAGGTAGCGCATACGCGCCGTCCAGCGGTTCCCCCGGTCGCCGAGCTCGCCGAAGGTTTGGGCTATGCCGCGCGTGATCTCGACGGCGTCCTCGGGCCTGACGAAGACGTCTATATCCGAAGCCATCCGCGGCCCGTCGGAGAGCCCGCCCCCGACGCGGAGGTTGAAGCCGATGGTCCCGTCTTCGAGGCGGGCGGGCAGCAGGCCGATGTCGTTGATCTCGGCCTGCGCGCAGTCCTCGAGGCACCCGGTCACGCTCATCTTGAACTTGCGGGGCAGGTTCGCGTACTCGCGGTTGCCGGTAAAGTAGTCGTTTATGTTCTGCGCGACCGGGTAGGCGTCTATGAGCTCCTCGTGGTCGAGGCCGGAGACGGGGCAACAGAGCACGTTCCTCGCCGAATCGCCGCACGCCTGCACGGTCGTGATGCCCGCCTTTTCGAGCCTGCGCCAGATCTCGGGGATGTCCCCCATCTTGAGCCAGTGCATCTGCACGTCCTGGCGGGTGGTGAGGTCCAGGAAGTTGTTGCCGAAGTGCGGGTTGGGTATCGGGCCGTTGGCGAAGTCCACGGCGATCTTGCCGATAACCTCTGCCTGCTCGGGCGTGAGGACGCCGCCTGGCACCTTCACGCGCATCATGAACGTGTCGCCGCCCTGCTTCTGCGGGTAGATACCGACCCACTTGAGGCGCTCCACCTCCCCGGGAACCTCGCCCATGGCGGAGAGGTCCTTAGAGTAGGTGTCCATGATCGCCTGCTTGACCTCCAGCGGGTGGCGCTGCAGCTTGATCTTCTCTACCTTGTTGAGGGTTTGCCCCTCCCTAAGAAAACGCATCGAAAACCCCTATGGAACTCTTGGTGAAAGTCTCTGTCCGAAAGGCCGGGACTACGCGCCGGCGCGGCCGCCGTTGACCCAATGAAGGCCGCACTCGGTCTTGTCCGTGTCCGACCAGCGGCCGGCCCGCGGATCCTCGTCCTCGTGGACGGGCCTCGTCTGCGGCTCGCACCCGATGCTCTTGTAGCCCTGGTGCAGGAGCGGGTTGACCGGGACGTCGTGCTCGCGGACGTAGCCCCAGACCTGCTCGTCCGTCCAGCCGGCGAGGGGCGCTATCTTGGCGGCTCCGTAACGCTCTTCCCAGGCCGCGATCTTGGTGCCGGCCCGCTGGGGCGTCTGCACCCGCCGGATGCCGGTCATCCAGGCGTCGTAGCGGTCCAGGGCCCTCCGAAGGGGCTCTATCTTGCGGATCTGGCAGCAAAGGTCTGGCGTGCAGGTGAGCATCTGCTCCCCGTGGCGCTCGACCTGCTCCTCGAGCGTCAGCGCCGGCCTGAGGACCTCGACCGGCAACTTGTACCGACGCATGACCTCCTCGCGAAACTCGGCGGTCTCCCGGAAGATAAAGCCGGTGTCGATGGTCAGGACCGTCACCTTGTCGGTGATCTTGGAGATCATGTCCAAAAGCGCCATGCCCTCGCCGCCACCGAAGGACGCCGAAAGCGCGAGGCCGTCGCCGTAAGTCTCCACGGCCCACTGGATTATCTCGCGGGGATCGGACCCCTCGAGGCGGTTGGACTCGGGATCGAGCACCTGGGGGTCTGGCACTATCGTCTTCTCTTGCTGCGAACGCAGGGCTTCAGGCATCGCGGTCCTCCATCGGGATCGTGTGTCTAGGAAAAGTGGATCAGGCGCACGCGCTACATCGAGCGCCCGCGCCAGGGGCCGTGAACATTCGCCCCTTCACCTGTCCCCGCGTACTTTGCAACTCCATGTGCCGGATAGTAGGACCTGAAACCCCATCCGTCAATACAAAATCCGACACTTTTTATCGGATTTAGCCGGGGGAGCCTGGTTTGCCGCGGTGTCGGATGGCGCGGGCGTAGAGGAGGAGGGCCGGGGAGAGGATGATGGAGGCGACGGTGAGGGCGGTGCGGACGCCGGCGAGGTTGCCGACGGCCCCGACCACGGGCCCGGCGGAGGCTTCGCCGAAGGCGCCGGCCTGGCTGCCCATCGAGATCACGGTGGCCCGCACCCGGGGGTCGAGCCCCTCGTTGAGCCACGTGAGGTAGAGCGGCTCGGCCAGGGTCCGGGCGAGGCTCGCGAACCAGAACGCCGCGAGGGCGAAGGCGAAGCTCCCGGCCAGGGCGAAGGAGAGCATCCCCACGATGGTGCATGCGTTGAGGACGAGCAGCAGGCGCGCGGCCACGGCCGCGTCCCCCACGTTCAGCCTCCGGCCGACCACCTCGGCGGCGAGGTAGCTCAGGATCAGGGCCCCAGCGTTGATGACCCCGAACCAGACGACGGGGTCCAGGGCGCCTAGGGAGGGGAGCCCGAGCCCGTCAAGAAAGTGCTTGGCGTAGAGGCGGTCGAAGCCCTCCTCGGACATCCCCGTAAAAAGGGCGACGGTGAGCAGGATCAGGAGCACCGGACGCGCCCGCACGAGCCGGACCCCGCCCCGCGCCGTGGCGCCGACCTGTTGCAAGGAGGAACGCCCCTCGCGCGGAGAGGGGTTGAAGTTTCGCTCCGGCATCGCGAAGAAGAGCGCGACGCCGAGCCCGAGGGTCAGGGCGCCGCCTATCAGGAGCGGCAGGTTCAGGGCGACGGCAGCAAGGAGGACGCTGCCTACGACGCCGAGGAGCGAGCCCGCGTAGTCGGCCTGCTCGCCGCGCAGGTAGACGCGACCGAGGTCCCGTTCGGGGGCTTCGTCCGCGATCCAGGCCTCCAGCGCCCCGCTTATAAAGGTGTAGCCTACCCCCCACACGGCCTGCGCCGCCAGCACCGCCGCGAAGGTGGGGACGGCGCCTTCGAGCGCGAAGCCCGAACCCATCAGCAGGAAGCCCGTGATGACGGAACGCCGCCGCCCGTAGGTGTCCGCGAGCACGCCGGTCGGCACCTCGAAGACGAGTACCGCCACCTCGAGCGCCGTACCGAGCAGCACGAGCCGCAGCGGATCGAGGTCGACAACCTCGATCCGGTACACCGAAGCCACGGTCGCCCACAGCATAAAAAAAAGCGCGAACGCCCCTTTGATGCCGAGGTACACCGGATAGGGTCTGAAACTGGTCACGGGGATCCCGCTTTCTCCGCGCACGCCCCGTCGGCCCGGGGTCCTCTATCCGGGGCGTGAGATCTCTTGCCTGAAAGTCCGGATCCGCGCGGCGCACAAGGCCGGGTCCGGGTCGAAGGAGGTACGGCGGAGCCGGAGGGGACGCGGTCCCCTCCGGCCTTTGTCCACCGTCTACGGAAGAATCGTCATGCCGACCATCGTACCTCCGCCCCGGAGCGTCAGTCAAGAAGAACGGGTCTCGCCAGGGTCAAAGGGCTGATTGCTGAAAGCCCCCGCAGTGCGCGTGCCCGGGCGGGGGCGAAGCCGGGACGTGCCAAAAGCCATGCGCCCTACCGGAACATGTCCCTCTCTGGCGGCATGAGGAGGTCTCGGCCCGTGCCGGCGCCCCTTTCGTAGGCGTAGCCGCGGACGATGGCCAGGGGGACGCCGTCGGTCTTGCCCATCACGAGCTCGGCGGCGGCGGCGAGCTCGTCGGCGATGGCCAGCACGCTCGCCTCCAGCGGAAACCCGTGGGGGTCTTTTCGTCCGCGGTAGTCGGCCAGCGGGTGCATGCCGGAGACGCCGATGGCTATGTCCGTTATGCCGAAGCGCCACGCCCTGCCGAAGGAGTCCGAGACGACGACGGGCGCCTCCACGCCGAGGCGCCGGGCCAGGGCTTGGCGGAGCCTCGCGGCGCTCGCGTCGGGGTCCGCGGGCAGGAGGCAGACGGTGTCCTCGCCGGGGACGTTGGAGGCGTCAACGCCGGCGTTGGCGCAGACGAAGCCGTGGTGGGTCTCCGAGATGACGATGCCGCGGTCCATGCGCACGACGCGTCGGCTCTCGCGGAGGACCACTTCGATCTGGCGCGGGTCCTTGCCCCACCGGGCCGCGTACCCCTTCGCCAGCGCGGAGGGCTCCACGGTTCCGAGGTCCACGAGGCGCCCCTCGGCCTTGCTCATGACCTTGTGCGTAACCACCAGCACGTCACCGGAACGTAGGATGGCCTCGACGGCTTCCGCGACAAGCGCGCCGAGGTCGTCGCCCGGGCGGACCTCGGGGAAGCCCCCAACGGGTACCAGCTCTATCCCCTTCACGGCCGGCCGGCCTCCTCTTCCCTGTAGCTCGCCAGGTCCCCCACCGTGTCCAGGTCGAAGGAGAGGTGCCGATTCTCGCAGACGCGCACCTCCGCGTCGCGGTCGCGGGCGGCCCGGAGGTGCGCCTGGAAGCTGTCCGGGCCGAAAAGGAAGGGCAGGGCGCCCGGCGGCCTGAGGAGCAGGGCGTTCGTGCCGAAGCGGGCGCCGTCCGGGGAGACCACGACCGACGCCCCGCCGACGGCCTCCGCGAGCACCGCCCGGACGTCGGCTGCCTCGATCAGGGGCAGATCCGCCGGCAGGACGAGCAGGGCCGACGCACCATTCCTCGTCGCCCACAGGCGGCCTTCTTCCAGGGCCGGGTTCAGGCCCCGGCCCTCTTGCAAGAGCGGTGCGGCCCCGCGCCTTAGGGCCTCCTCTAGCACTATCGGGTCCGGGCTGACCACGCCGACCGCCTCCACGCCGGCCTCCCGCACCCGCGAGACGACGCGGCCCATCATGTATAACGTGAGTCCGGCCCGGGCGGCGGGGTCGAGCACCGGGGCCAGGCGGCTCTTGGTGCCGTGCAGGTCCTTTACGGGCACCACCCCGTAGACGCTCGCGTGGGCCTCCGTCACGCTCCCAACTCGGCGCCGAACTCCAGGACCTCGCGCGCGAGGCGCGCGCGGTCAGGCCCGGACCCCATCACGGCGTCCGTCAAAAGGACGCGCATCCCCAGACGCTCGATGCCCTTCCTCTCCCCCTCGTCTGCCCGGTCCACGACCATCCCCTGGAGGACGCCCTCGTACAGGGCGGCGACGCCGGCCGAGGAGGCCTCGTGGCCCAAAGAGGAGAGCATCCTGTCCGCCGGGCCCTTCAGGGCCTTGCCGCCGACGATCGGGCTGACGGCCACCTTCGGCGCGGGGGCGGCGGCGAGCGCCTCGCGCATCCCCGGGACCGACAGGATCGGCCCGAGGCTCACCACCGGATTCGACGGGCACAAGACTATAACGTCGGCCCCCGAGATGGCTTCCAACCCGGCGTCGGTGGGCCCGGCGTCTTCTATACCCCTGAGCTCGACGCCGAGTACCTCATCCGCCTGTCTCCGGCGCACGAAGTACTCCTGAAACTCCAGGAGGCCCGCCGGCGTCTTGAGCACCGTGGAGACCTCTTCGTCGCACATCGGGAGGATCCGGCCTGGGACGCCCATGGCGCGGGATAGCCTCTCCGTTATAGCCGTCAGCGAGTGGCCCTCGCGGAGCTTCGCCGTCCTGAGCACATGGGTCGCGAGGTCTTTGTCCCCGAGCTTGAACCAGGTGTCCTCGCCGTAGCCGGCCAGGGCCTCCAGGGCGGCGAACGACTCGCCGGCGAGGCCCCAGCCGGCCTCGGGGTTGGCGACGCCGGCGAGGGTGTACATCACGGTGTCGAGGTCCGGGCAGACGCGCAGGCCCCACGGGTTGAAGTCGTCGGCGGTGTTGACCACGACCGAGAGTCCCCCGGGTTCCAGGGCGTCCTGCAGGCCGACCGAGAGCTTGGCCCCGCCGACCCCGCCCGCGAGCGCGCAGACCTTCATGGCGTGCTGCCGCCGGCCCGTCTGGCGGCGTACCCCAGAATCGCGAGCTGGCTGAGGGCGTCTCGCATCCTGCCGTCCAGCGCCATCGCGAGCGCCTCGCCGAGCGGCACCCGGCGCACGCCGAGAACCTCGGTGCCTTCGGGTTGCTGCTCCCCCGGAACCAGCTCCGTCGCCAGAAACCACACCGCCCGCTCGTCGGCGACGGAGTTCGAGAGGTCCGCCTCGCCGAGCCTTTCCCAGTTCCTGGCGTCGAACCCGGTCTCCTCCTTCAGCTCCCGTCGGGCGGCCTGCAGCGGTTCCTCGCCCTTCGGGCATCCGCCTTCGGGTATCTCCCAAGAATACCGCTCGAGCGGGTAGCGGTACTGGCCGACGAGGTAGACGTGGTCGTCTTCGACGGGCAGGACGCCGACGGCGGTGTTCTTGTAGTGGACAACGCCGTAGATGCCGGGGGCGCCGTCGGGGCGCACGACCTCGTCTTCGCGGACGGAGATCCAGGGGTTCTCGTACACGGACCTCGACCCGAGCACCCGCCACGGGTTGGGAGTCTGGTCCGGGCTCATGCCGCCTCCGGGCGCGCGGTCTTGGGTTCTTGCTGGAGCATGGCCCTCCGTGCTCTAGGACGTTCCGGGCTGCTATCTTAGCATCGTGAAACCCCGGTCCACGGGCGGTCGCGGGCCAGAACGGAGGGCAGAGCATGACGTTGTCGTACCCGGACTTTGCGGCGCGGCGGTACCAAAGCGGCCCAAACCCTGGAGCGAGGGTCGGCCCGCACGGGCGGTTCGGTAGGAGCGTGGAGCCTCCGCCGCGGTGGATCTTAGATCAGCCCGGCCCGATGGCCGGGTTCTAAAGGTGGACTGCGGCCCGATTTTGTTGTGCGCGGAGAACTGGAAACGCACCCCGGACGGGTGGACCGGCACGCCCACGGGCGCATCGGCGGTCCGCCGCTAACGTCGTGGAGGTACTGGTAGCAGTCCCGTTCGAGAACCCCGAGGACGGCTTCGGGCTGCAGCAGGCCGTGCTGGAGGAAGTGGCTTCCGGCAGGCGTGGCCCCGCGGCCCTGATCTGGTCCTCCTCCCCCTACGTCGGCGTGACCCGCCCGGAGACCAGGCTTGGAGGCTTCGCGCAGGCAGCGCGCTCCGTCAGAGACCTGGGCATCCCGGTTCTGGTACGCAACTCCGGCGGCGGGGCGGTGGCGGCGAACCGGGGTTCGCTCTCCTTCTCACTCACGGTGCCCGTCGGAGACCTGCGCCAAGGCCTCTACGAGCGCTACGCGGAGGGCGTCGATCTCGTGGCGTCGGCGTTGCGAAGGGTGGGGGTCGAGGCGGAGGGCGGGGAGGTTGAGGGGGAGTTTTGCCCCGGAGCGTACTCTGTCAGGTCGGGTGGGAAACGTGGCGTCAAGCACGCCGGTTTGGCCCAGAGGGTGACGCGCAGGGCCGCGCGTCTGGAGGCGTTGGTCCTGGTAGAGAACACGTCCCCCCTCCGGGAGGCGCTCGCGCGTTTCTACGGTGCGCTCGGCCTGCCTTTCCGGCCCTCGTGCGTCGCCGACCTGCCGGCGGGTGTGCCAGACGTGGTGGCCGCCCTCTCCGAGGAGGTGCGCGGGCGCTACGGGGGTAGGGCGGGCGGCATCGGGGAGGGCACGCTCGAGAAGGCGCGCGCCGTACGGGAGAGGTGGCGGTTTATACCGGAGATCGGGTCCTCCCTGTGAGGTAGAGTAGGCGCCGTGCCGGAGCTCGTGTTTAACTCGTTCGTGACGTTGTTGGTGGTCGTTGACCCCTTGGGGCTGGCCCCCATCTTCGCGGCGCTCACCCGCGGCTACCCGCCAAGGCGCAAGCGCGAGACGGCGGTGAGGGGGACCGTGCTCGGGACCGCCATTCTCCTGATCTTCGCCCTCGTCGGTGACGTGCTGCTCTCCGCGCTGGGCATCGGCATCCCCGCCTTCCGCATCGCCGGCGGCGTCCTCCTCTTCCTCCTCTCGCTGGACATGGTCTTCGCAAGCCCGGCCGGCCTCCGCTCGCGGACGGTGCGCGAGCAGGAGGAGGACGACTACGATCAGGACGTCTCCGTCTTCCCGCTCGCCATCCCCCTGCTCGCCGGCCCGGGCGCCATAACTACGGTCCTTCTCTACACGGGCGAGAGGAGCCCGGCGGAGCTCGGGATCTTTGTCGCCGTGCTCCTCTCCGTCCTCCTCCTCACGCTCCTCTCCCTCCTGCTCGCACCCCGCATAATGGGCCTCTTTGGCGAGACCGGGGCCAACGTGCTCTCCCGCGTGCTCGGCGTGCTCCTCGCCGCCCTGGCCGTCCAGTTCGTCCTGGACGGCATCCGGTCGAGCCTCGCCTGACGGCGGTTTTCGGCTCGTGGGAGACCGGGAAAGATATACTGGCAGCATGTCTAACGGGCCTGTTGTTATCGTTGGGGGGGCCACCTGGTGGCCGGGGAGCTACCGCCGGTTCGCGAAGGCTCTCGGGGAGGTGTCCGGTTCGGAGGTCCACGTCGCGGGCGTCACGCCGCCCGACTGGGTTGCCGGGTATTATCGAGGGTTCGGGCAACTCGTGTTCGAGGTGGCCGGCGCGGTGGACCGGGCGCTGTTGGGCAGCCCGGCCAAGCAGGTGGTGCTGGTCGGGCATTCGGCTGGGGGCCTCGCCTGCCGGGTGTTTATCGGGGGGGACCCGCCCTACGGGGGGCGGCGGTACTCGGGCCACAGGCGTGTGTCGCGCTTGATCACGCTGGGCACCCCCCACGCGACCCCGCGCGGGGGACGGCTGGCGGGCCCGATCTCCCGCGTCAACGACCTCTTCCCCGGTGCGCTGCACGAGGGCTCGGGCCTCCGCTACCTCTCCGTTGCGGGCGCCGCCGCAGACGGGGCCTCCTCGGACAGGACCCGCCGGCGCTACGAGGGCTTCGTCGAGGACGGGAGGACCGCCGGGGACGGCGTCGTACCGGTAGAGGCGGCCCTGCTTCCCGGGTCCGAGACGCTCGTCCTCGATGGGCTGCACCACAACCGCTGGCTGGGGCGCTGGTACGGGTCGGACACCGCGGCCGTGGGACGGTGGTGGCCGGGGGAACGGCCTGCGAGGGGTTCCCTTGTGGGAGGGACCGGCGCGTAGTAGCCTCCAGAAGTTCCGCACAAGAGAAGGGACCCGAGATGCCCTCCGAGGGCCGTCACACGCAGGGAAAGGAAGGGTACCCCTGGGAGACCCTGGGGGCGGACGCGGACGCGCTCAGGAAAGCCATGGGCCACTTCCCGACCGGGGTGACGGTGGTGACCAGCGGGCGCGGCGAGCGGGCCGAGGGCATGACGGCGAACGCCGTGATGTCGGTCTCCCTGGACCCGCTGCTCTTTCTGGTGAGCGTCCACAAAGTGGCCCGCCTCAACGGCCGCATCCGAGAGGAGGGCCATTTCGCCGTCAGCCTGCTCGCCGACGACCAAGAGGGACTCTCCAGGCTCTTCTCCTCGCCGGAGCGCTCCAGTGGTCCGCGGGCCGAGAACTCGCTCGGGGGCGGGTACGGCTCGACGGGCGACCCGCTCGCCGCGGGGGCGCTCGCAGCCATCGAGTGCGAGTTGGCCGAAGTCTACGCCGGGGGCGACCACGACCTCTTCCTGGGCCGCGTGATCGGGGTGAAGCTGGGTGACACCCGCAAGGGACCGCTCGTCTTCCACGAGGGCGACTACCCGACGCTCTCCACGAGGGCACGGGCGGAGGACACTGGCGCCTTTATGGACTCCGTCAGGGGCTTTGACGCCCGAATCGGCCGCCGCACCCGGCGCTAGATGTTCCGCCGGTCCCTCCTGCCCCACGTCAGGCCCCGCCCGTCGGACGAGCCCGGCCTCGTCTACGACGAAGGGGTCGAGGAGGGAGGCGTGATCCTGGCCGGCCGGACCCGCCTCCCCGCCACGGGCGAGACCTACCCCGTAAAAAACGGCTACCTAGACTTGCTGAAGGGCCGCCTCGGCGGGGACAACGTCGCGAACCTCACCAACCTCCTCCCCGGCGCGGGGCGCGGCTACGAGCCGTTGTGGCGGGTCCGGTCCCTGACCCTGCTCACGGGAGAATATTTCCCGAACGACCGCGAACTGGAGATCATCGCTCGGGGGGTCGGCCTCGAACGGGGCGGCCTCTACCTGGACCTGGGCTGCTCCGCGGGGCTCTACACCCGCATCCTCGCCGGCGCTTTGGGCGGCTCGGGGGACGTGATCGGGGTGGACATCTCCCCCTCCATGCTCAAAGAAGCGTCCCGCCGGGCCCGAAAAGCCGGCGTCGCCCCCTCCCTCGTCCGCGCCGACGCGGCCTCCCTCCCCTTCGCGGAAGCCTGCATGAACGGCGCCGTGTGCGGTGGCACGCTGAACGAGCTTGGCGACCCGGCCCGCGTCTTGCGCGAGACCCACCGAGTCCTCGAACCCGGCTCCCGCCTGGCCATCATGGGCATCCTCCGGGCCCGAACCCCCAACGGACGCCGCCTCCAGCGCTTTCTCTCCGCCGGCGGCATCCGGTTTTTCACCCCGGAGGCCCTGACGGAGCTCTTGGACGGAGCGGGGTTTATCCCGGATCCCCTGACGGCCCACGGCGCCGTTTTCTTCGCCGCTGCCACGCGACGCTAACCCGAGCGCGGCACGCGCGGGCAGGTTCCAAGCGTGCCCCTACTCCCAGAGGCCGACGGCCGGGGGCCGAAAGCCCGGGGTAAGACGCTACCCCGCAGCGCAGGATCGCGTTCGAAAACGGCGTAGCCTCGCCGGTGCGGACCACGAGCTTCGCGTTGGCGGACATGCGCTTGAGCTCCTCGAGGATGCCCGAGAGCGCGGCCCGGAAGGGCGAGACGCCGAAGCGGAAGGCCAGGTTCACGAGGGATCCACGAGGGTAGGGCCGGGCGGAACGGGAAAGCCGGCGTCGCACACGACTACGAGGCTGGTGTGCCCCAGGCCGGCGAGCTCGCCGGCGAGGCGTGCGTTCAGGATGCCCCCGCGCCTTATGTGGCCTCCAAGACGCCCGGGGTCGGGAGCGCGCCCTGCGCGCCCTCCCGGGTCACGGCGGCGGCGCCGGCCCGGACGGCGTAGGAGACGGCCTCTCCAAGGGTGCCCCCCCGGGCGAGTCGGAACGCCAGCGCCCCGACGAAGGCGTCCCCCGCGCCGGTGGTGTCGACGACCTCGGCCCGCGGGGCGGGGACGTGTTCGGCGGCCTCGCCCTCCGCGTAGACGGCCCCGGCGGCCCCGACAGTGACCACGGCGGAACGCGGCCCGAGGGCGAGCAGCTTCGGCGCGGCATCCAGCGCGCCCCCGACCCCCTCCACGGGATCTCCGAGCAGGAAGGCGGCCTCGTGCTCGTTGACGACCAGGGGGTCCAGGCCCGTCAACAAGGATCTCGGGACCTCGAACGGGGGCGCCAGGTTCAGGACCACTCGCGTCCCCTCCTCCCCGGCGACCTCCACGGCCCGCCGGACGGTCTCCCGGGGTATCTCCATCTGGGCGACGAGGACGCGGGCCTCCCGGATAACCCCGCGCGCGCTTTCCAAGTCCTGCGGGGCAAGGCGCCGGTTCGCGCCGGGGGCTACCGTGATCGCGTTCTCCCCATCGGCCGTCACGGTTATGAATGCCGTGCCGGTCGACGCGTCTTCGGCTTGCTCGACGAGGGTCGTGTCCACGCCCTTCTCCCGGAGGGCCCGCACGAGCGGTTCGCCGAACCCGTCGTCGCCGACCCGCCCGAGAAAGGCCACCTCGGCGCCGAGCAGGGCCGCGGCGGCGGCCTGGTTCGCGCCCTTGCCGCCGTTGTGGGTGGAGAGCACGGCGTCGGTTACGGTCTCGCCCGGCCGCGCGCGACGCTCGACCTTCAGGACGAAATCCTGGTTTATGGAGCCCATCACGAAGACGTCGGTCACGCCGCGGCCCCTACGAGAACCGCCTCACGGGACGAGGATCATTTCCGCCTGAGGGCCAACTGCCGCACGAGTATGGAGGCCAGGGCGAGGGCGACCGCGCGGGCGAGCCCCTTGAGCACCGCCTCCATCACGTCGTCCCTAACGCCCCTGCGTTCGGGCACCTGCTCCCCGATAAACCTCGTCAACGGGCGGGCCAGGATCTGGGACCCTACTATGCCGAGCACCGTCACCAGCTGCCTCTGAGTCTTGTCGCTCAAGCCTCCCCCTTCCGGCGGCTGGGGCCCGCCAAGACCGCGCATCTGCCGCGCGCGGTCTAGGCCCGCCACCGTGAGCTCGTAGTCCTGACCGCCACCGGTGGAGGGGGCCCCCGCCGCCCGGACGTACCCCTGGTCCACCAGATACCTTGTGGCTACCTCGTCTTCGGTCGAATCGGAATCTACACCGGCCTTGGGCGCCGCACCCTTGGCAGGTTCGCCGGGCACCACGATCGGGACCGGCTCGTAGAGCTTGCCGCCGGACAGGTCGTAGATCGCCCCGAGCAGCCTCAGTGCCGCGTCTTCTACCCCGCTGTCAGCCAACCTGGTCTCCTCCCGCTAGCCTACCGCCCGCTGCCGGAGGGCCTCCCCATCTGGGCTTCGATCCCCTCCAGGCGCTGCTCCAGGCGGTCCAGCCGCTGATCCGTCCGCTCCCTGTGCTCCCGCGTGTGTTCCCCAAATTGCTGCACTCCGCCCGGCCGGTCTTCGGCCGCGATCCCCGGGCCTGTCGCGGCCCTCGCCAAGGCCCTCGCCGCACCCGCGTCCTTGTCCGCCGGGTCCTTCGGAGTAGCCCCTGCGTCTCTGTCCTATCTCTTCCTCCGCCGTTGTTCGCATCGACGCGACAAGCGTACCCGGCACCGGCCCGGCCTAACCCTGCCGGCGGCGGGTGGTCGTGGACCGGGAGTGTAGAATGGCGCCCACGGGCGGCGTTTCCGGGGCGAGATACAGAGAGAGCGTGACGTGCAGGTAAGCGTGGTGGACAACCGTTACGACATCGTGCGGCCTTTGGGCAGCGGGGGCATGGGAGAGGTGTACCTGGCCGCGACCTGAGCCTGGACCGCAACGTGGCGCTGAAGCTGCTCAGGAGCCAGTACGCCAACGACGGGGAGTCAGCCGAGCGCTTCAGGCGCGAGGCCAGGAGCGCGGCGAGCCTCTCCCAACCGAACATCGTTCGGGTCTACGACCGCGGGGACACCGAAGATGGCTTTTCCTACATCGCGATGGAATACGTCCCCGGCGGCCCCCTCAAAGAGCGCATCACCCAAGACGGCCCGCTCGACGCCAGGGTCGCGGCCTCGTTCGGCTACCAGGTGGCGGGGCCCTGGGGGCCGCCCACGCCAAGGGCTTGATCCACCGCGACATAAAGCCGCAGAACGTCCTGATCACCGCCTCCGGCGAGGCGTAGGTAGCGGACTTCGGCATCGCCCGGGCCCCCTCCGCCACCACCGGCTCCCGGACCAAGACGGGCACGGTCATGGGGACCGCGGGCTACATGTCCCCCGAACAGGCCCTCGGCGAGCCGGCCACCCCCAAGAGCGACCTCTACTCACTGGGGATCGTTCTCTGCGAGGCGGTCTCAGGCAGGTTGCCCTTCACGGCGGAGAGTCCCATAGCCGTCTCCGTTAAGCACCTCAACGAGCCGCCCTGCCCCCCGCAACGGCTCAACCCCGACGTCCCGAGCGGCATGAACGCCACGATCTTGAAGCTCCTCGCCAAAGACCCGGCGGACCGCCACGCCGACACCGACGAGCTGGCCGAGGACCTCTGGCGAGCGCGGCGCGGGATGCCGCCGGCCGCGGCGGCGGTGCAAGAGGGGGCGAAGACCGTCCAGGCGCCCCTGCCGCGGGGCCCCGCCCCCGCAGGCGGCCGGCACCCGGCCGCGCAAGAGAAGGAGCCCGGCGCCCCTGCTTCTCGGGCTGCTGCTCCTCCTGCTCGGCCTTCTCGGCCTGGGCTGGGCGCTCGGGCGGACGCTCGGCCGGCTTGGCGGGCCGGACGTGAGGGTCCCCCCGTCGAGGGGCTCCTGAGGGGGCAGGCACAGGGTAGGCTAAACGACGCAGGCCTGGCCTCGGAGACGCGCACGCGGGAGGCCCCCGGCGCGGAGGCAGGGCGCGTGATCTCCCAGTCCCCCTGCGGCGGGAAGAGCGTGGCCCGCGGATCCGCCGTGACCCTGACGGTGGCCCGCTCTTCCACGGTGACGATCCCGGAGGTCGTGAGCCTGAGCCTCGCCGACGCCGAGGCGGAGCTCCGGAGGGCCGGCCTCACCGTGGGGAGACGGTACGACCTCCGGAGCGAGAGCGCAGCCAAAGGCGTGGTGGAGCAAGGAATCGCGGCCGGGCAGGAGGTCTCCTCCGGCAGCGCCGTAAACGTCGGGGTAAGCTCCGGGGCGGCGGCGCCCGCTTCCGCCTCACCGGCCTCTTCGGCGAGCCCGCCGTCCTCGCAGGAGACCCTCGTTTCCCCCGCCCCCGGCGACGGCTCCGCGGGCGCCTCCGCCTCACACCGGGCCGAGCCCGAAGGACAGGGACCCGGGGGCCTCCGGGCTAGGAGAATTGGCGAGGCCTTCAGAGGCGAAGCGGCCGAAGGTCAAGGAACCGAAGGTCAAGGTCGGGGAAGACCGGGGCGGAAAGAAGGGCCGGGACGGGAAGGGACCGGACGCGCCCGGGGCTGGGTCCCGCTAGAATGACCGGGGCGTCGGGAGAGCGAAGGGGAGGAGCCGGGATGCGGGCGATCAAGGTAAACCAGCACGGTGGGCCAGAAGCGCTAAGCCGCGAAGAGGTGGAGACCCCCGATCCGGGCCCAGGACAGGCGCGTGTCAGGCTCGCCGCCTCGGGCGTCAACTTTATCGACGTGTACATGAGGAGCGGCGTCTACCCGGGGGATCCCCCCTTCACCCTGGGCCTGGAGGGCGCGGGAGAGGTCGAGGCCGTCGGCGAGGGCGTCGAGGAGGTCTCCGTCGGGGACCATGTGGCCTGGGCGGGCGTGCCGGGCTCCTACGCCGAGGCCGTCGTCGCCCCGGCCAACAAGCTCGTGCCGTTCAACGTCACGATGGTCGAGGCGCGGGTCGCCGCGGCCATAATGCTGCAGGGGATGACCGCCCACTACCTCACCCACAGCACCTTCCCGCTCCAAGAGGGCCACACCGCCCTCGTCCACGCCGCCGCGGGGGGCGTCGGCCTGCTCCTCTGCCAGATGGCGAAAATGCGGGGCGCGCGGGTCATCGGCACGGCCGGCACCGAGGAGAAGGCCCGGCTCGCCAGGGAGGCCGGCGCCGACGAGGTGATCCTGTACAGAGAACAGGACTTCGCCGAGGAGACGGAGCGCCTGACGAGCGGCGAGGGCGTGGACGTGGTCTACGACTCCGTCGGCAAGGACACCTTCGACGGGGGCCTCGACTGCCTGAAGACGCGCGGCTACATGGTGCTCTTCGGGGGTTCGAGCGGCCAGGTCCCGCCCTTGGACCTGCAGGTCCTAAACCGGAAGGGCGGCCTCTACGTGACCCGCCCGGCCCTCGCCCAGTACACCCGCACCCGCGAGGAGCTCCTCTGGCGGGCGGAGGGCCTGTTCTCCTGGATCGGCCAGGGCAACCTCGACGTCCGCATCGGCGGCTCCTACGCCCTAGAAGACGCCGCCCGAGCCCACCGGGACCTCGAAGCCCGCAAGACCACCGGCAAGCTCATACTCATCCCGTAACGCGCCCGTGAAACTGGATGTCGGCCTCGGCACGGAAGGCAACTACCTCAAGGGCATGGACCGGACGGCCCGCGTCGCCGAAGACCTCGGCTTCGCCGGACTCTGGACGAGCGAGACGAAGCACGACGCCTTCCTCCCCCTAGCTATCGCGGCTAACGAAACCGGGAAGATCGCCCTTGGCACCTCCGTCGCTATCGCCTTCTCCCGCTCCCCGATGCAGACCGCCCAGACAGCCTGGGACCTGCAAAGCCTCTCCGAAGGCCGCTTCCTCCTCGGCCTTGGCACCCAGGTAAAGGCGCACATCGAGCGCCGCTTCTCTATGCCCTTCGACAGGCCAGCCGCGAGGCTGCGCGAGTACATCCTGGCGCTGCGCACCATCTGGGGGTCGTTCCAGACCGAGGGCCCCTTGTGCTTTGAGGGGGAGTTCTACCGGCACACCCTGTTGCCGCCTTTCTTCAACCCCGGGCCTATTGAGCACCCCGGGATCCCCATCTACATCGCCGGCGTGAACACGAGGCTGGCCCATCTCGCCGGCGAGCTCTGCGACGGCTTCCACGTCCACCCCTTCCACTCCCCCGAGTACGTGGGGCAGAACGTCAAGCCCGCCATCGCGGAGGGCGCGCGGGCGGCCGGCCGCGAACAGGACGCCGTGGAGCTCGCGACGAGCGTCTTCGTCGTTTCCGGGGAGGACGACGAAGAGACCGCGCGGCAGCGGGAATCAGCCCGCTCCCGAATAAGCTTCTACGCCTCCACCCCGACCTACCGCACGGTCCTCGAAGCCCACGGCTGGGAAGAGGTCGGCGAGAGGCTCGGCGCGCTCGCCCGGGAGAAAAAGTGGCGCGAGATGCCGTCCTTAATCACCGACGAGATGCTCCACGCCTTCGTCGTCGAGGCCCCGCCCCGGGAGCTCGGCGCGGCGCTCGCAGACCGCTACGAAGGCCTCATCGACCGTGTCGCCCTGTACGTCCCGTTCGTGCCCGGAGAGAGGGAGGGGTTCTGGAAGACGGTGGTCGGTTCGGTGGGAGGCCAATCCTAGGACGAAGATAAGGGCCCGCGGGTCGACACAACCGGTCTGCCGGTGCGTGTCCCAAAACGGTTTGTAGAGCACGGGGGGCGACCCCGGGCGGCTAGCTCAAGGCTTCAGGACGCACTTGATGGCGCCGTCTTGCTTTTTCTGGAAGATCTCGTACCCGTGCGGCGCGTCGTCCAGGGGCATCGCGTGCGTTTTCAGGTCCTCGACATTCAACACATCATCCTCGGTGAGGAGCGGGAGGATATCCCCGGTCCACTGGCGGACGTTGGCCTGGCCCATCCGGAGTTGGATCTGCATGTCGAAGAGGTCGCCCAGGGGGAAGGCCTGTATGGGGCCCGCGTAGACCCCAGAGAGGGAGAGCGTGCCGCCGCGACGCAGGGCGGACATCGCCTCGCGTAGGGCGGTCCCCCGGTCCAGCTGCACCTTCGTGGTCTGGAGTATGGAGCCGACGACGGAGCCGCTCGCCTCCATGCCCACCGCGTCGATGGCGGCGTCGAGGCCGCGGCCGTCGGTGAGGTCCAGGATTACGTCGCGCACGTTCTCCACCGCGGAGAAGTCCACCGTCTGGACGCCGTGTTTGGAGGCCATCGCGAGGCGCTCGGGTACGTTGTCTATGCCGATAACGCGGCCCGCTCCCCTGTGGAGCGCGATCCTGGCGCTTATCTGCCCGATTGGGCCCAGGCCCCAAATCCCGACGGTCCCGCCCTCGGGGATGTCCGCGTACGCGACGGCCTGCCAGCTCGTCGGCAGCACGTCGGAGAGGTAAAGGAACCGCTCGTCTGGCGGTCCTTCGGGCACCTTTATGGGTCCGAAGTGTGCCTGCGGGACGCGCAGGTACTCGGCCTGCCCACCGGGGACGGCGCCGTAGACGTGGGTGTAGCCTAAAAGGCTGGCGCCCCGCCCGCGCCCGAGCAGGTTGACTCTCTGGGCGAGCTTGCCCTCATCGCGCGTGTTCTCGCACTGAGAGTAGAGGTCCTGGTCGCAAAAAAAGCAGCGCCCGCAGCTTACGTTGAAGGGGATCACCACCCGGTCGCCGGGGGAGATGTGCTCGACCTTCCGACCCACCTCCTCTACTATCCCCATCGGTTCGTGCCCGATGATGTCCCCCTCGCGCATGAGCGGGGAGAGCTTGGAGTAGAGGTGCAGGTCCGAGCCGCAGATGGCGGTCGAGGTGACGCGGATTATGGCGTCTGTGGGATCCTGGATGATCGGGTCGGGTACGTTGTCCACCCGAACGTCTTCCTTGCCGTGCCAGACTACGGCCTTCAGGGCTCTCTACCTCCTACTCCCGTGAGAAACTCGCGGATCCGGAACGGCCCGCTCGTCTTCGGCGAGAGCGGCGGCGTGTCCAACCCGGAGCCGCTCCTCAGGCCCTCCAGTATGTCCAGTAAGGCCTCGTCGGCCGTGTGCCGCGGCGTCCACCCGAGCTCCGTTCGGGCCCTCTGAGTGTCCATGATCGGGACCTCCCTCGACAGGTCCAGCCACCCCGGCGGCACCGGCTGCAACCTGAACCGCCACGAGAGGCCGGCCCCGGCCCGGGCCAGCCGCGCCGGGAGGTGCACCGGACGGGCGTTCAAGATGCGTCCGATCTCCTTGGCGTCCAGCACCGGCTCAGTCGCGAGGTTGTACGCCCCACGGGCCTCCTCGTTGAGGATGGCCAGCCGAAAGGCCTCCCCCACATCGTAAGAATGGACCACCTGGGAGCGCACGTTCTCTATGTCCGGCACAAAGTTGATGAGGCTCGGGTTGGCGAGCAGGCTCGGGAAGAGCGGCCCGGCGAAGAGGCGCCGCACGCCCTCGGCCGCCTCACGCTTGAAGACCAGCCCTGGCCGCATCCTGGTGACGCGCACGCCGGGGGACTCCGCCTCGAAGCGGTCGAGCCTGCGCTCGACCTCGGCCTTGTGGCGTCCGTAGTACGAGGTCGGGATGCCACCCGTGGGCCAGCTCTCGTCCACGGCCCGGTCCTTCGGCCCCGGCGAGTAGGCGCCGATCGACGAAGCGTAATGAAGGGCGGGGACGCCGGCCTCGGCGGTGGCTTTCGCGACCCTAGTAGTCCCCTCGACGTTGATCATCCACTGCCTGTTGAGGTCGCGGGAGGGCTGGATGATCCAGGCCAGGCAAACTACCGCGTCCGCGCCCCGAAGAAGCGGGACGAGGTCGTCGTTCACGACATCGGCCGAGGCCCACTGGACCTTAGGTACCGTCAGGTTCGGCAGCCTTCGCGCCAGACCGAGCACGGACTCGACCCGTGGCTCGGTGGCGAGCGAGCGCAGCACGCTCGTTCCCAAGTTGCCCGTTGCCCCTACGACGGCGATCCTCATGTGCAGGGCTTTACCCCGCCCACCGGCGCCCGAAACGCCCGGATGTTGTACTATCGCGCGATCAACGTATAAGGAGAGCTGGGAGGATCATGCGGGTACTGGTGACGGGGGCGCGGGGCAAGGTCGGGCGGGCGACGGTGGCGGCGCTGCAGGAGGCCGGCCACGACGTGCGGGCGACGGACCTTGCGCCGCCGGTCTTCGAGCGGCCGGGGCCCGGCGAGGCCGACTACTTCCAGGCCGACCTCACAGACGCGGGGGACGCCTTCGCCGTAGTGCGGGGGGCCGAGGCCGTCGTCCATGCTGCGGCCATCCCGGAGCCGACCAGGAACCCGCCGCACGTGGTGTTCCACAACAACCTCATGGCGACCTTCAACACGCTGGAGGCCGCGATCCGTTTCGGCGCCACGCGGTTCGTCAACCTCTCCAGCGAGACCGTGCCCGGGTTCTTCTTCCCCGAGCGTCCCGTGCTGCCCGAGTACGTGCCGGTGGACGAGGAGCACCCGATCCGGCCTCAAGACCCCTACGCCACGGCCAAGCACTTCGGCGAGCTCCTCATGGACGCCGCCCTCCGGCGCTCGGACATCCGGTGCATCTCGATCCGCCCCTCCTGGGTGCAGCACGAGGGCAACTACGAGCGCAACCTGGGACCCATGATCCGGGACCGCTCCGAGACGAGCCCCGGTTTTTGGAGCTACATAGACGTCTATGACCTCGCCGACGCCATCGTTCTCGCCACCGAGAGCGACCTGCCCGGCCACGAGGTCTTCTACATAGCCTCCCCCGACAACATCGGCGGCCGACCCCTCGAGGAGGGCGTCCGCGAACACTTCGGAGACAGGGTCAAGGTCAATACGCCCCTTACCCGCGAAGACGCCTCCGGCATCTCCGTAGAAAAGGCTAGGCGAATGCTCGGCTATGACCCGAAGCGAAGCTGGAGCGACTACTTGGACGAAGAAGGCCGCTTGAAGCCGGGCGTCAAGGGGCTGTTCAGCTAGTAGGCCCGGCCGTTGGTACCTTCCGGCACGCCTAGCTCTCTTCCAGTGTCGGCTGCGGGTCGGAGGAGGCTTCCACCGTCGTGATCTTGTAGCCCGCCGACTCCAGGGCTTTCACGATGCCGGAGGGGTTGGTGGTTTCGAGGCGGAGGACTATGAGGCGGTTGCTCGCGCGTCCGGCCGGGGAGAGGAAAACGCCGCCTATGTTGACCTTTTTCTCCCGGATCACGTCGGTCACGTTGGCGAGCTGGCCCGGCTCGTTGGGGACCTCGACCTCGACCCAGCTCCCATGGTCGCGCGCGCCCACAAGCTCGATGAGGGCCCGCATCATGTCCGAAGAGGTGATGATGCCCACGAGCTCCCCTTCGGCGACGACGGGAAGGCAGCCGATCTTGCGGTCGTGGAGCTCCCTCGCGGCGTGGTCGATGGTGTCAAGCGGGTGGATGGTGGCGAGCTCCGTGCTCATGATGTCCCCGAGCCGGCTCCAGTTGAGCGCGTCCCGCTCCCCGGTCGAGCCGCGCGGCGGGCTCGCGTCCCTGAGATCCCGGTCCGAAACAAGCCCAACCAGACGTCCCCCGTCCACCACGGGCAGGTGCCGGATGTTCCCCTCCCGGCACTGGCGCCAGGCCTCGGCCGCGCTGGCGTCCGGCCCCAAAGTCACGACTTCCCGCGTCATGGAATCCCTTACCCGCAGCATACGGTTCTCCCTTTCTCTCGCGCCCATGCGTCTGCCGGCAGCTTACCAGAAGCCGGCCGAACATCGGGCACGGTTGAGCCGACAAGGCGGATCTCCTGTGCCCGCGGGTGGACGTGGGGTTCGTCTACGCCGGCGTTCGAGTATCCTGCGAAGACCGGGAGGTCCGAGTTTCCGGGCCCCGCGTACCAACCTTTGTCGGCCTAATCATAAGCGCGCTCGATGTGCCCGAACGGACTCCTCATCCCCACACTTTCTCCACGGTTTGTACAATGGCCCGCAGCTTGCGCTCCTCGTCCTCGACGCTCAAGGCGTTGCCGACGACGGACGTGGCGAAGCCGCACTGGGGGCTGAGGGCGAGCCGTTCGAGCGGAAGGTATCGCGTCGCTTCCCGAAGCCTGGCCTCCAGCTCCTCTGGCGTCTCGGGCCTGCCAGACTTGGTCGTGACGAGGCCGAGTACGACGGTCTTGTCTTCGGGGACGTGTACGAGGGGCTCGAAGTCGCCGCTGCGCTCGTCGTCGTACTCTAGCATGAGCCTGCCGGCGTTTACGTTGGCGAAAACGTGGCGGGCGAGCGGCTCGTAGGAGCCCGAGACGAGCCAGCGGCTCCCCTGGTTGCCCCGACACAGGTGGAAGGCGAAGGTGACGCCCGGATGGTGCCCTATGACGTGGTTGTCCAGCTCGACGCCGCGGGACATCCAGCGGTCGAAGTTCCAGCCCCGCTCCTCGTAGAAGCGGCGGGTCTTCGGGTCGAGCAGCAGCGGGTAGTGCGGCGCGTCGAGCTGCAAGTACTCCGCGCCGAGGCGGACCAGCTCCTCCACCTCTTCGCGCAGGATCTCCGCGACGTTCTCCAGAAAGAGGTCCAGCGTCGGGTAGGCCCCCTTCGAGAGCACCGGGGACCATAGGTTCGCGTACATGCTCGGGCTCGGCAGCGTGACCTTGACGATCCTGTCCGTGCGCGCGCGGGCGTAGACGAACTCCTCGACGGAGAGGTGGCGGCGCCTACCTAGCCGGCCGACGACGCCGAGGTTCGCGGGGCGCTCCGTGCGCTTGTCCCCTACCGCCCCGTCTCCGTGCCAGTCGCCCCACAGCCAGGCGTCGATCGTGTGGCCGGCGAAGCCTTCGACCGCCTCCACGAGCTGGCTCTGGAAGGACTCGCGGCGCATCTCGCCGTCGGTAACGACCGGGAGGCCGGCGCGCTCCTGCAGCGAGATCGCCCAGTCCACCGCCCGGTCTTCTATACGCTTGAACTCCGGCGCCGGGATCTCCCCGGCCGTGTACTGCCTCCTGGCCTCCAGCAACTCGGGAGGTCTCAGCAAGCTTCCGACGACGTCCGCGCGAATGGTCCTCGTCCCGGTCACAGACGCCAGTCTAGCATCGGGTTTCGTGGCCGGCGCGGGGCGCGGTCTTATCCGACGCGCTTCACCCTCTCGCAATCCGCCGCGACCAGGTCGACCTCATCCTTCCCCGCCTCCTCCTCCGGCGTCGGAGCTTCGACCTCGGGCCCGTTCCTCAGCACTCCTTACGGGCACGCCTGAGGAGCAGGCGGGCAGGCTCCCGCGCCTCTTGTTCGGGCATCCCCCCGCTACCGAGCAGGTCCAGGACCTTGGGACGTTGTCCCAAGCCGTGCAGCTGTTCTCCAACCTTCTCCATAAGAACCTTGTTGCACCTTCAAGACGCAAAATCCCGCCAGGGAAACGTAGAGGGAGGGTCGGGGGTGGGCTCATGTTCGGACGCCGTAGCCTCCAAGCGTTCGAGGGGCACGGGTTCGCCGCGCCGGGCGCCGGGCTGCGGCGACGTGTTCCGAGGCGATCACAGCGGCCAGCACCCCGTTGACGAGCCCCGCCAGCACGAGCGCGGGCTTGAATGGTCCGGCGGCGCCCGCCGCGAGGCAACCGGCGGTCCCGAAGAGGCGCTTGCTGGCCCACGAGCCGGTCATCCTGCGGCGGAAGAGGGCGTGGGCGAGGAGGTAGAGCCCGCGACCGGCCACGACGACGATCTCCGGGGGTGGCAGCACCTCGGTCGGGTGCGCGATCACCAGCTCGTCGCCGACAGCGGAGGCGATGATACCCGCGACCATGACGACGTGCAGGTACGCGTAGCCGTCCCGCGCGAGCGTGGTGCGAACTGCCGAGAGCTCAAGCCGCCGCGGCGCGATCCTGGCGACGTAGTTGAAGTACAGCCACCACATTGGTGTACAGCCACCACATCGCGGCCGTGGTGACGAAGGCCAACCCGAACGCGCCGATCCTCCCCGCGTCGAGGTCAAGCTCAGAGGTGGTCGCCCCGGTGATGACGATGGGCTCGCCGAGCGCGATGATGATAAAAAGCTGGAAGCGCTCAGCTAAGTGCTCGGTCCCCACGTTCCACACGGCGCCCTCTAGCCGCCGGAGCCCAGGCACCCAGTAGACGACGAGCGGGGCGCCGTAGTCGAGGGCGCGCGCGGCCAGCCAGAGGGCCACGCGCGCCGGCCCCTCCACCAGGGCGCCGCCGACCCACAGCACGCCGGTCACGACGAACAACGTCAGGATGCGCCCGGCGCGTTCCCGCTCGACCGTCCGGGGCCCCGACGTGAAAAACGTGAGAAACGCGTGGCGTCCTACCTGTATCGCGACGTAAGAGCCGGCGAAAAGCAGCGCCCGGTCTTCGAAAGCCTGCAGGATCGCGATCGACATAAGCAGGCTCAAGAGCATCAAGGAGATCATCGACAAGCGCACGGGGATCGACTCGGTGTCTAGCTCGCTGGTGGCCCACATCGTGTAGTTACACGACCACCACACCACCAGCAACGACTGCCCGACTCCGCCCCACGTCAGATCCTCTAGCAAGAGGTGGGAGACCTGCGTGATCGCGAAGACGAACACCAAGTCGTAGAAAAGCTCCAGCGTGGTAGCCCTCTGACACTGAGGTTGCCGCCCCGAGGGCGTAACGTGTTCTGGGGCTTTACAGGCTAACGACGCCCAGGGCCATCAGGACCAAGACCACCAACAGCGAGACCAGAGTCAGGACCCCCCAGATGAGCGTAACCTTATTGCTGCGCACGGCAGACCCCCCTCGTTCAGAATGTCCTATTATGAGGCTTGCCCGCCGAATACTACCGAAACGGAAGAGGCCGGGAACCACGGGCCTGGGGCCCGGTCCGCCTGGAGGTACGGCCGAGCCCACGGACCGGAGACATCGCCGGAGCACACCGGCAGATCGCCCCGCACACCGGTCCGACCTTTATGCTCGCTTCGACGTTTACCCTGCAAAAAGGCTCGTCTTTCCAGTAGGGGCGGTGGGATTCGAACCCACACCGTGAGGATTTTAGGTCCTGTTTATGTTGTATATCATCGTTCTTGTCCGTTCAACAAAACGCTTAGGTAAGCTAAAAAGTCGCACAGTAA
>CADCUZ010000096.1 GCA_902806015.1 uncultured Rubrobacteraceae bacterium
TCACGCCTCCATGCAGCCAAGAGCGCCCCTTCATCGGGCTGCGGTAAATTAGAGCACCGGCCCTGGCACCGATGCCTCTTTGCGTTCGGAGGTTTTTCCTGCGACTAGCGACAAAAAGAGAGCCGACGAGCGGACTCGAACCGCTGACCTGCTCATTACGAGTGAGCGGTCAGAGATTGCTTACGGTTGGAGGGGTTTGCGAATCCCGCATACGCAACGGGTTTTCTTTTCCTGTATTGCCCACTATTGCAGGTTATTGCCTCCGAGTTAGGGTCGAACTAGGGTCAAGTGTCGTCGGGCGCCCGTGAATTACGCGTCGTCGCCGATTCTTTGCAAATCAGATTCGTGCTCAGGACGTGACGCGCCACTTCGAGCAGCGAAGTACCAAGCGGCACATCTGCGGAGGAACTACCTCTCGCTCGTCCGCAGCGCGGATCCGGCACCCAAGGCCCCACAAGCCTGCGCCAAAGATGGCGGGACCCCTTTGCGAGGTCGGATTTATACCCAGCGGTGCAGAAATAGAATCCAGTGTTGGATCTGAGATGACAGGCAAGAGGTCGTGCCGACCTGGATTTACTGCTTCATGCGGTCCTCTTCTAGAGGACCTCGGCGATCTGTCGACTAGGAACTTGGGGCGGGTGCAGCCAGCGGCGCAGCGTTCGGGCGGCGTGCCTGCCTGCCTCTAGCGGCGGCACCTGCCGGCTCGTGGGCGAGCCTTCAGGCACGAGCACACGCAGCGCACCGGGGTCCACCGAGAAGCGCAACGGCGCCTCGAGGATGATCGGCTCGCCGTCTACCCCTGCCTGCACCACCTCGCCAAGGACGCCCGTCTCCAGGCCCTCGGACGTCCAGTGGTGTAAAGCGGGTCGGAACTCTATGGCACCGAGCAATGTTCCCGCGAGCAGCCGTTCAAACTCGTCGAGCGTGCTGGCGTCGAGCACGGAGATCTGTAAGGTTCCGGTGTCCAGGCGGTGGCGTTGGCCGAACCTGTCCCACCGTGAGAACTCGTACGGGTTGTTCGAAACGACCACGGTGATGACGCTCTCGAGCGGAGCCTCGCCGGGTGGCGTGATGCGGAGCGCTCGTCGGAGCTCCGGGTCGGAGAAGACGGCTTGGAGTTTCGTTTGCGCCACACGCAGCTTGTTGCCCCTATACCCCGGGTCTCCCAGCATCTCCGCGTAGACGCCCAGCGAGACGTTGTTGATGAACGGGCGGCCGTTGATCCGCCCGACGTCCACGTGCCGCTCGTGGTGACCGGAAGCGAAGGCATCGAGAGCACGGAGCGGGCGCGCGAGGTCCAATCCGAGGTCGCGGGCAAAGTGGTTGAGCGTGCCCGTAGGCACCACCACGAGGGGCAACCCGCGCTCCACGGCCACCCCGCCCACCGCCGCCACCGACCCGTCGCCGCCGGCCACCGCGAGCGTCCGAGCGCCCTCCTCGGCTGCCTCGAGGGCGGCATGCCTCGCGTCCTCCCCGGGCTCCAGCACGCGCACCCGGATCCCGCGTTCGCGAGCAGCCCCGGTCAGGCTCCTCAGTAGGGCCGCCGCGCTGCCGGAGGCGGGGTTGAGGATCAGGTAGGCGGGGGTGGTTTTGGCGTCAGCCACGAGCACCGGCATCCTCCTTGTCCGATGCTTCGGCCTGCGGCCCCGTCTGGCGTCCCATCGGCGAACGCCGAGCCGCCCGGCGCCGTAGCAGGCGTTCGGAGTGGGTGCTCGATTGAGGATCGAAATGGGAACCCACCCGGCTGAGGTAGGGGGTGCCGGTTCGCCGCAAGAAGGAGAGCAGGCCCTCTTCCACGATCGCCCGCAGCGCGTGGCGGTAGTAGTCGAAGACGTGAACGTTTCCCAACTTCACGCCCGTGCGTACCGCGCCGAGCGCAACCATGGAAGAAATCTCCAGTATCGAACGATCCTCTTGCCGTGCCGCCAACCGCAGCTCGGCAAAGATCCTCTCCAGGCCGGCGGCGTCCGGCAGATCCGTCGCCTGGCGCCGCAGTTCTTGCCACGAGGTGCGCACGCTTGTGACGTTCAACGGGGGCACGTCTACCGTGTCGGCCAGCACGCCGGAGGTGCCCTCTAGCGCGGTCAATAGCTCCTCGAATGATGCCACGTTTGCGTCCGCCGCGAGCACGCCCGCATCCCGTAACTCCGTGATCAGCACCCGCAGGTACGCCTTAGTACCCCCGACCAGGTCGGAAGTCCCTGCCAGGAGCCAGAGCGGCGACCAGCCGACCGCCACAAAGCTGCTCAGCTCGACCGCGTTACCCGCCGTCTTGCGTGCCAGCAGCTCGCGCGCGGGCATCTCATGGATTGGGTAGACGCCCTCCACGCCGCCTACTAGCTCGATCGTGATGCGCAACAACCGTCCGACTATCGCCTGGTAGAGCTTCAATCGGCGAACCGCAAGCGGTAGCACCACCTGGCTCGCCTCGTATGCCAACCCGCCCGTCAGCGCGGCTCCAGCTCGGGCGGTTCGCTCGGGAAGGGATGCCAGGTACGATGGCGACAATACAGTTCGGGCTCCAGTTTTGATGTTCGTATCGTTCACTGTAGGACTCCTGTGGTTCGCAACCGCTTATGGGTTAGCGAACAGTCTCGCCGTTGTGAGCGCACTATAAGCCGGCCTCCGAGCAGGCAAATGGGGCGCTGGGCCCAAGTCGACTAGTCCTGTGGGCCGATTTGTGATCGCCGCGAGGCTCCGAACCGCTTTCTAATCTGATCGCCGGGCCTAGGTGTATGCGGTCCAGCCACGGCAAAGGGACAGGCTTACCCGCGCAACCGTCCGTACCGATGGAGAGCACCGACGTGATGATGAGCCACCGGAAGTCGACCAAGATGAGGCCGTCGCATACTCAACTAAGGGCCAAACCTTCAGGTAAGGCTGTAGCCTTTCCTCCTTTGGCGTCAAGGATTCACCTACCTAGCGAACCCACCTTCAGTGGACTAGGTTCACCTTTCTACGCCTCGTGCCCCACCACCTCCACCAGCTGCCTCAGTTGCGCCTTCGGCGGGATCATCGTCATCGCTCGATCGCGCAACCGGCACAGCAGGGGGTTCTGGAGTTGGCCGACCAACCCGACGCGCCGCGACCGTCTGACCACCATCGCCGCCCGATCGGAACGCAGCCGTTCGTAGCTTCGCAGGGCGGCGGCCGTGGCACCCCCTTCGTTGAGGCAGCGTGCCAGCACTAACGCGTCTTCTACGGCCTGGCAGGCGCCCTGGCCGAGGTTGGGCGTCATGGGGTGGGCCGCGTCCCCGAGCAGCGTCACCCTGCCCTCCCCCCAACGCTCGCCCAAAGGATCCCGGTCGTAGATGTCCGTGCGCAGGATGGCGACCTCGTCTGTCGCCTCGATGAGCTGGCGGATGGGTCGGTGCCAGCTCCCAAAGAGACGCAGGAGCGCCGCCTTGGGTCCGGCAGGGCTACCGGGCTGGCCGTCCTTTGCGCCCTCAGGGGCGTTGGCGGTGGCGAACCAGTAGACCCTCCCTTTGCCTATGTGGGCGCAGCCGAACCTGGCGCCCCTCCCCCACGACTCGAACCCCCTGCCCCACGCCAGAAGCTCTTCCTTCGGCTCCACCACCGCCCGCCAGGCGGTGTAGCCACCGTAGCGGGGCTTCTCCGGGCCCAACAATGCTGCCCTGGTCTTGGAGCGTAGTCCGTCCGCGCCCACGAGGATGTCGGCCCTCTCCTCGCCGCCGCCTGCCAGGAGAACAGTCACGCCGCTTTCGTCCTGCTCGAAGGCTTCGACCTCGGCCCCGAAGCGCGGCGTTCCCTCGCCCGCCTCTCGCACGAGCAGTGCTTGCAGGTCAGCCCGGTGGACGGCGGCGCTCGGTGCCCCGACCTTCTCCACTTCGGCCGCGGGGATGCTCGCGAGCACGTCCCCGCGCCACGAGCGTATCTCGGCTGCGGAGGCGGGCGTGCCCAGGCGCGAGACGGCTTCAGCAAGGCCGAGCTTTCCCAGCGCCTTCTGGGCGTTGGCGGCGAGCAGCAGGCCGGCGCCGACCTCCCGAAGCTCGGCCGTGCGCTCGAAGACCGCGACATCGAAGCCCGCCCGGCGCAGCGCTATCGCCGCGGTCAAACCGCCGATGCCAGCTCCTGCCACCATCACCTTCGCGGGATCCTTCATGTCCTCGCCTTTCCTACCCGTCTTCCCGAGGCTGCATCCGGCCTGGCGGCATCATTCGATGATCCCGAGGCCGGACGAGCGCTGAGCAGATTCTGTACGCCGATGGCCCTGAGGGGTGAGCCTCGTATGCGTGTCTTCCACTCTAAGCCTCCTCGCCGCCTTCACGAACGTAGGGCGACCAAAGCGGTCTCACACTACCTCCAGGTTTATCGCGCCCACGCCCCCTCGGACATCGCGACATCCAGGGTGACTTCCGAATCGCGGTAGGCGTCGTTGGCGTACGCTTGGCCTTCCCTCCGTGGCCGTGGTTGGCGAACACGCCCAGAAGGTCGCCTTATTCGTTCGGCCATATTTAGGGATGCACTTTACAGCAGCTTCGGGGGTAGAGTGCGTCGGGTCGGAAGTCGGCATGGTTCCTGCCAACAGCCATCAGCGTTTGCTTGAGAGGCCCCGTGAACGCTGAGGTACTCTGGGGATAGTTGGGGCAGTCGGCCCGGGCATCAATCTATCGATGACGCGCCGAAACCACGCGTCGCAAACCCGCTAGCACGGGAGGGGTACTAGTCAAGATGCAGCAGCAGTGGTGGAAAGAGAGCGTCGTTTACCAGATTTGGCCGCGCAGCTTCGCGGATGGCGACGGAGACGGGATTGGCGATCTCGCAGGGATCACCTCGCGGCTGGACTACCTCGCAGCCTTGGGGGCAGGCGTGTTGTGGCTGTCACCGATTTACCCGTCGCCGCAGGACGACGCCGGCTATGATATCAGCGACTACCAGGACATCGACCCGACTTTTGGGTCGATAGAGCAATTCGACGCACTGCTGGCGGCCGTCCACGAGCGCGGGATGAAACTCGTCATGGACCTCGTCGTCAACCACACCTCCGATGAGCACCCGTGGTTCGTCGAGTCGCGCGCCTCGAAGGACAACCCGAAGCGCGACTGGTACTGGTGGCGGCCTGCGCGCGAAGGCATGAACGCGGGCGATCCGGGCGCCGAGCCGAACAACTGGGGCTCGATATTCTCCGGCCCGGCGTGGGAGCTCGACGACAACACGGACGAGTATTACCTGCACCTCTTCTCGCGCAAGCAGCCAGACCTCAACTGGGAGAACCCCGAAGTCCGCCAGGCGGTCTACTCGATGATGCGCTGGTGGCTGGACCGCGGCATCGACGGCTTCCGCATGGACGTTATCAACTTCATCTCCAAAGAGACCGACCTGCCCGACGGTCACGTGCACGACGGCAGCCTCTACGGCGACGGCATGCCACACTTCGTCGACGGGCCCCGCATCCACGAGTTCCTCCAAGAGATGCACCGCGAAGTTTTCGCCGGACGCGATGGCCTGATCACTGTTGGCGAGATGCCCGGCGTCACGGTCGAAGAGGCCAAGCTCTACACCGACCCCGCCCGCCGCGAGCTCGACATGGTCTTCCAGTTCGAGCACGTCCAGGTCGACCGCGGGGCCACGTTCTGGGACGTCCGCCCGTTCCGCCTGCGCGACCTCAAGGCGGTCCTCGGGCGCTGGCAGGCAGGCCTAGCTGAGGTCGGCTGGAACAGCCTGTACTGGAACAACCATGATCAACAGCGCGTCGTCTCGCGCTTCGGCGACGACGGAGAGCACCGTGTGCGCTCCGCGAAGATGCTCGCCACCGTGCTCCATCTGCACCGCGGGACGCCCTACGTTTACCAGGGCGAAGAGCTCGGCATGACCAACGCGCCCTTCGCCTCGATCGCAAACTTCCGCGACATCCAAGCGCGCAACGCCTACGCCGAAGCCGTCCGAACGGGCGCCGACCCCGAAACCGTCTTGGCCGTTCTACGCGTCAGCAGCCGCGACAATGCCCGTACGCCGATGCAATGGGACGACACCCGAAACGCAGGCTTCACCACCGGCACACCGTGGATCACGGTCAACCCCAACCACAAGGAGATCAACGCGCAAGCCGAGATCGCCGACGACGACTCGGTGTTCCACCACTACCGGCGGCTGATCGAGCTGCGCCGCACCGAGCCCGCCGTCGCGCACGGCGACTTCCACATGCTGCTCGCCGAGCACGACCAAGTCTACGCGTTCACTCGCCACCACGGCACCACCGAGTTGCTCGTCCTCGCCAACTTCTCTGGAGTGCCCGTTACCATCGAAGTCCCGAACGCCGACAGCTGGCAAGGCACCGAGCTCATCCTCGCCAACTACCCGGTGGACGCCGCAGAGGGCATTCAGCACCTTGCGCTCCGGCCGTGGGAAGCGCGCGTCTACCGTTTGCGCTAGGTCGGATGCGCAGAGTCACTCTGCTCCTTCATACCCTGATGCACCGGAGTGCTGGGGCCCAGTAGAGAATGTACGCCATGGGTTTGCCCCGAGGCAAGGCGGCGGAAAATTAGTCAACAAAATAGAGGGCCGAGCGGACTCGAACCGCTGACCTGCTCATTACGACCGAGCCAATAGGCGTTGCAGGGGACCTCCTCTGAGGCCGCGCGCTGCTCGCGCTCGTACCCGTCGAGCAACGCCTGCCCACGCGGGTCTCCCTTGGTGGCCAGCGCGAGCCGCCAAGCGAGCCGCCAGGTGCCTAGCACGCCGACCATCATGCCCGCACCCGCGGATGGTCCCATCGCGTGCGCCGCGTCCCCGCACAGAAACCAGCGGCCCTGGCGGTAGGTCTGGCTCTGCCCCTGCCCGAGACGGAAGGCGCTCGTCCACAGGAACCGGCTTGTCCTGGCCCGGGAGGGCTTCGAGTGCAGCAGTTCGGTCGCGGGGCTTTCGGTAATCGCTTCCCGGCGATCCTCGCTCTCGTTTATGCGGTGGATGAAACGCCAGCGACCGGGGGCGAAGTAGAAGAAGCCGTAGGGCCGTTTGGGGTCGAGCACGATCCTCGAAAGCTTCTTCGGCAGGTCGCATTGCATCTCGAAGTCTGCGACGGCCGAATCGGTGCCGTAATCGCGCCACCCGTTTCATGATGCCGAGCATCCGCCGGACGCCGCTTTTCGTCCCGGCCCACCCAATGGCAGAAGGCGCCTCTTGACGGTAGCGGCCACCCGGCCCCTCCACGACCATGCTCGCGCGTTCGCCGGCCCCTTCGAGCTCTATCACGCGGTGCCCACGCCTCACCTCCACCAGGCCCGTCCCGAGTGCTGCCTTTTCCAACAAGCCGAGTGGAGCTGATCCTCAGGCGGCCGTAAAGGCACCGATCCCTAAAGGTTTGATCATCCGGTTGGCGCGTCCACTATTTCGCGCCCGACACGGCTAAACTCTGGCCCGTGCGCCTGTTCTCCAACACAAAGATCTACGAGCGGATCGGCGGCCTCTACGACGCGTCTCTGGGTTTCTGGTCCCGCGAGGTCCGCAGGCAAGCCGCCGTAGCCCTCGATCTCCGCGAGGATGAGCGGCTCCTGATAATCGGGGTGGGAACGGGCATGGAGCTGGAGCATCTGCCCGCGTGGGTACGGGGCGCGGGGGTGGACCTCAGCGCCGGCATGCTCCAAAGGGCCCACCGCCGGCGGGTGGCCCTTGGGATGCACGACATGGACCTCCGAGTGATGGACGCGCGGAGGCTCGACTTCCCGGACGAAAGCTTCGAGGCGGTGTACCTGCCCCTCATCCTCACCGTCGTCGAGGACGGGGCGCGGGTGCTCGCCGAGGCCGCGCGGGTCGCAGCACCCGGGGGCCGGCTCGTGATCGCGGACAGGTTCTGGCCGGAGGGGCGGTCGCGCCCGGCGGTGGTCCGCGCCGCAAGCTGGATCCTCGGGCACTTCGCCATGCGCTTCGACCGACGCCTTTCGGAGATCCGGGCGGGCGCGCCCTCCTTGGAGATCGAGGAGCACAGGAGGGTCGCACCCGGAGCTTTTTTCCACCTAGTGACGTTCCGCAAGCCGGGCTCGCGCAAACCGGGCTCCCGCAAGCCGGGTTAGGCGTGCCTGGGCCGGTATCCGCCGGTCGGCGCTTTGCCCGGGTAGGCGTCGTCGAATAGCTGCCCCGAGAGGAACCGTGCCACATCTCCAGCTGGTCTGCGGGGTCGCTGCACTTTTGTCCCTGGGCTTCTCGCTATTCGGGCTCTTGCGACTCTCAGAGAATCTCTCTTCCACGCGCCCGGGTGAACGGCGGTGGGCGCCTTCGGAAAAGCCCCACGCTCGAAGGGAGGTGGCGTCCGGGCTGAGGCCGGTACCGTCGCGCACCCGGGGAGCGGTAAACCCCGCGGGCACTTACGGTGCGCCCGACTCCTCGTCTAGGTGGGGCGTGGGATCGTCGTCGGAGCGCCTACCCGCGCCGCGCAAGTCGTGGCCGCTGAACGGCGCCTCGAAGAGGTTGTCCACCGGGGACTCCACGCGTCCCCCCCTTTCGACCAGGCGAACGATAACGCCACTCAAGACGTCGATTAGACGGGGGGCGAGCGCGCCGACCGCCAGGGTAGCCTTGCCCTGCAACCCGAGGGGTATGTTGCGCACCCAGCGCTGCTCCAGGCAGCGGACCACCGCCCGAGCCACGGTCTCCGGGTCTTGCAGCAGCCAAGTTATCCGCTTGGGAAACCGAAACCCGCGGGTGCGGGTGTGCAGAAAACCGGCGGTGTTCACGCCCGTGGGCAGCACCTGGCAGACGCGCACGCCGCTGCCCCGCAGCTCCCTCCTGAGGGCCTCCCCGAAGATAAGCAGCGCCGCCTTGCTCGCGGCGTAGGCCGTCTGGGTCGGGAAGGCGACCAGCCCGGCTATGCTGGCTATGTTGACGATCACGCCCGAGCCCTGCCGGCGCATGACGGGGAGGGCGGCTTGCGCCCCGTACACCGATCCCATCAAGTTGACGTCGAGCGTCCTC
>CADCUZ010000097.1 GCA_902806015.1 uncultured Rubrobacteraceae bacterium
GGAACACACAGACGGAGGGCGTAAACCGGACCCACGTCGGGCCCCATGCCGTTCACATCGGCAAAGTATTATACTGATATGCCTTGCTGGCGAGCTCTTCGGCGCGGCGGATGTAGCGCAGGGTGGTCTTCGGGTCGGAGTGGCCAAGGAACTGTTGGATCACCAGCAGCGGCGCCTCGTTTACGGCCATGTTGGTTCCGACGGTGTGGCGTATGGAGTGCGGGCTTATCGGTTTCGTGATTCCGGAGGCGCGGACGTACTTCTTTACTATGTTCTGGACCGAGCGGGTCGTTAGAGGTTTGTCCTTGCCCACCCGGGAGGTAATGAGCGGCTTGCGGTTGTCGGTGAGGGAGTTAAGGCTGCGGCCGGAGAGGAGGACGTAGTTTTGGATCAGGCGCCACAACTCGGGCGAGATGGGGACGTTCCTTACCTTGTCTCCTTTGCCCAGGATCCTGAGCATCACGGCGCCGTTGCCGGCGTCCCTGAAATCCGAGAGCTTGAGGCCCACGACCTCGGCCTCGCGCAGGCCGCAGGCGGCCATGACGGCGAGCAAGACGTAGTCCCTGTAGTTGCTGGCGCGCGCGGCGTTGAGCATGCGCTGGAGCTCGTTGTCCGTGAGGACGTTGTAGGCCGGGTCCTGGCCGACGCGCGGGCTCTTGGCGAAGAAGCGCAGGGCTTCCGGGTTGACGGTCGTGGCGCCGGTCATGAACGTGAAGATCAAAAAGCGCCGGAGCACCGCCAGCTTTTTCGCCGCCGTCGCCGACGCGTAGGCCCTTATCAGGTGCTCCCTGTAGATAGAGACGTCTTCGGCGGTCAACGAGGAGAAGATCTTGCCAAGCTCCCCCACCACGAACGCGACGAACAGCCGAATCTCTGTATTATAGGTTTTTATGGTTTGGGGGCTCGTGAGGGTGCGCAGGTAGAGGGTAACGAGGCGCTCGGTCTCAGGGTGCAGGTTCGGGGCCGGGGCAGCTTTGCGCAGCGGGACGGGAAGGTCAGTCATCGGGGGTTGGGTAGGTAATGAGGGAGACCACCTCGTAGGGCATCAGGCGGGCGCGGCCGTCGAGGTAGCCTAGCTCTATGAGGAACGCGACGCCGGCTACGGTGCCGCCCGCGTTCTCAACGAGGTCGCACATGGCGCGGGACGTCCCGCCCGTGGCGAGGAGGTCGTCGGCGACGAGCACGCGGGCGCCCTTGCTGACGGAGTCGGCGTGGGCCTCGAGGGCGTCGGTGCCGTACTCGAGGTCGTAGGAGGCGGTGATGGTCTCGCGGGGGAGTTTGTTCGGTTTGCGGGCCAGGATCAGGCCCTTGCGCGCCCGGTACGCGAGCGCGGTGCCGAAGACGAAGCCGCGGGCTTCGGCCGAGAGGATGCGGTCGTAGTGGAGGTGCTTCGTGGCCCGGTGGAGGGCGTCGGTCGCGGCGTGGAGGGCCTCGCCGTCCTCTATCAGGGGGGTTATGTCCTTGTAGGAGATGCCGGGCTTCGGGAAATCCGGGACGGTGCGGATGCGGCGGCCGACCGTTTCGAGCACGTTGCGGGGGCCGGCTCCTGTCAAGGCGTCAGGGGGCGAAGGTGTCTATCACGTTAGCCATCATCAGCTCCTTCATGCGCGAGTCGACGGAGGCCAGGTGGCGGGCCTTGTTCACGGCCTCGGCGACCCTGCCCTCGTCCCTGCTGCGCAGTTCCGGGTTCACGACCTGCTTGAAGAGGGCGGCCTCCCGGTCGACGGCGGCCATGATGCCGCGTAGGTGGCGGGGTTGGATCGAGTATTTCGCCATCTCCTGGGCCATACGCGCGATCTCGGCGTCCCGCTGGGTGAGCTCGCCGCTGCGGCCTATGACCCCGACGGTTATCAGCTCTTCAACGAAGCGCGAATCGGTCTCCAGGGTGTCGGCGAGCTCCTCGCGGGTGTAGGTCCTGTCCTCGAGCACGCGGGAGAGGTCGCCGGCCGCGTCGCCGCCGGCCGAGAACCCGCCGCCGCCCTCGATGCGCTTCTTTATGACCTTCAGGGGGAGGTACTCCTTGTCCTGGAGGGTGAGGATGTACTTGAGAAGCTCGATGTCCTGGCCGGAGAAGAGCCTGTACCCGCCGCGGGTGCGGGTGAGGTTGATCAGGCGCCGCCGCTCCAGGTAGCGGATCTTGCTGACCGAGAGGGTCGGGAACTCGGGCCTGAGCCTCTCCACCACCTCGCCGATGGTGTAGCTGTCCTTGGAACCCCCGCGCGCCCACATGCCCTGGCCGACCGCGGCCGCTTCTGGGGAAAGATCCTTGATCCCCCGCCCGGGGGCTTCCCGCTCGGGGGCTTCCCGCTCGGGGGCTTCCCGCTCGGGCGGGAAATCCCCGGGCGGCTCACCGACGGGCGGCTCCGTGACCCTGTCCCCTTCCGAGCCGAGCCCGAACCCGCCCTCGCGCGCGGGGCGGGGGTCTTCCTTGAGGCGATCGGTCCACCTGCTCCTGTTAGCGTCTGCGTCGTCCAACGGGTTAGCTCCCATCCTCTGCGTCCGGCCCCCTAGCGCGTTCGCCCCTTCAAGGCAACTAGGTGAACACGAACTTGAACCGGTACTTTCCTACCTGTATCTCGTCGCCGTTGCGCAAGTCCACAGAGTCGACCCTCACCCTGTTGACATAGGTGCCGTTGAGGCTGCCCACGTCCCGGATCAGGAACCCCCGCTCTCCGCGCACGACCTCCGCGTGCCTCCTCGATACAGTGACGTCGTCCAAAAAAATGCTGCTGTCCTGGCCGCGGCCCACGGTGACGACTTCGTCGCTTATGTCGTGCATCCGGCGGCCCGCCGTGCCCTCCACCTGGTCGAGCTCTATGAGCGAGGCCCCGCCAGAGCCGCCGCCCGAGGGTCCGGGCGCCTCGACCACCTCGCCGAAGCTCGGGGCGAAAGAGACGGTGCTTTGGCCCCCGTCGAGCTTCGTACCGCACCCGGCGCAAAACCTCATGACGCGCGTGATCTCGGCGCCGCAGCTGGGACAGAACTTCACGGCGCCTCCCCCTCCCCCGCCTCGCCTATAAGCACCCTGGCAGCAAGCTCCTCGGTCGGCAGCGAAGCCACCCCCAGATCGACGAGCCCCTCCCGGATTAGGTCGACCCTGCCGCGCACGGGCGCCAGAAACCGCCCGAGATCGCCCCCAAAGGGCGCCGTGAGGTTCTCGACCGCCTCCCGGTCGAGCCCGCCGGCCGGTGTGAACCCGTCCTCAGCCATGGTCGCAGTATAACGCGACCTCAACCTTAAGCGCAATCTCAGCTTGAGGCATCGGCCCGCCTCAAGCGGGGTCGGCCGACCCTTCATCGATTAGGGAGCGCACGAGCTCGACGTACTCGCCGGCGAGGTTTTGGGCGTCGGCGCCATTCCCTGGTTCGGCGTAGACGTAGAAGACGGGGTTGTCCGGGTCGGGGAGCATGAGCACCCACCCGTCGTCGACGCTCAGGCGCACTCCTTCGGTGAGGATGGCGTCCGGGTCGCCGCCGAACCTTTCGGCTAGGCCCCGCATCACGCGCCCCTTGGCCGTCCACGGGCACTCAAGCCGTTCGCGGAGGACGCCGCCGAAGGAGTCGTCGAAGCCCCGGCGGACCGCCGAGAGCGGCTCCTCGCGGAAGGTTTCGAGGGCCCGGGCGATCGTCATAAAGCAGTCGGGGGCGGGGAGGAACGAGGGGAAGATGTAGCGGCCGTCCGCGAGGGAGGCGAGGTCGGCGCGCACGTCGGCGGCCCGGATGGCCACGCTGCCTATCCCGGTGCGGCTGATCTCGACCGTCCCCCCGCCCTCTTCGGCGAGCCGCCTGTACCCGGTGCTAAGGTTTATGGGGAAGACGGACTTGCGCGGGCGCAGGCCGCGGATCAGGCACGCCAGCATCACGTCCGACGGCAAAAACCGGCCCTCGTCGTCCACGAACCGGACCTGCTCTGCCTCGGGGCCCACCACCGCCCCGAAGACGGCGCCAACGGTCGGCACTATGCGCGCGACCCGCTCGATGCTCTCTTCGACGCCGGCCGCAGGGCCGGGCCCGACCACGTTTGCGTTTGCGAAGCCCTCCATCACGACCGCGCCGATACCCAGGCGAGAGAACACCCGGCTGGCGACCAGGCCGGCGACGCCGCCGTAGAAGTCCACAACGATGGTCGCGCCCGCCGTTTTGTCCCTGTCGACAACGCGCTCCAGGCGTTCGACGAACTGCTCCACGACCCGGCCCGGGTAGATCAATTCCCCGATGCCTTCCCCGTGCGCCCTCCGGAACTCCTCCCGCACGAAGGCCTTCTCTACGGAACGCTGGTCGCCCTCGGTCATGGGGGTCGCGTCGGAGGAAAAAAAGAGGATCTCGACGTCGCCCGGGTCCCCGCCGACCCGGACGTGCGCGCCCGCGGACGACCTGCCGGAGAGCACGTCGTGGCGCACCACGCCCGCGTGGGCCGCCCTGAGGTCCCGGATGTTTATGCCGGTCCCCAGCAGCGCGGCCGTCATCGCCCGCTTGGCCACCTGTGCCGAGCGGGAGGCGTCGCGTCCCAGGGTGACCACGGCGCCCGGGTCGAGGGTGGTGCCGAAGGAGGAGGCCAGGCGGGTGACGAACTCGGGGGTGAGGTTCACGTTGAACTTGCCGGTGACGACCCCGCCCTTAAAGACCGTGCGGAGGCCCATGGTCTCGTAGATCAGGGAGTGGGTGACGTTGGCGCCGCCTTCGATGGTCTTGTGCGGGTAGACCTTCACCTCCGGGGCGACGGTCGCGCCCTCGCCCACGATCACGTCGTCCCCCAAGGCGCTGCGTTCGAGTATGCGCGCCCTGGCCTGAACGTAGGAGTTGCGCCCGACGAGCGTGTCCTTGAGCTCGGCCCCCTCCCCGATGTAGGTCCCCTCGGCAACCACGCTGCGCTCGACGCTGGCCCCCGCCGAGACGACGACGTTGTCCGCTATGACGGAGTAGGGGCCTATCCTGGCGCCGCGGTCTATGCGGGCGTTCTCCCCGACCACGACCGGGCCTTCGAGCTCCCCCTCCGCCACCTGCGCCCTGCGGCCGACGTAGATGTTCTCCCTGAGGCGCGTCCCGGGCGGCCTGACGCCCTTGACCTTGCCGTCGAGCACGTCGCGCTGGGCGGAGGCGAACTGCTCGAGGGTCCCTATGTCCTCCCAGTAATCTTCGGTGACGTAGCCGTACATCGGCCGGCCGGCCTCCAGCAGCTTCGGGAAAAGCTCCTTTGAGAAGTCGTACTCCCCCTGGTCGGGTATCTCCGCCATCACCGAGGGCTCCAGAAGGTAGATGCCGGTGTTTACCGTGTCGGAGAAGACCTGGCCCCAGGCCGGCTTCTCCAAGAAGCGCGAGACGCGCCCGTCCTCCTCCAGGATAACGATGCCGAAGTCCAGCGGGTTCTCGACGCTCTTTAGGACCATTGTCGCGTCGGAGCCCTTCTCCTCGTGGAGGGCCAACAGGCGTGAGAGGTCCGCGTCGGTTAGGGCGTCGCCGCTTATGATGAGGAGGCGCTCGCCTTCGAGGCCGAGCTGCTTTTCGGCCATCTTCACGGAGCCCGCGGTGCCGGCGGGGGTGTCCTCGACGGAGTAGCCGATATTCACGCCCCACTCGGAGCCGTCGCCGAAGTAGTCCCGGATCTCCTCGGGCATGAACTGCAGGGTTACGGCGATGTCCGTGAAGCCGTGGCGCTTGAGCAGGCCGACTATGTGCTCCATGCAAGGCAGGTTCGCTATGGGGATCATGGGCTTCGGCTGGTCGCTGGTGAGCGGCCTCAGGCGCGTACCCTGCCCGCCGGCCATGATCACGGCCCTCATCGGCCCCCACCCCCGCCACGGCGCGCCGCGTCCGCGAACCCCTCAGGCCAACCTGCACGCATACTGCCTCCCCTTCTCCTCTTGAGCCGACCGGCGGGCCGCCCGACCATCATACCCGACGCGCGCCGGAAGGCCTAACGGCTGCTCTTCGCCCTGACCCCTACGGCGACCCCCCAAAGGTCGTAGCGCTCGCGCAGCGCGTTCTCGACGTAGCGGACGTAGTTGTCCGGCAGGTCCTCCGGCCGGTTCGCAAAGAGGGTGAACCGGGGCGGCGCGCTTCCGGTCTGGGTGGCGTACCGAATCTTCACGCCCCCCGGCGGCGCGTTCCGGTCCACCAACGCGTTCACGAACTCCGCGACCTCGTGGGTCGGGACCCTGAGGCGATAGGCCCCTCCCACGAGCGAGGCGAGGGGCAGCACGCCGTCCACACCGGCGCCCGTGAGGGCCGAGATCGGCAGCGAGCGCGGCTTCAGGTCGGTCAGGCGGGCGGCTATGCCGTGGTCTACCTCGCGCAAGCGTTCCGGGGGTACGAGGTCCCTCTTGTTGACGAGCACCCCGCATGCCCGCCCGGACTCCCGGATCTCGCGCGCCACCCTCAGATCGCCGGCCACGATTCCCTCCACCGCGTCCACCAGGAGCAGGGAGACGTCCGAGCGCCGGATCGCCTCGGAGGTGCGCAACGAGGAGTAGTAGGGCACACCGCTGGCCTTCCTGACGCTCTTGCTCACCCCGGCGGTGTCGAGCAAAAGGTAACGCTTTAAGCCCCCCCCCTGCGTCTGCACCTCGACCTCCCCGGCCACGGCGTCGGTCGTGGTGCCCGCGACCTCCGAGACGACGGCCCGCTCCGCGCCGAGCAGCCGGTTGAGGAGCGTGCTCTTGCCCACGTTCGGCCGGCCCACGATGGCGAGCCGCGGCAGGTCGGGCGCCTCTTCTTCCTCGGTCTTCGGGAGCAACGCCACGACGGCGTCCAAAAGGTCCCCCACGCCGAGGCCGTGGATGGCGGAGACGGCGTGGGGCTCGCCCTCCCCCAAGGCGTGGAAGCCGTGGCGTTCGGTGTCGTCCGCGGGGTTGTCCAGCTTGTTGACGGCGAGCACTACCTTCGCGCGAGATCGGCGCAGCTCGCGGGCTATGGCGGCGTCGGCCTCCGTGGGGCCCAGCCTCGCGTCGGTGAGGTGCAGTATCACGTCGGCCTCCTCCACGGCCACCCGCGCCTGGAGCGTCACGAGCGCCTCCAGCCCGACCTTCGCCCTCGGCTCCATGCCCCCAGTGTCCACGAGGTCGAACTCCGTCCCGGCCCACTCGGCCCTGTTGTACGAGCGGTCGCGGGTCGTGCCGGGCTGGTCAGAGACGACGGCATCCCTGCGGCGCAGGATCCTGTTTATGAGGGAGCTCTTGCCCACGTTGGGCGCGCCGACCACGGCGACGACGGGGAGGCGGCTCACGTCTTATCCTCCGGGTCCTCTTGGGGCAGGGCGTAGATGGTCCTCAGAACCTCGTCGGCGGCCTCGCGGTAGGCCTTGCCGCCGCGCAGGTTCTCGTCCATGCGGATCGGGGCGCCCACGATCAGGCGCAGGCGCTCCCCGCGCAGGCGGGCGAGGGGGCCAGGCAACCGGCTGACATAGACCGGCAAGACCGGGGCGCCGCCCCGGATCGCGAGCATTACCGCCCCGCTCTTGGCCTCCCTGGCCGTCCCGTCGTCTTTGTGGGTGCCTTCGGGGAAGATGCCGAGGGCCCAACCTTCGGCGAGGTAGCCGAGGGCGATCCGCACCCCGGCCCGCCCGCCGCCCTCGCGGTCCACGGGGAAGGAGCCTATAAACTCGAAGAACCGCTTGTACGGGGGCTCGTAGAGCTGTTTTTTGCCCATCCACTGCATGCGGCGCGGTATCGCCATGCACACAATCACCGGGTCGGGGTACTGGATGTGGTTGGCGGCCACGACGAGGGGGCCCTTCTTCGGCACCTTCTCCATCCCCCGAATGGTCAGGCCGAAGAGGAGGCGGCAGAGCCCGATCATGAAAAGCCGGAAGAGGTGGTACCGGCGGGACATCTTGGCCGGCGTGCTCCGGCCCTTGAAGGCGCTCAACGGCCCCTCACGCCCCGCGCCGCAGGCCGTCGGCGAGGTCCAGGACCCGCGAGACCACCTCTTCGAGGGAGAGCGCAGTCGTGTCCAGCACCACGGCGTCCTCGGCGGGCTTGAGCGGCGAGGCCTCGCGCTCGGAGTCCTGGCGGTCGCGGCGCGAGATCGCCTCCCTTATGCGGTCGAGCTCGGCCTCCCGGCCGGTCTGCCGCGCCCTCCTGCGCGCCCGCTCCTCGGGGTCCGCCGACAGGAACACCTTCAGCTCGGCGTCGGGCAGCACGACGGTCCCGATGTCCCTGCCCTCGACCACGGCCCCTCCCCGCCCCCTGGCCTCCGCCGCCGCGGCCCGCTGCACGGGCAACAGCACCTCGCGCAGCCCGGCGCTCACGGAGACCCTGGAGGCCGCCGCGGAGACCTCGGGCATGCGAAGCTCGGGCTCGGGCACCCGCTCCCCGTCGATGCTGGCCCCGTCGGGGTCGAGGGCGACCCTGGCGGCGAGCGCCGCGAGGGTCGGCCCGTCGGAGAGATCAGCCCCCTCGCGCAGGGCTAGCAGGGCGGCGGCCCTGTAGGCTGCCCCGGTGTTGAGATTGACGACGCCGAGCCGCCCGGCTACCCGCCGCGCGACCGAGCTCTTCCCGCTCCCGGCAGGCCCGTCTATGGTTACGAGGATGCCCTTCATGGATCCCGGAAGTATAGCCGAAAGCCCGCCGCCTACCTAAGCGATTCGAGGGCGCGGAAGTACCCGGGGAAGGTCTTGGCGACGCACCCCGGGTCCCGGATGGCGACGACGGGGTCCGCCGCGGCCAGGCCGACGACGGCGAAGGCCATCGCCACGCGGTGGTCCCCGTAGGTCTCAACGACGGCGGGGCGCAGGGGGCCAGGCAGGATCCTCAGCCCGTCGCGCCCCTCCTCCACCCCGACCCCCAGTCGCCCGAGCTCCGTCGCTACCGCTGAGATCCTGTCG
>CADCUZ010000098.1 GCA_902806015.1 uncultured Rubrobacteraceae bacterium
TCATCTCCTCCGTGCGGGTATATGAATAGTGTCCTGCGCCCACTGGGAGCCCAGCCCCGCCTACTTACTCTTACCTCGTCCCCCGACCTGGTGATAACGAGCGCAACCCGCAGACTACTACCCGTGTGCAAAGTTGCGGTTGGGCCATGTAAAGGGGAGATAAAGGCCTTGTTAACGCGCCCGAACCCTGACTTTACGCTTTCTTAATCGACGCTTTGCTGACCCTTAACCACGAGTCCTCTCCGGGCTGCTACGTTTATGGGAAGTAGAGAGAGCCGGGCTGCGGGGCATCGAGTCCTATCTACGTAGCGCCTCGGCCTTCTCCGCCGTCGATAGCAAGCGTGCAGGCGACCCGGGAGACAGATGATGGCGTCAGGCCAAGAAGCCACAGAGAGAAGCAGTGCGCGTAGTCGCTACCGCGCCGAGTACGTGCGGGTCACCCCCGAAACGGAACCCCAACAGCAGTTGCAGGGGGTGCTCGACGCCGCCGAAAGGAAGGAGTGGCACCTCGTCGGCGTGGCGGGCGGGCTGCCCGAAGGCGGCATGATCCTCTTCTGGGACAGCGCGAGACCCAGCTTCGGCAGAACGTCGGGGTAGCGCTGTTTGGTCCTCAACGCGATCCGGCTCGTCCGTGGTACCGGGCGGGGAGCACGACCGGCGCGAGGACCGGTCCCGCTGGCTAGCAATACTCCACCGGTTCTCTGGTTCCTTGTTTGGAGCCATGGCCGGACCATCGAGAAGGGGCAAGGCGCCGGAGCCGCGAGCTCGGCCATATCGTCGGGCGGGTCGTGTTCACCGCGGTAAGGGCCGTGGCGGCCAAAGAATTCTGGGGGCTGGTGCGCCAGCCGCAGCTCCTTCTGCTCCTGTTGGTGGGGCCGGTCTTGATCATGACGGCCTTCGGCCTCAGCCTCGACGTCGAGAACATCCTCAGGCCGCGCGCCCTCGTCGTGGTGGAACCAGGCAGCGAGGGCGCGCAACTATTTCAGCAGTACCGGGAGGAGTTCACCGACCGCACCCAGTTCGTGGGAACCACGGACGACCCGGAGGCGGCCCGCCAGCGGCTCCTGCGGGGGGAGGTCGACGCCGTTATCATCATACCCTCCGCTCCTCTTGAGACCGTCGCGGGCGGGGAGCGGGCGGTCCTGCGCGTCGTCTACAACACGATAAACCCCGTGTTCGGGACCAGGGTGCCAAGCCGGGCTTATAGCCTGGTACTGGACCTCAACCAGAGCCTGGTACAGGAGGCCATCGAGCAACAGATTGGGGGGGTCCGCTCGCTGCAGGAGCGGTTGACCGAGCTGAACCGCCGCCTCGAGACGGCGAGTTCCGCCGCCGAGACCCTTGCTTCCGAGGAGGCCCAGACCACCACGGCAGAGCTGGACCAGACGCTGACGACCCTCGAAAGCACGTTAAGGCTCTGGCAGGGCGTGAGGCCCGGAGAAGACGAGGACGCATCGGCCGCCCTGCAGCGCATCGATAGGGCCCAGGGAGCCCTTGAGAAGGTGCGCGAGGCCCAGGAAGGGGGGCCCGAACGGATAAGGGAGAGTAGCGGCCTGGCCGATCTGCGGGAGAGCCTCGCTTCACTGGAGGAGGCGCTCGCAAGTTTGCCCTCCGAGGTGCCGGCGCGGGTCCTGGCCAACCCGTTCGAGCTGAAGACCGAGAACCTGGCTTCCCCGCCGCGGGTGGTGGGCTTCTATGCCCCGGCGGTGCTCGCGATCCTCATCCAACACATAGCCGTGAGCCTGGCTTCGCTGGCCATCGTCCGGGAACGCCTGAGCGGGGCCTACGAGTTCTTCGAGGTCTCACCTTTGGGGCACGGCCAGCTCCTGGCCGGCAAGTTTGTTACCTACTTCGGGCTGGTGGTCGGCGTGAACCTGGCCGTGGCGCTCGTCCTGGCCGGCTTTCTCGGCATACCCGTGGAGGGCGGGTTCGTCGGGATGACGTTCGCGATGGTGCTCCTCACGAGCGCCTCATTGGGGCTGGGCTTCCTGATCTCGGCGCTCGCCCGGAGCGAGTTGCAGGCCGTGCAGGTCTCGATGCTCCTGCTCATCGCGAGCGGGTTCTTCGCGGGCTTCCTCTTTCCCCTGGCCCAGATGCAAGGACCGGCCGTCGCGATCTCGTACCTGTTGCCGGCCGCCTACGGCATCCGCGCGCTCCAGGACGTCATGATCCGGGGGGAAGGGGTCTCGACCCTCGACCTTATAGGGCTTCTGTTTATGGCGTTGGTCACCCTTGGGCTGGCCCGCTACCTGATGGGCCGGAAGAAGGTCTAATGGCGGCCATCCGCATCAAGAACTTGTCCAAGAGTTTCGGCGACGTTGAGGTTCTGAAAGAGACGGACCTCACGGTAGAGGAGGGCGAGATCTTCGGCCTCATAGGGCCTTCGGGGTCGGGCAAGAGCACCCTGCTTAGGATCCTCACCGGCTACCTCGAACCCTCGGATGGGTCGGCTGATGTCTTCGAAAGTGCCCCGGCGGCTTTCTCCCCCGAAGCGAGGCGCCGGGTGGGGTTCATGCCCCAGGGGTTCGTGCTCTACGAAGAGCTCTCCGTGTTGCAGAACCTCAACTTCGTCGCCGGGCTCTACGGGCTCCGGTTTGGGGAGCGCCGCCGAAGGGTGCGCGAGGCCCTGGAGTTCGTCGAGCTCTCAGATCACCGGCGCAAGGCGGCCAGGGACGTCTCTGGAGGGATGCAGCGGCGCCTCCAGCTCGCGGCAGCCGTCGTACACGAGCCCGATCTCCTGTTCGTGGACGAGCCCACTGCCAACCTGGATCCCATCCTCCGTCGCAAGTTCTGGGAGGAGTTCGAGCAGTTGCGCGAAGGGGGTCGCACGATCTTCGTCACCACCCAGTACGTCGGTGAAGCCGAGCTCTGCGACCGGGTAGGGCTTCTGGTGGACGGCACCCTCGTAGGGGTCGGTACCCCCGCCGAACTGAGGCGTCGGGCCTTCGGCGGCGAGCTCATCGAACTCTCGCTCGGCGGAGAGCCTGGTAGCCTGGCCAAACGGCTCGGAGCCCTAGAGAACCTCGGTCGCGTGGAGGAGGTCCGGCGAGACGCGGGTGGCGAGGAGGTAGTCAGCCTCGTCCGCCTGCTGGTCGAGGACGCTGACGTCTCGCTCCCGAAGGTGATGGAGATACTCAACGGCGCCGACGTACGCTCCCTGGACGTCCCCAAGCCGTCCTTCGACGAGGTGTTCTTCCGGTTGGTCAAGGAGACGGAAGAGGTTGGGCACGGATCGCGATAGGACCCGGTGGTTTCGTACGCGCCGGGGTTGCGATCGCCCACGAGTGCGCAACGCCCGGGGGTGTCGGCGATGGCCTCGCCGACAGAGCGTTCTTGCCGGCCGCCGGTGGACTCATGAGGAAAATCGAAAATGTCCTGGGCTGCCCGGACGGCGTACCGGGCTTGCCCCGTATAGGTCCTCAAGGGTCCGGTTTGGGGCGTTTTCGGGTTAGGACTTGTCGGCCCGCTCCAGTATGGAGCGCAGGGCGTCGAGTTCGCGCCGGCTGAGCGAGGCGCCGTCTTTTTTCTCCGCTTCGGGGCTGCGACGGGTATCCGACTCCACCAGCACGGAGGCTATGGCGCCGATAAAGTAAGAGAAGACGCCGACGGCGTAGAGCATCAGCAGGAATCCTAGGACGCGCCCGCCTACGGTAACCGGGTAGAGCTCGCTGCCCACCGTCGTGACGAGGGTGGCCGACCACCACAGGGCGTTCCCGAAGGTCCGGATCTGGCTGCCTTGGGCTTCCGCCTCCAGGAGCAAACCCGTTGCTGCCCCCAAGAGGACGACCATGGCGGAGACGATGGCGAGCTGTCCAAGCCGCCTGCGCTTGAGCAGCGCCAGGGTGGACTCGGAGCCCCGCCCGCCGAAGACGAGAAGCCGCAGCACGGGTAGCGCCCGCGTCGCCCGCAAGACCCTCGCGAGCCTCAAGAACCTCAAGAAGGGAAGGAGCACGACCAGGACGTCGAGCCAGTGCTTGCGCACGTAGTGGCGCTTGACCGGGGCCAGCGCGAACTTGAGCAGGAACTCGACGAAAAAGAGGCCCCACAGCCCCCAACTCAAGGCCTCGAGCCTTCCCTGCCAGGGTTCGCTCACCTCGCCGCTCAGCTGGATAATGATGAGCAGGACCACCACGACCGAGGCCAGGGCGAGCGGAACGTCGAGGTAGCGGTCCAGCTTCTCGCGCAGTTCCTCTCGGGCCGCGTGGTCTTCTCGAAACCGCCGGGGTTCCTCGCCTTCTTGGGTCATGTCGGTTTTCTTTCCCGGCCCTCGGGGCTGGTAACCCGGCCGCGCCCGCCGGCCCTTGCCCGCACGGTGGCCCCTTGCACTCCTCTTAGGAGGTCTCGCCGAGATCGACGATCTCCTGGAGCTCCCTGTCAAGCGTCCCTACGGCCTCCTCGGGGGACTTGTCGCCCTTGACGCAGGCGTTGAACTGCTCGGCCATCTTGAGGGACATGTCCGAGTAGTAGGGCGAGAGGGGCCGCGGGCGGGCGTTCTTTATCGCTCCCTCGCCCAAAGCGATGACCGGGACCTTCTCCACGACTTCCCGGTCTTCGTACAGGTCTTTCAGCGTCGGCAGGAACGAGCCGTTGAGCGCCCTGAACTTCTGCTGCTCGGGGGCGGTAGCGAACTTCACGAACTCGTAGGCCGCGTCCTTCTCCTCCTCGGAAGAGGCGGCGTTCAGGTAAAAGTTCCACCCGCCGAGGCCGCTGAAGCTGTTGTCCCGACCCGCCGCCACCGGAAGGGGCGCCACCCCAACCTGCCCCGGCCCTATCCTCGACTGCCCCTCCTCGGAGGCCAGCGCGTACATGTAGGGCCAGTTGCGGCAGAAGGCCGCGCGCCCGTTCAAGAAGGCCGCCTGGCACTCCTGCTCGGCGTAGGTGGACACGGCTTTGGGCGCCACGCCGTCTTCGATCATGCTTCGCTCGATGGCGAGGCCCTCGACCGCCCCGGGGGCGTCGATGACGACCTTCTCGGGATCCTCCGGGTCTATGACGTCCCCGCCGGCGGTCCATATGTACTCCAGGCCGTTGACCACGCCGCCCTCGTACTGCGCACCCTGAAAGACGAAGCCATCCTCCGTTCCTGAGTCCCGGGTGACCTTGACGGCCTGCTCTTTGAGTTCTTCCCAGGTCTTCGGGGGCTCCGAGAAGCCGTTTCCCTCCAACAGGTCCTTGCGGTAGTAGAGCATCCCGGCGTCGGTGAACCACGGCACGCCGTAGACCCCGTCCTCGTAGGTGCACGACTCCACGGGGGCCGGCAGGAAGGCTTGCCTCTCCTCCTCGGTGAAGCGGGCGGAGAGGTCCTCGATCCAGCCGTTGGCGGCGAACTGGGCCGGCCAGACGACGTCGCCCCCGATGAGGTCTATCTCCCCGCCGCCGGCCTGAAACTCGGTCTTTACCTGGTTGAAGTACTGGCCGGTGTCGGCGGCCATCACGCGGTACTTCGCCCTGTAGCGCCCCTCGAACTTCTCGTTGAACCGGCGCACGATCTCTTCCAGGCTGCCGGAGGTGTCGGGGCCGAAGGAGAAGGTGAACGCGGTCGTCCCCGGGTTGCCCTGGCTGCCCGACCCTCCGCAGCCTGCGACCCCGAGCAGCGCCGCCCCCGCGAGCGCGGAGCCGCCGACTTTCAAGAAGCCCTTCCTGCTGAGCCCCCCAACGGATACCCGCCGTCGCGCGTATTGGTGTTGCATGATGCTCCTTTCCGCGCCGCGCGAGGTGGCGGACGCTGGTTTCACCCGTGCCCGGATACTAGGCTTCGATTTCGTGGCCGCCGTTAGCGTCCGCAAGGTTCGCGTAAAGAAACGCTAAGCGTCCGGCAAACCGTCCCGTTCGGGCTCACCGGAGGAATACCTCGATTTCCTTGCCCACGAACGAGCCGTCCTTGGGGCTTCTGCTGCCGACGCGTAGCGTCGCCAGCCCCTCGTAGCCGGAGTATTCGAGCTTGGCCTCGAAGAGCCCCCAGGCCGTGGTCCAGTCGTTGGCGCGCACCGTCTTCGAGGAGATGACTTCGCGCTCCCGGTCGAGCAGGGAGACGGTCACCTGGCCCTCGAAGAGCCGAGCGTACCCCCGCACGGAGAGGGGGCTGGCCACCTCCTCAGCCTCGCGGGGTCGGACCACGACCACCTTGTCGCCCGTCGTCGGCGGGAGATCCAACTCCTGCGCCACCCCGCGGAAGTCTACGGCTAGGCGCCCGGATTCGGGCATCTCCGTTACCCGGTAGCGGAACTCGTGAAAGGCGAAGGCGTCGGCGAAGAGCCCGCCGTCCCGGCCTCGAACCACGTAGAGCTCGTCGAGCACGGAGCCGATGAGGTCCTTGTCCGCGACCCGCGTCGAGCTGACGCCGGGGAAGCGGAGGCGGACGTAGCCGCCTTGCGCTGGGCTCTCTGTGGTCCATCGGGGGACGCCGGCCGGCTTGCCGTCCCGGCGCCCGAAGTCTATGAGGAGGCGCTCGTAGCCGTCGAGGATGCGGAAGCGCACCCCCTCTATGCGGTCCGCGGCCCCCAGCTTGCCACCGCTGCTCTCCGCAGACGCTGCGAAGCCCCCCTCATCCTCTTCCGGCCCCGGTAGTTCGGCCTCGCTACCTGCCTGCGGGACCGAAGACGGTTTCGGCGTCCCTTCTGCACCGGGTCGCTCGTGGCCCTTCGTTGCGCTTCCCCCGCCTTCGGCGCCACAACCCGCCACCAGCACCACGACGGCCGCGAGCACGGCCGCCAGAGCAGCCGCCCGAACCGTTGCCAACCGGCAACCGCCGGAACCGGACGAGCCGCGCGTTTGCGAAGCCCTTGCGGGGTCCTCTTGCCCCCGTTTTCCTGCGCGGGGAAGCGTCCGCCCACGGGCTTCTTCTTGGGCGACGGGGGCGTCGCCCGCCGAAACAACCGGCAGGCGGCGCGAAAGGTTTCGGGGCCCCATCGGCTCAGCCCTCCGTGAAGCGCTCGGTGGGCATGTTGCGGAACCAGCCGTCCACCGCGCGATCGTAGGCGTCGCCGGGGATCACGCCCTGCCCGACGAGCAGGCCGACGAACATGGCGGCCGTGCACAGCGCGACGGCCAGGGCCCCCGACCTCCTCGCGCCGAGCGCGTAGCCCGCGGTTGCCATAAAGATCCCAACGGCGCCTGTGGCTATCGAGACGAACAGGGCCCCGATGGGGACGCAGATGACCAGGGCGACAACGGAGAGCAGCCGCCCGGCGTTGAGCCTCGAGGCTTCCGGGTTCTTTTCCGGTTTCGCGCCCATCGCTTACCTCATCTCCTCTAGCTCGACCGTGAACTCGCGCGCCTCGCCGTCCCTGGCGACGGTGATCTCGACCGAAGCGCCGGGATCGTAGCCGCGCAGGGCAGCGAGCAGGTCCCCGGTGCTCGTGACCTTCTCGCCTTCCACGGCGGTCACGACGCCACCGGGCTCGATCCCGGCGTCGAATGCGGGGCCGTCCGGGTCCACGCCCGTGACGATCGCCCCGGACTCTACGTAGACGTCGAAGCGGCGGGCTATCTCGGGGGTCAGGTCGACCAGCGAGACGCCGACGTAGGGGTGCTCCGCCCGGCCGTCCTCGATGATCGCGTCCGCAACGTCGGTCGCGGTGGCAGACGGGATGGCGAAGCCGAGGTTGACCGCCCCCGTCTGGGCGGGGGGCAGGTACGCGACGTTTATGCCTATTACCTCCCCGTTGCGGTCGACGAGCGCACCACCGGAGGAGCCGGGCGAGATCGCGGCGTCCGTTTGTACGAGGTCGACCAGCGAAGACTGCTGCGAGCCGCCGGTGATCTCCGGCGGGATCTCCCGGTTCAGGCCGCTTACGACGCCCGCGGTGACGGTCGACTGGAAGCCCGAAGGGCTGCCGGCGGCCACCGCGAGCTGGCCGACGGCGAGGGTACCGCTGTCGCCGAACTCGGCGGCGGGCAGATTCGTCCGGTCCACCTTGACCACGGCGATGTCGGTGTAGGGGTCGCCGCCCACGACCTGGCCCTTCTCCACGGCGCCGTCCGCGAACGCGACGTTGACCGTGTCGGCGCCCGCGACGACGTGGTTGTTGGTGATGACGTAGCCGTCCTCGCGGTAGATCACGCCGCTGCCGAGCCCCTCGGCCTCCTGCGGGCCGTAGGGCGAAGTCCGGATGGAGGAAACGTTTACCTGCACCACGCTGGGCTCGATCCGGCGCGCTACCTTGGCCACCGGGGAGACCTCGGCGGCCGGCGGGTCTTCGGCCGCCGCGCGGCCTCCCTGCCCCGTCTCGCCCTCCGCGCTTTCGCAGCCCACGGCCACAAGGCCCGCGACGAGCAGGATCGCCCCCCATTTTTTTCGCGGCCTTGCGACGCCTGTGTCGGCCGAATCGTCTCTCATCTCGGTGCCTCTCATCTCGAAAACCTCCCCTTGCTGTTCTCTGGTAGTCCGGCGGCCTACCGCCCTGTGTTCTTTAGTCGTCCTGGCGGGAGGGCTCCTAGAGAGGAGCCCTCCCGTGGTCTTCTCGTCGTTCAGCTCGTTCGGGCTGAGCGTGGGCTGCTCGCCCGTTAGGATCGGCTCGTCTTTTTGCGCGGAGGGTCCGCCCCCCCCCCGCACCCGCCGACGGCGGCCAGCACGAGGGCGGCCGGGGCAACGGTTGCTCTTATCCGCTCCGCCTCGCGCTGCAGCCGCTTCACCCGCTTCTGTGGCTGCTTCCTACGACCCATTCTCGCCGCAGCCCTTTAACGCCCCGTTAGCTCCGGTTAGTCTCCGGTAAAGGTTCCGTTAAGCGATCCGCCGCGAATGGGCGGCCGGCAGCGTGCCAGCCCAGACGCCGAAGTCCC
>CADCUZ010000099.1 GCA_902806015.1 uncultured Rubrobacteraceae bacterium
GAGAGCGCCCAAGCATTCTCACCCCTCACCCACACTAAGTCCACGCTCGCAAGAGCACTGCGGCCCCAAAATACTCCCACATAGTATTTCCATTGGCGGCGCTTCGAAACCTGCGCCTCGACGCAGGCCGCCGCCCACGTTAAGCTAAAGATCCCTCCGAAGTAATCCTGGTAAAAATCGACCGAGCCTTTAATCTGGTTACGCTACGGGCGGCCGAACCGTGTTGCGTCAACTTCGTATTTGCCCGATCATGTGATTATATGGTTGCTGCTATAAGCTAAGCGTATCTGCGAGGCAAGGTTGCGAAAGATTGCATTCACCAATGCGAAGGGCGGAGTCGCAAAGACCACGACGTGCGTGAATATTGGCGCGGGGCTGGCCTTGGCGGGCTACCGGACCCTCCTCATAGATTGCGACACTCAAGGGCAAGTGTCCAAGAGTCTTGGCATCCAGGCGGGCGAAGGGTTGGCGGAACTCGTGCAGGGCGACGCAGGCCTCGGAGACGTGCAAATCGAAGCTCGCGAGAACCTATTCGTGATCGCTGGCGGGGGGGCGCTCTCCGGCGTGAAGCGCCTAATCTCTCGAAGGGATATGCGGTCCGAATCGGTGCTGAGCGAAGTCCTCGAAGACCTCCGAGGTTACGACTTCGTCCTGCTGGACACGGCGCCCTCGTGGGACGTCCTCAACGTCAATTGCCTCTTCTACGTCGAGGAGCTCCTGATCCCGGTCTCGATGGAGGTGCTGGCGCTGCAGGGGATAGGCGACTTCCTGGGCCGCGTGGATCAGGTGCAGCGCTACCGAGAGGACTCGCTCATACGGAGCATAATCCCTACGTTCTACGACGGTAGGGTGAGCAAGAGCGCCGAGATCCTGGAGCAGCTGGAGCGCTACTTTCCGGGTGCCGTCTGGCCGGCCGTGCGTTACAACGTGAGGCTCTCGGAAGCGCCGGGCTTCGGTCAACATATCTTCGAGTACGCGAAAAAGAGCAACGGGGCCGCCGATTACGCTCGCTTGGCGCAGCGGCTCGCGAAAGGGGCGTGAGCGAAGGTATGGGCCACAGGAGAAAAGTGCCCACAGATCTCATGGGAACAATCTTGGATGAGGGTTCCGGAGCCTCTCGCGGGGAACGAACACTTTGGGAGTCTCGCGGGTTGCGTGGTGCCGACCAAAAAACAGGCTTGCGTTCTTCCGTGGATGAAGGCGCCGTCTCTTGGGAGGAGCCTCCAGAGCGGGTGGGTATTACGTTTAATCTTTCCAAACAGGTCAGCACGGAGCTGGACAAGCTCCGGCTCGAGCTTGAGCTGGAGGGGGATATTCGCCCCTCCAAGTCCGAGATTGCCGAGGTAGCGCTTCGGATCGCCGTAGAGGACGCACGAGGGAGGGGCAGAGAAAGCGAGTTGGTCGGAAGGCTAATCGAGCGGCGCGCGGCTCAGGCCACTGACGGTACCGACGAAGGTGGCACAACCCGGCGCAGCGTGGACGAAGCCGGCTTTATCATCGAGACCACCTACGACGGGAACGGGGAGGTCGTGGACGAGGACGTGGTCGCCAGCGTCGTCGAGTTGCCGGTGGAGGCGGAATACGTGGACGAGAAGGGGAGGCTGGTGAGCCTGGCAAAGGACGAGCTAGGGAACACCTTCGAGCAGATTATGGACGAGGAATTCAACACGCTCGGGACGAGGCTGCTCCCGGATGAGGATTGAGGCGCTCCTTGGCGCCCGATCGTGATCGATGTTTTCCAAGAGACCGTCTTAATAGTTTGGAGGTACCCCAAACTCCCCAACGTTTACCAATAGCCTTCAGCTGTCCTGCTCGACCGATCTTGCGCTAGTCCGGCAGCTGTTCGCGTCCCGCCGCTTCCCCACTCCCAGTCCGCATTCGTCAGCGCGTACTGAACCTCTCCCTGCTCGGCGTCCGCGATGGGCTCAAGCCCACTCCCTGCGGAACGTCCGCGTATGCGTCAGGCCGGCATTCTCCATCACGCGCCGGGATGCCGCGTTGACCGCCATCTTTTCCGTCATCACGCGCTGCATGCCGAGCTGGGTGAAGCCCTTGCGGATCGGGCCGCGAGACCCTTCGGTGGCGTAGCCCTTCCCCCAGGCGGACCTGCGCATCCGGTGGCCGAGGTCGACCTCGTCGGAGCCAGCGCCTTCTGGTGGGTGGAACGCGAACCAGACTAGGAACGCCCCTGTGGACTTCTCGACGGCAGCCCAGAAGCCGAGCCCCTCGGAACGCTCCTGGTAGCGGAGGAACCGGGGCAGGGTCTCGTTGCGGATCGCATCGAGGGCATCGTTTTGCCCCCGGTTAGGAAGCGCATGATCCCGGTATCCCCGTCGAGGTCGAACAGTTCGTCCGCGTCGGTCTCGGTGAACTGGCGCAACACCAACCGTTCGGTCTCCAGGATACGCGCACCGCCCGATCATTCCCGCGAAGGGCAAGCCCAGGTAACGTGGTCAAGCCTGGTGCAGACGGCAAGCGCTTCTCGACCCGCGGGGTGCTCCTCCCAGAGCCGTCCTACCGCGTCTTGCTCAGGGCGTAGCGCTCTATGGCATCGTGGGCGGCGTTTATCTCCGCGGTCACCTTCTCGGCGCGAGGGCGTTTGTCCGGGTCGGGGAACCTGTCGGGGTGGAAACGCTTGATAAGCTCCCGGCGCTTGCGGTCCACCTCCCCCATCGAGGCGCCCGGGACGAGGCCGAGCCGGTCGTAGGCGGAGAGTACGTTCGGCGGGTACTTGAACTGGGCGAAGTTCGGGGAGGAGGCCCGTCCCCGGGAGGCCCGGTTGCCGAAGCCCTGCCGGGAGTTGCGGGTCCCGGCGGAGGTCGTGGGCCGGCCCTCTTCCGCGCGGCGGCGTTCTTCGGCGCGGCGCAGCTCTTCTTGGGCGCTCCTGAGGGCGGCCTCGAAGGCTCCCCTCAGGGCCTCGCCGCGTTCGCGGCCGGTACGGAGGCGTTCTCGGACGCGCTCGTCCTCCTGCAGGTTTGAGACGAGGCCGCGGGCGAGGCGGCCCAGGCGGCGCGGGATGCTCACTGCCCGCGTTCGTCCCGGGTGTCCCAGTATTCCTCGGAGTCCGCGAGCGGGCCGGGCCGCCTGAGCACCTGCGTGTCGTCCTCGCCGACGCCGCCTATCACCTGGGTCTCGTCGCCCGCGGTGGTGTCTTCGGGGGGCTGATCGGGCTCCCCCTTGGGCTCGCTCTGCTGCGGAAGGCCGAAGAAGCCGCGCACCATGTCGATGTCCTCCAGGTCCGCCTCGGCGGCGTCTATCTTGCGCTCCTGCTCGGCTACGCCGAAGTTGCGCGCCTCGTGGGCCTTGCGGATCTGGTCTTCGAGGTTCCGGATCACGTCTTCGGTGTCGTCCTTGAGCTTGCGGATACGGTTCTCGCTGAGGTCTATCTCGGACTCCAGCCTGGCCTCCCTGGCCCTGGTCGAAGAATCGAGCTCGTTTATGTCTATGCCCGCGGCTTCGAGCGTCTGGCGCACGATGCGGACGGCGGCCGGACGCGGCACCTCGGGCGGGAGGTTCTTTATAACCTCGGCGGCCCGCTCGACGGTGAAGGCCCGTGAGTGGGGGCTGGCCTCACCAGAATTTCCAACCCCGGTCTCCTGCCGGGAGTAGATCGAGGTCCCGTCGTCCCCTTCCTGCTCCTTGAACATCCGGGAGAAGAAGCTCTGCCGGTTGGTCTGTTCTTCGCTCATCTCGCGGCCATCCTCTCCGTAGTGGGCAGCGACTCCACGCTTCTTGTGACCTCGTCCAGACCGCGCCGGAAGTAGGCAACCCGCTCCTTGAGCTGCTGGAGACGCGGGTCGAGCGGGCCGGAAGAAAGCCTGTGGTCCACCGCGAGCAACTCGCCGCGCAGGTTGCCGAGCAGGCTCTCCGCGCTCTCTAACTGGGCGTTTATCATGCTGATGCCGTCAAGTACGTCCCCGTAGCCGGCGAGCTCTCCCCGCCGCCCCTCAAGCGCGGCTTCGAACGGCGACCGCAGGGGCGAGCCCTCCTCCAGCCGGGCGAGGTCTTTCTCCAGGCCCTTTATGCGACCGGAGATCTCGCGCCGGTCGAGGCCCTCCAGGTGCCGCCGCAGCAACGCCCGCCGGCGCGCGAGCCGCGCCGCGTCGCCCACCTCCCCGACGATGGTGAAGATGTCCTCGTCCAGCAGCGGCCTGTACTGCTCGGGCAGAAGCTTCCAGCTCTCGATGACCCCGGCCTGAAGCTCCGCGAGGCGCCTGGTTTGGGGGGCGGCGATGCGGTCCTCCCTGCCAATGCGCGCGAGCTCTTTAACGTTCTCCCGCGCCCGGCGGGAGAGCTCTCGGCGCGCGTTGCCCCGCCGGTCCAGCAGGCGCCCGCCCGTGTACGCGGCGCCCGCTCCGAAGAGGCCCGCGAGCAGGTAGCTGGTCTCAGGACCCGTCGCGGCCATCACGGCGAGGCCCGAGAAGGAGCCGAAGGGGATCAGCCTCGTCAAATACCGGGAGACGCCGCTACCCACGCGGGCCCTCCTCCGGCCCCTCGGTCCCGGGCTCGACTGGCGCCTCTTCCGTGGTGGCGGCCTCTATGGGCTCGGGCTCGCGGAGGCCCATCTCTATCTCCATCATCTCCAGCTCGTGCTCGGCGTCGAGGCGCTTTATGTCCACCTCGGCCGCGGCGATCTGGCGCTCGGTGTCGCTGGTGCCGAGCTCGCCGACAGCCTCCGCCTCGTAGGAGGCCTGGCGGATGGACTGGCGGGCCTTTTCGAGGTCCCGGGAGGAGTCGGAGAGGGAGATCTGGGCCCGCGCGTCGTTGGCGGTGCGGAGCGCCCGGGCGCGCTGGTGCTCTTCCATGAGGGCGGCCCGTTCGCGCGCGACGTCGTTGTAGCGGCGCTCCTGGTCGCGGAAGGCCCGCTCCATCTCCTGGGAGTTCTTGCGCGCCTCCTCAAGCCTGCCCTCTATCTCCGCGAGCTGCGTCTGCGCCTCTTGCTTTTGCTGGACGACCTCGACGGCGGCGGCGCGCTGGCCGCGCCCGGCGAGCTCGCGGGCTTGGCGCTCCTTTACGGCCAGGGTCTTCTGCTTGCTCGCGGCGTCGTTGGCGAGCATCTTCTCGTAGGCCATCGTCCGGGCCGCCGCGACCTGAAGCTTCTTCAGATTCTCCAGCTCGTCTTGGACGGCGTTTTCGAGCAGTATCTCGGGGTTGCGCTGTTCGACCCCGGAAAGAAACTTTCCGAAAAAGCCGCGGATCGCTCTAGTCAGTCTTCCCATCTGGGCCGCCCACCCCCGGCTGTCGTCGGACCTGCAAAGTCAGTCGTGGATTATATCATCGGTACGGACGGTCCCCGCCAGGGTTTCGGGGGAGCTGACAGCGGCCCACGGGCGGGAGACGGGTCCCGATTGCCCGTAGGGAGGATCTCAGGTCGGCGTCCGCGCGCAGCGCTGCCCCGGTCGGCCGATGGCCGAAAGCCTCTAACGGGCACCCCGTAGCGCTCCTCGGGCGTGTTTCTGCCCAAGATCACGATGGCGCTCGGCTCCTCGACCTCAAAGGAGGCCTCTAGTGCCCTCCCGGCCGCCACCATCCCGAAGTGGTCGCCCTCGTCGAGCGGGACCGGCTCGCCCTCGCGTGTCTCGACCCGGTCGAGCAACAGGTCGAGCTCCCTGACGTCGCCTGGGACGATTAGGATCACGGCGATGGTCATCCCCGCGCGGGTCGAAGGCTTCTCCTCCACCTGCCCCACTAGCACCGACCCCCGCCTTCCGGCATCCCCCGGTCCAACTCCCCCGACCCGGCGACGTCTCACGAGGCGTAGGCTAGGAACAGCCCCGTCGGAACTAGCACATCCAGCCGGTAGAAGACCGAAGCTGCTACCTCCTCGCCCGTCTCGGGCACTAGAAGCCCCAGCAGCACCGCCAGCCCGTAGCAGAACAACACGGCCCCGAGGATCATGAGCACCACCCTTCGGACCCCGCGCAACGCGGTGGCGAGCAGTATTAGAAAGGATATTACGTAAAGCCCGCTCTAAGTACCGCCCGTAAAGAACACCATCATGGCGATGACGGCGGCGTAGAACGCGTAGACGCCGCCGCAGAACCCGCCCGTGAACTGCCCCGCCGGCAAGAGTGGAATCACCACGGCCGCCAGGATTAACCCCGAGCGAGGCGGCGAGGTACAGCGGGACGAAGGAGACCGGGGGTCGTAGGACGAAGCGTGAACCAGCAGCAGCGCGGCCGCGAGAAGGACCACATACAACCGTGAGAAAACCTTCAGGCCCCGCGCGTCCCTCCTATAACCGGTTTTGTCTCCCACGCCAAAGTATCATACGCACATACGCCCACCCCGCCACTGGAGGACGAGCCTTGGACAGGGAGAACCACCGCGCGAGCAACCCGTTCACGCAGATGGAGGGCTATACGGTCCTCGACGCCTACGGCGCGGAGGTCGGGCGGGTCCAGGACACTGTCTACGACGCCGTCAGCAACGTCCTCAAGTACGTAGTCGTAGACGGGCGGCCCATCCCCGCCGACAAGGTGGCCGTGGACGCCAGCGCCGGACGGGTAACCGTCCCGTACGACGCCGCGACCGTAGGGTCCGCCCCCGAGATAGAAGACCCTTCCGGCGCCTTCGACGCCGCCGTCCGCGAACACTACGGCGAACACACCTAGACATACCGAAGGCGGCATTCCGCAGCAAAGATCTTGCAAGGCCTGATCGCTGTGGCCGGGGCGGCCGTCAGGCTGCTGTAATCTTCGGCGACGAAGGTTTCAGAAGATTCGTTGCATGGTTGGGCTACCCGAACGCCCGAGCGAGTCCCCGGGCCGGGCATCGCCGGATGCACAGCGGACCCTGCTCGTGCCGGCGGTTCGTGCGACGCCATAAAGCCTAGCCATTCCACGCTAGCCATCCGTGCTTGGGAAAGATCGCCCTTCTGCCGGTGCTGGCCGGCGGGGTGCCACCGTCCTGCACGTGATCTCCGACGCGCTGAACGTGTGGTGGCTGCACCGGGAGGTCTGCTTCGTCGCGGCCATGATCGGCTTGACAGATTTGCCCGTGGCCCTGGGCATCACCATCATGCGCCAACGCCTCCACAACATAGACCCCATATCAACCTTATACGGCGGTCGGGGTCTTCATCGCCGGCCCCGTGACCGGAGGAGCGGTCAACCCGGCGCGCCATCGGACCGATGGTCGTGGCGGGGGACCTCACGAGCGTGTGGCTGTACATACTAGCTCCGATCGTCGGGGGTGCTCGGCGCGCTGCTTTACGGCCGCACCATGGCCCAGAACCAAGGCCCGGGTTAAGGGCATCCTTTCAAGGCGTGGATGCTTCCGCAGAAAGGGAGGTGGTGCGGTTTGGCTCGTCGTAAACCGAAAGGCGGAAGCGGCTCCAGAGGCAGAGCCGGGCGGACACGCTCCGTTACGAAGAAGCACACCCGACGCTCCAAGCGGACGACCGTTTACGAAGAAGTTTACGAACGGGACCAGTGACCGGCGGGCTGCCCGCCGAAGATGCGCCGCCCCCAGGACCGGGAATCAGCGGCCTCAGGCCCTTTTCCTAAACCCCTATTCGCCCGAGTGCGTGGAACCGTCTTGCAACCCTCCCGTCCTGGGGTATACATGACGCGCCCGGTTGGGCCGGGGTACCGGGCCCCCGGGGCCGTTCGAGACGCGGCGTGAGGGCGACCGCGAAAGGGGGTGAGAGAGCGTGTACTACTTCCTCCCCTGGTGGGCGCTTTTGGCGTGCCTCGCGGCGAGCGCCTTGGCCGCCTACCTCCTCCTCGGGCGTACCCGGGCGAGCGGCTCCCCGTGGGCGCTGTTGCCGCTTACGGCGGTCATGGCCCCGGTGGTGCTCGCGGGGGCAGCGGTCGCGGCCATCGCCCTCTCGGCGTCGCTCTCCCCGCTCCTGGAGGACCGGATCGCGGCGCCCAAAGGCACGGGCGCGGCGACGACCTTGGAGCCCCCGGCCCCCGTGACGGCCAACCCGTCCGCGTCCCCGGGCGCTTCGCCTCCCACTACTTCTCCCGCCGGTTCGCCTACCGCTTCGCCTGCTGCTTCTGCCACCGCTTCTGCCTCGGCCTCTGCGTCCCCCTAGACGGGGCGCCAACACAGGGGCGCCAACGCCGCGCCGATCATCGTGCGGCGCACCTATTCACCCAAGTGAGTAGAAGTCCAGGCCGTGGTCCCGCTGGCCACGCCGGTTACCCTCACCGAAGCGAACTTCGGCCGGCTACCGCGGGTGCACATCGAAACCCTCAAGGACCGGGTCATCAGCCCGTCATTGCAGAAGGAGATGTACGAGCGGCTGCCCTACCAGAAGGTCATCTCCACGACGCGGGTCACTTGCCTTTCTACTCGGCTCCCGAGGAGCTGGCGGGCCACCTGAGCTCCCTGCTTACGCGAGACGGCGGGGTCGGATAGCAGGAGGGTCGAAAGTGGAGGCGAAGGGTCAGGCCCTTCTTGGCCTTATCCACCGAGCCTCGTAGAAGAGGTGTTCCGCGAAGTTCGTCAGTACGGAGATCTCGGAAGTTCGTAGACCCCCGATCCTATGCCGAGGGGCTTTCTTATGTGCAGATCAGGGAGGTGTTATGGCCTAGCGCACCTAAGAACTCGATAATACCCTCCGAAGGTGTGTCGTTGGGATGATGCGCCTGCCCCAGCCGACAACTATGCCACCGACGTTGCCTGACAGGGGTGATCTTTGCTCTTTTTCATCCGCCCCGCCACAGAAGGGCAGAGATGACAACAAGCCGGACGCTCCACCTACCGGCGCTGCTGCTGGTCGTGGTCGCGGTGGTGGCTTGTGCGGCGGCGGTGTTGGCGGT
>CADCUZ010000100.1 GCA_902806015.1 uncultured Rubrobacteraceae bacterium
GTGCGGGCGATGAGCGTCAGGTGGTAGTAGGGCGCCCGGCTGCGGTCGTGCCGGTCGGCGGTGACGTATACCTCGCACCCCATGAGGGGCTTGATGCCGGCGTCCTTGGCCTCCTTGTAGAAGCGGACCGCCCCGTACATGACCCCGTGGTCCGTGAGGGCCAGCCCCGGCATGTTCTGCTCTTTGGCGAAAAATACGAGGTCCCTGATACGGCTCGCTCCGTCGAGCATCGAGTACTCCGAGTGACAGTGCAAATGCGCGAACGCGCCCGAACCCCCCGACAAAAAGCCCTCCCTCGATCACGGTCCCGGCGACGCCCGAAAAAGACGCCGCCGTTCGCCTGTTCTCCCCGTCGATCCATCCTCGACTCGGGCTACTATACGAGACGCCCCCACCGACTGTCCAGGGCACCTGAAGCAGAAGATGAGGCTAATTTTGCAGGGCTTTTCAAGGAGGGGGTGCAGGCTTCAACCAGTTATGGGGTTCGTTGCCGTCGCTCGCGGGCGTATAGTGCGATTCAGACCGGGATCATCCGGCGCCTGATCGCGTTGTTTGATTGGAGCTTAGTCCGGTCGACAAAAGGTCCTGCCAGGCGCCTGAAACCTACTCCTCTTCGTCTTTCCACAGAACCCAGTTTATGGCGATCTGGGCGCTCAGGACGGCTAGGAGGAGGGCGAAAACGCCGTTTTGGAGGTCGTGGCGGTAGGCGGTGTAGACGACCAGGGCGCAGGAGATGGCGAGGGCCGCGACGACGAAGAGGAGGGTGACGCCGAGGATCCCGACGCGAAGGGCCCGGCGGAAGGCGCCCTCGCGGCGGGGTTCGCCCTGCGGCAGCCCCGCGCCGCGGGCCACCGTGGTCAGTCCTTTGGTCCGGAGGGCTTGGACGAGGCCGCGGGCTTGTCGGCGGGCTTTTTCTCTTTCGCGTCGGGCTTGGGGTCGCCGTTCGAACTCGCGGCTGCCGGCTCCTTGGGGCCCTTCTTGCTGTTGTAGTCCGTAGAGTAAAAGCCCGAGCCCTTAAAAGAGATGCCCACGGGTTGGAGGACCTTCCTAACCGGGGCGCCGCATTCGATGCAAATGGTCAGGGGGTCTTCAGACATCTTCTGCATCACGTCGAAGACGTGATGGTTCTCGCACTTGTACTCGTAGATCGGCATCCGGCCTCCATCCGACAGCTCGCAACCCGGGAATTATACCGCCCGGGGGATGTTTGGTCTCCCGCTAGTCGGGGCGGCGGCGCGGGTCCAGCTCGCCGGACCCAAAGTCTTGTTCGAGATGCTTGTGGGCCGACTCGAGGAGCTTCGGGTTGTGCAAAATCTCCTCGACCTCGGACGGCGAGGCGTTGCGCCGCACGTACTCTTCCTGTATCACGTCGCGCAGGTGGGCGCCCTCCCCGATCCGGTTAAGGATGTACCCGACGACCCTGTCCTCCCGCGCGGAGCCCGTGTTCGTGCTGAACAAGCGGCTCCAAAAAGACCGTTTTTCGTGTTTTTCGGTCATGCCCGTACTCCTCTCGCCCTGTTTCGGGAACAGCGCCAGCCGCAACTTCCAGTATAGCGAGTCGCGTCTAGTAGCAAAAGCTACGCCTTCGCCGCCAAGTCATCGAGTGGCGCGCCGGCCAGCCGGTAGACCGTCCAATCGTCCATCGCGACGGCGCCTAGCTTCTCGTAGAACCCGATGGTTGGGGCGTTCCAGTCGAGCACCCACCACTCCAGCCGCCCGCACCCGCGATCCTTCGCCAGACGCGCCAAATGGACCAGAAGTTTCTTCCCGATACCGGCGCCGCGGAGTTCCGGCTTCACGTAAAGGTCCTCCAGGTAAATGCCCGACTTGCCGAGGAACGTCGAGAAGTTGTGGAAGAACAGGGCGAAGCCCGCCGGGGCCCCGTCGTGCTCGGCGATCAGGACCTCCGCGAACTGCCGCTCCCCGAAGAGGTTCGCCCGCAAAGTCTCCTCCGTCGCGACGACCTCATGGGAGAGGTTCTCGTACTCCGCGAGCTCGCGGATAAACGAGAGGATGAGCGGGACGTCCTCCCCGGAGGCTTCGCGGACCAGCGTTCCGGACATCCTTGCCTAGGCGTAGACGCCGACGAGCTCCTCGGCGATCTGGACCGCGTTGGTCGCCGCGCCCTTGAGCAGGTTGTCCGAAACGCACCAGTACTGCGCGACGTTGCCCTCCACGCGGACCCGTCCCACGAAGGTGCGCGGGTCCCCGGCAGCCTCCAGCGGCGTCGGGAAGTCATCGGCCTGGCCAGAGAAGACCACGCCCGGCGCCGAGCGGAAGGCCGCCAAGACCTTCTCGAGATCCGCCTCGCGTCCGAGCTCGACGTAAACGCTCTCGGAGTGGCCGGTGTGGACGGGGATGCGGACCGTCGTGGCGAAGACGTCCAGGTCGGGGAGGCCCATGATCTTGCGGGTCTCAAGGCGCATCTTGGTCTCTTCGGTGGTGTACCCGTCGTCGCCAACACCCCCGATGAGCGGGATGGCGTTGCGGTCTATGGGCTTGGGGTAGACGCCCTCGCGCCCGTCCTCCAGCGCCTCCACCCCGCCGCGGCCCGAGCCCGAGACCGCCTGGTAGGTGGAGACGACCACTTTCTCGAGCCCGAACTCGCGGGCGAGCGGGGCCAGGGTCACGACCATCTGCGTCGTGGAGCAGTTGGCGTTGGCGATCAGGCCGCCGTGGCCCTCGAGGGCGTCGGCGTTGACCTCGGGCACGACGAGCGGCACGCTCGGGTCCATCCTGAAGTCGCTGCCGTTGTCTATGACGACGGCGCCCCGGGAGATCGCCTCCCCCGCGAGCTGGACCGCGGCGCCCTTCTCGCCCTCCGTGCCGGCGAAGAAGGCAATGTCCACGCCCTCGAACGCCTCCGGTTCGGCCACCCCCACCTCGAACTCCTCGCCGGCGAGCGTCGCGCGGCGGGCGGTGCGGGCCAGGATACGAAGCTCCTTTAGCGGGAAGTCCCGGCGCCTGAGCTCGGCGACGATCCGGTCGCCCACCAGGCCCGCCCCTACGACTGCTACCGTGCATCCTTCGCGCATCTGAGTAGTCTCCCTTTTGTCTCTTAGTCGTCCTGCAGCGCGCGGTGGGCGATGTCCAGGAGATCCCAGACCACGCCGCTCGCTGTGCGCTCCGGGCCCGCGCCCGGGCCGCGCACGGTGAGGGTAACATCCGAGTAGCGGCGCGTGCGGAAGTCGAAGACGTTCTCCGGGCCGCTTATAGGGCCGAACGGGCTCTCGACCGGCGCCTCCGCGAGGCCTACCGTTACCCGCCCCTCCCGCGGGATGCGCGTCAGGTAGCGGAGCATGTGGTTCGGTTCCACCGCCGCCATGCGGGCGGCGAAGGCGTCGTCGTGGTCGGGGAGGCGGCCCATGAACTCTTCCAGGGCAACGTTTCCAAGACCCTCCGGGACGAGGGACTCGTAGAGGATCTCCGCCGGTTCGATCCTGCGCCCCATCATGCGGGCGAGGATTATCGCCTTGCGGGCCACGTCCAGCCCGGAGAGGTCGTCCCTGGGATCCGGCTCGGCGTAGTGGAGGTCCACGGCCTCCCTCACCGCCTCGGAGAAGGATCTCCCGGCCTCGACCGCGCTCATCACGAAGCCCAAGGTGCCGCTCGGGCTCGCCCCGATCTCCAGGATCTCGTCGCCCGTCTCGATCAGGCCCCCGATGGTCGAGATGACCGGCATCCCCGCCCCGACGGTCGCCTCGTGCCAGAGCCTGTCCGGTACCTCGCGCACGAGCCGCTCGTACTGCGCCGTGCTCCCCGAGAGCGGCCCCTTGTTGGAGAGCACGAGGTAGGAACCGTTTTCGATGCCGAGCAGGTCCAGATCGAACGTCCCACCGTGGACCGCCACGTCCACCACGACGCGCGTGAAGCCCGGCGCGGGTTCCGAGCGCAAGACCTCCTCCAGCGGCTCGGTGCCGAGCTCGGAGATCCTGCCCCCGTTCTCTTTCAGCCGCAAGGCCTGCGGCAGAAGGTCTTCGCCGCAGAGCGCCCCGGAGGTATCGGAGACAGCGCGGTAGCGGACCTCGACGCCGCGGCGTTCCAGCCAGCGCTTGCGCTTTTCGAGCACGATCTGGGCGACCGCGCGCCCGACGTGGCCGAGCCCGATCTGGACGATCTCCAGCCGCCTCAAGCGACCTCTTCGACCCCGGAGTCCGTCGTTACCAACGAGCCGTGCAGGAGCCTCAGGGCGTCCTCCCCCTGAGAGCCGTTAACCACAAAGACGAGACCGGCGGAGGCGAACCCAGCGTGTAAGAACCGTACCTTCGCCTTCCTGAGCACGCGCAGGCCGAGCTTGAGGTCGGCCTCCGAGGGCGACCCTATGCAGACCACCATCGCCGTCTCGCTGCGGCGGCCGTTGGCGCACGGTATCTCCATCGGCACCTTGCGGCGCAGCGCGACGCAGCGCACACCGACGCCGTCGGCGAAATCAGCCGAGATGCGCGTTCCCGACGTCTCCGGGGCGAAGGTGTTGCGGACGAGCACGTCCATGCGGGCCTCGGCGGCCGGTTCTATGGTCTTGTGGTGTAGGATCTTGGCCCCGAGCCCGGCGAAGGTGTGGGCCTCGTGGTAGGAGAGCCGGGGCATCAAGGTGGCGTCCGGGACGAGCCGCGGGTCCGCGTCCAGGACGCCGTTCACGTCGGACATGATCCAGACCTCAGAAGACCCGAGCGCCCGCCCGACGACGGTCGCCGACAGGTCCGACCCGCCCCTCCCGAGCGTCGTCGGGGAACCGTCCGGCGCCCGACCGACGAACCCCGGTACCACGGCCACGGTCCCCCCATCGAGCACGGGCGCCACGTACCGGGAACACCGCCTCCGGGTCCCGTCCGGGTCCACCTCGGCCTCGTCGAAGCGCCCGTCGGTGGCTATGGGGTAGGCCTCGACGACCCCGGCAGGGACGCCGGCGTTGGAGATGGCGCCGGCTAACACCTCCGCCGACAGGCGCTCCCCGTAGACCGATATCTCCGCCCTCCGGGCCTTCATGCTCTCGGCCGGGCGGCCCGCGGCCTCGACAAGCCCGTCGAGCAGCCCGAGCACGCGTTCCTCCACCTCGGCCCGCCGCCCCGGGGCGACGGCCTCGCCGATCGCCTGCAGGTGCCTCTCCGCGAGCGTCTCGCGAAGCGCTTGGGGTGCGCCGCCGTCGGCCGCGTGCGCGAGCAAGAGGTTCGTGACCCCGCTCATCGCGGAGACGACGACGGCTACGGGCCGGCCGCGGGCGGCCCCGGCCGCGATGGCGGCGGCGCGGCCTATCGCCGCGCCCGAACCGACCGAGGTGCCGCCGAACTTTATTACCAGGGGGTTCTCGTTCACCTGGCCCTTCACGCCCCGTTCAGCGCCTGGTCGAGGTCGTAGAGGATGTCGTCGATGGACTCCAGGCCGACGGAGAGCCTGACGTAGTCGTCCGTGACACCCGTGGACCGCTGCTCCTCGACCGTGAGCTGGGAGTGGGTCGTCGAGGCCGGGTGGATGACCAGGCTCTTGGCGTCCCCGATGTTGGCGAGCAGGCTGTGCAGCTCCAGGCGGTTGATGAAGCCCTTGCCCGCCTCCAGCCCGCCCTCGATGCCGAAGCCCAAGATCGCGCCGAACATCCCGTCGCGGTGGTACTTCTTCGCCGTCTCGTGGCCCGGGTGGTCGGGGAGGCCGGGGTAGTTCACCCAGGTGACCTTCGGGTGGGCCTGCAAGAACTCCGCGACGGCCATCGCGTTTTGGCAGTGACGCTCCATGCGCAGGGGCAGAGTCTCCAGGCCCTGCAAGAAGAGGAAGCCGTGGAACGGGGAGAGGGCCGGGCCGTAGTCCCGGAGCATCTGGATGCGGGCCTTTAAGATAAAGGAGAGCTCGCCCAGGGTCGGGTAGATCTCCAACCCGTGGTACGAGGGGTCGGGCTCCGTGAACCCGGGGAAGCGGCCGTTGTCCCAGGGGAACCTGCCGCCGTCCACGATCACGCCGCCGATGCTGGTCCCGTGCCCCCCTATAAACTTCGTCGCCGAGTGGACCACGATGTCCGCCCCGTGGGCGAGGGGGTTGACCAGGTAAGGTGAGGGCACGGTGTTGTCCACGATAAGCGGGACGCCGGCCTCATGGGCGACGCCCGCCGCTGCCTCGATGTCCAGGGTGTGCAGGGCCGGGTTGCCGACGGTTTCGGCGTAGACGGCCTTCGTCTTGCCGGTGATGGCCGCGCGGAAGTTCTCGGGGTCGGTCGAATCCACGAATTTGACGTTTATCCCGATCTTGGGGAGGGTGTAGTGGAAGAGGTTGTAGGTGCCGCCGTAGAGGGCCGCCGCCGAGACGATTTCGTCCCCGGCTCCCGCGAGGTTCAGTATCGTCAGCGTTTCGGCGGCCTGTCCGGAGGCGACGGCCAGCGCCCCGACGCCGCCCTCGAGAAGCGCCATCCGCTGCTCGAAGACGTCGTTGGTGGGGTTCATGATGCGGGTGTAGATGTTGCCCGGCTCGGCGAGCGAGAAGAGGTTCGCCGCGTGGTCGGCGTCGTTGAAGACGTAGGAGGTCGTCTGGTAGATCGGGACCGCCCGCGCCGTCGTCGTCGGGTCGGGCTGCTGCCCCCCGTGCAAGGCGAGGGTGTCGAACCCGAGGTCGCGCTCCGCCGCCTGGTTTTCCGTGGTGTCCATGTTTGCTCCTAGGTCGTAGGGTTTAGATCTTGTTTACGAAGGGGGTTATGGCTCCTTCAAGCTCGGGCCAGTCTTTTAGGAAGGCGTCGTGGCCGCTGAGGGAGTCTATCTCGGCGTAGCGGGCGTGGGCACCGGCCCTGCTCGCCCTCTCGGCGGTAACCCGGACCTCGTTTGCCGGGAAGAGCCAGTCGCTCGTGATGCCGACGAAAAGGAGGTCGGCGCAGACCCCGGAGAGAGCATGTTCGTCGGAGTCGTAGCCGTTTGCGACGTCGTAGAGATCCATGGCCCGGCTGAGGTAGAGGTAGGAGTTGGCGTCGAAGCGGCCGACGAGGTCGCGGCCCTGGTAGTGGAGGTAGCTCTCCACCTCGAAACGGCCACCGAACTCCCGGTACAAGGCGGGCCGTCCCGCGGGCCTGCGGCCGAACCGCCCCCACTGCCCTGGCGCGCTCTGGTAGGTCATCATCCCGGCCATCCGGGCGATGGCGAGTCCTTCTTCGGGGCTCTTGCCGGTGTCGTAGTAGTCCCCGTTCCGCCAATGGGGGTCGGCCATGATGGCGCGGCGCCCGATCTCGCTCATCCCGATTCCTTGCGGACTCAGGGCGCCCGCCGCCGCGATGGGGACCGCCTTTTCCACGAAGTCCGGGAACTCCACCGCCCATTCGAGCGCCTGCTGCCCGCCGATGGACCCGCCGACGACGAGCGCGAGCCGCGCCACGCCGAGGTCGTCGAGCAGCCGCCTTTGCGCCCGGACCATGTCCCGGATTGTGACGACCGGGAAGCGCATCCCGTAAGCTTTGCCGGTCTCGGGGTCCGTCGAGGCCGGGCCCGTGCTGCCGGAGCAGCCGCCGAGCACGTTGGAGCACACGACGAAGAACTTCTCGGTGTCCACCGGCCGCCCCGGCCCGACCATCGGATCCCACCACCCGCCGCGACTGTGCCCCGTGCGGGATCCGCTGGAGGCGTGCGAGTCGCCCGTGAGGGCGTGCGTCAGGAGGACGACGTTGTCCGCGCCCTCGTTCAGATCGCCCCAGGTCTCGTAGGCGAGCCAGACATCCTTGAGGGCGCCGCCGCGCTCCGGCTCGAAGGGTCCGATGCTGTGATGGAGTCTGCCCGAAAGGGCCGGGGCCTGGCTAGCGCCGGCCCCCGAGTTTAGTGTCATGCTCAGTAGTAATGCAGCCTCCCTCTATAGTCGCGTGCCACGCCTCCGGCGGAACGCATCCCGCCCACCGCGCAACCCGCCCGTAGAAGAGGCTGCCCGCCCCTCCCCACATCTTCCAGAACGGTAATGACCGTCCTGCTGGACTTGGCACCTCGCGGTGAAGGTCCTCCGCCGGTTGCCGCGGTTTCTCGGGGCCAGTTCCCTCCACCGCTCTCGATGCGAGTTCGCGCTAGGGAAAGATGCTAAACAAGGGGAGCCCCGCCGTCAAGGGCGGAACGCCCCCGGGCGGACGCGGATCCTGCCCCGTGAATCCCGCGTGGCAGAGCAAGGAGCAGGAGCGCGTGCCCAGGCGGCTGAACCGTCCTCGAACAGAGGGCTAGAACCGACGCCGTCCGTCCACACGCTCCTGTCGGTGCTCATGCGGTTGTAGCCACCGGCCACGTTGAGGTCCGGGTGTTTGTGGATGCCGGTGTCCAGAACGGCCATGTCGGCGTTGACGGCCCCGCTGTCGTTGCCCGCTGGACGCTGCTAACGCCCGCGTCAGCCAGGTTGATGCCGGTCGGTCGCGCCCGTGCCGCGCGTCTCTGACGAAGGCTTGACACGTGCCTCGCAACCGGCTTGACCTTCCGTCTGCCTGCTGGAGGTGTGCTAGCGAACGGCAGAGAAGTCGATATGCCAGACGGCCAACTTTCTTGTACCCCTTGCCCCGCGGCATCGCAGAGTCCGTAGCGCCCTGCTCCACGGGATGCCTCGCCGCACACCACGGCCTCTGCCGGCGGCGTGCCCCGGCGCGGCGGTTCAGGCCCTCGCACGCCTGCCCGTACTTCCCGGTGTGGAGGGGAGGAGGGCCCGACCCGCACTACCGCCGCAACCACGGAATTCTCACGTAGACCCAGGCGTTGTTGTGCCTGGCCAACCCCGATGCACGGGCGGCCGGCTTCAGGTCCACGCCGGTGGGTTTGGGGATCTCCCGGCCGTACTCG
>CADCUZ010000101.1:0-3871 GCA_902806015.1 uncultured Rubrobacteraceae bacterium
GTTGCCCTGACGCATCCTGCCGGACCCCAAGGCGAAAAAAGAAAGGGCGTAGCGCGCAGCAAGGCATACCAGGCCAATAAGAGCGGGCGCCCCGGCGATAGATCGCCGAAACGCCCGACCGATCCCTCCTCCCAGGGAATCGCACAACGGGCCCCACCACCCCTCCCAGCTGGTAGAGCCCTTGACGAACCCCATCTGAACCCAAGCTTTAAACCGAGCCCCCGGGTCATGGGATCCGACCACCAGATTATTAGCACCCCATCCGACGCAGCGCAACGCCAACAAATCCCTGTACTTAAGCCAAAATATCGCACCCCTGCTCCACATGTACGAGATATTCCTAGCGCCCGTAATCCCGGCACAACATCTTGAGTCCGGACCAAAATCATAGGATGACCACGGCATCGTATGAGCTTTTGGTAGAGGTTTACATTGGTTGAAAGTCTCTTTCAACCGCTACCCCGTGGGGTGGTCCGTGGCGGTGGTCCGGTTCGGGACCAGCAGCGCGTTGCAGCGTCACCCTCCGGGCCAGGCTTATGGCGTACAAGGCCCTCGATGCCGCGCAGGTAGGCGTGTATCTCCGGTTCCACGAACGCTGGAGAGTTGGGGAGGAGAGTATGCGAGACTCGACGGCGTGGGCCTTTCGAATCCCAGCCTCGTCGCGGACGAGGGCGGCGCAGAGGAGGGCGGTGGGAACGTCGAGGCGGGGAAGCCTCGGCCGCGGGTCGTTCAACTCGAAGGCGAGGACTTCGGTCCTCTCGAAGCCGTATCGCGGGGGTAGGGCGTTCATAAAGGTCGGGGAGACCCGGTCGCCGGTGTGCCGCACGAGCCGTCCCCGCCGGACGCGCGCACCTCTTCTATGGTCTCTCGTATCACGCGTCCTCCGCCCCACCCCGCACCGGCCACGAGAGCGCCACACGCGGCTCGTCCCCGGCTTCAAGGCGGTGGACCACGAGGCACTCCCCGCTCTCGACGAAGGTGCCGGCGGCCGGAACGTGCGCCCAAGACCGGACCCCCGCAGGATGACCTCGTCCGTCCATCTATCGGTCGTTCTCACGCGGTTAGTCCAACGGACGCGGCCCGCCAAGGACAGGCGCTCGCGCTGTCAGCCTCCGGCGAGGTCCTCGCGGGTCATCGCGAAGACGAGGGTGCTGCGGGTGGCGCCATCGGTGCCAACGGCGTCGTTTGGCAGCTGGCCTTCCAGGCGGAAGCCCGCGCGCTCCGCAACCCTGGCGCTGGGACGGTTCAGGGGTTCGCACCGGATCTCCACGCGTCTCGCGGCGAGGGCATCGAAAGCGAATGCGTCGATGCCGCGCACCGCCTCGGTGGCGTAGCCCCGGCCCACGAAGCGCGTGCGGTGATAGGCGACAACCCGAACGCGGACGTGCGCGGCGCGGGGGCCGCAGGCATCCCCCCATACTCGTTCGCGGACGCCCCGGCTGAGCGTCACCCTGGGACCTCTTTGGGGTGGCCAGGATACTGAGCCGGGGGTGAACCCGGGCCGCGGAGGCGTTGATCTTCGGCCTCGGCGGCACGCTCGGGCGCGGCTAGGGAGCGCCGGAGTATGGCCCCGAACGGGCGGCGCTTTATACTAGGGTCATGAGGACGGTGTGCTTTCTGACCGATTTTGGGCTCGCCGACGACTTTGTCGGAACGTGCAAGGGCGTGATGCTCGGCGTCGCGCCCGGGCTGACCATAGTGGACCTGACGCACGAGGTGCCGGGCTTCGAGGTGGAGGCGGGGGCCGAGGTCCTGCAGCACGCCACCCGCTACATGCCGCCAAAGACGGTCTACCTGGCCGTGGTGGACCCCGGCGTCGGCACCGAACGCCGCGCGCTTGCCCTGAGGACAGGAAGGGGCGAGCTTCTGGTCGGGCCGGACAACGGTTTGCTCCTCCCGGCCGCCGATTCTTTGGGCGGCGTCGTGGAAGCGACCGTCCTCACCAACCGCGACTACCAGGTCCACCCCGTCTCGAACACCTTTCACGGACGCGACGTCTTCGCCCCGGCCGCCGCCTACCTCGCCGCCGGAACCCCCCTCCGGGAGCTCGGGCAGAACGTGGCCCCCTCCTCCCCGATGCGCCTCGACCAAACGGTGACGTCACGCGAGCGGGCGGGAACACCGGAGGCGGGCATCATCTCCATCGACCGCTTCGGCAACGCCCGGCTCTCGCTCATGCAGGAAGAATCCAGTCTAGAGTACGGCGACGTACTGAAGGTAGACACCGGGGACGGACAAATGTCCGTCCGCTACGTGGAGACCTATGGCTCGTCCAAGGCCGGAGAACTGTTGCTCGTGCCCGACTCGCACTGGCGCCTCAGCCTCTCCATTAATAAGGGCAACGCCTCTAGGGCGCTCGCCCTCAAGGTGGGAGACCGGGTGCGGCTCCTGCCTCCAGAGGATCCGGCCGGTGCCGACGCCTGATCTCCGAAACGGAGGCCCCCCGGGGCCCTCATCCCTGACGCCACAAGACCGGCGCCGGGTCGTGCGAGCCGCGGCGTTGCGGCCGCTGAACCTTCTCGTCCTGGTGGTAGGCGTCGTCTTTTTCGCCACGACCCTCGCCTGGTGGGCGCCGCCGCTCACCCTCGCGACCTACGCCTCCTTAGTCTTCCTGGGGACCAGGGACCCGATCCTCAGGCGCAGAACCCTCGGCCTCGAGGTGCCGGCCATGCGTCAGGCGCCGGACGTCTCCCCGGAGCGCCGCGCCAGGTGGCTCCCCCGGGGCGAGACCCGGCAACGGGTGGACGCCGCGCTCGTGGAGTACCGGAGGGTCGCGTCCGTCATAGAGACCTCGGACGACGTTACCCGGGCCGTGCTCGAGGACACCATACCCAGGCTACACGCCACGGCGGACCGGCTGGTCGACGTCGCCCTGCACAGGGAGAAGGCGGCGGAGACCGTTCGGGACCTGCGGGAAAAGCCCCCATCTGGGGCCCGGACGAGGACCGAGGACCTTAGGCAACTGGAAACGCGAGTAGGCGAGGCGGACGCGGAGATTGCCGCAACCCACGAAGAGCTCCTCGACCTTCGGGCCAAGGTGGTTCGGATCTCCATAGACACGGACAACACCCGTCAAACGGAGGCCCTAAACGCCTCACTAGACGAGTTGAACGCCCGCCTGGATGCCCTCAGCGACATATCCGCCCCCTGAGAGCGCGTGCAGAAACGCCCCGATGCCAGACCGCCGTCGAGGCCTCTACGTCGGGAACGAAGGGCCGTCCGGCACGGCGTCAACTACCGCCCCGATGGGATCGAGGTCCCAACTGAGAGAGAGGACGGGAAAGACCCTCTGTGGGACGGTCCTCCCCGATAAAACGCACCGGTAGGTGGCGCAGGAGGTTAGACTAGGCTGAGCTCGCCCGCCAACCGCGACCGTCGTTCTGCCCTTCGACATCCTCCGGTTGGGGCGCGGGACGATGCATGGGTACGCCGCTAAGCTCCTGCCTGGACTCTTCCACCGAGACGAGAGAATCCTGAAACCAGTCCTCAAGCTGGCCCATAACCCGGTCCCTGTACACCTCGGAGCCGCTAGCAACCTCTTCGGCGTAGCGCTCGGCGCCGTCCGTGATCTCCCCCGCCCGACGCTCCGCCCTGCGGCAGAGCTCCGTCTCGGGAACCATGGCGTTGGCCCGGTGATGGGCCTCCTCCACTATGCGCCGGCCCTCCTCCTCAGCGGAAGCGACCATGACCCCGCACTCCCGACGGAGAGCCTCCGCCTCGGCCAACTCACGGGGCAGTGACGACCTGAGCTCATCTAGCATCACAAGCAGATCCGACCGGTCAACGACGGCCAGTCCTTTGCGCATCGGTACGCCGGACGCGTCTTGAACGATCGCTTCCAACTCGTCCAAAACCCCACTGATGTACTGCA
>CADCUZ010000101.1:3881-8717 GCA_902806015.1 uncultured Rubrobacteraceae bacterium
GCATGTCTTCTCTCATGAGGGCAACCCTAGCACGCCCCTTTGGGCTACGCTAGCCTTTCTGAAAGTATTTTTTGCTGCTCTACCTCATTCTTAGGTTTAATTTTATCTTAGGGTTAAGTGCAAGTTGCTCGCCGCCGTTCACCCTTCGGGGTCGCTAGCCGTCCCCCCGGTTTTTATGCTTTAGAATGGCGGCTCGCGGAGTTATCCACAGGCGGAAGGGCAAGATCACGAGGTTCAACCGCACTGCCAGAGTGCCGTGAATCGGAAGTAGAGGCCCTGCTGACGGCGCGGACGCGCCAGCCCGGGACGGGGGCGACGCCCGTGGGGCCATGCGATGCAACACAACCCTAAGGAGGGGCCTCCGACACCCGGGGTCTCTCCCGCACGGCCTCCGGGTTGGCGGGTTACGGTTGGCGAGCGTGCTCGTCTTGGCTACTAACCGTTTCACGCCGTGGGTATCCAACGCTGTGCGGTGGATTATCTAGGCTCACGTGCCCCGAAGCGGGCGACCAACGGGAAGGTTTCTCGCGACCCGGCTAGAGCTGGCGGTTCGCCACGCCGGCGGCGACAACCGCGATGGCCACCGCGACGAGGCGGATGGGGCTTATAGCCCCTTCCAACAGGCCCGGTCCCAGGACCACGATGAAGGGTATCGCCGTGGCGACGACGGAGATGACGACGGCTATAGTGCCGCCGTTGCGTCCGCCGGCGCGGTAGATCAGGGTTCCCGCCCCGTACCCGGACGCGGCGTGCACGGCCCAAGATATGAACCCCAAGAACCCGAGATTGAGAAGCACGTACGCCACCACGGGCACGCCCAAGACCGCCACGGCCGCGCCTGCCAGAAGGCTCCTGATGACCTGTCCCGTCTTCATGGCACCCGCCCGGGCGCCGCGGGGGAGCCTGGCGTCGTCCGGACACTTTATCCCGACGTCGGTCTGGCGCATGCACTCCGTGCATATGGGCCGGCCGCAGGTGGCGCACGAGACGCGCGTCTCCCTCTTGGGGTGCCGGTAGCAGCGCATGGGCTCGGACATCAGCGCCCTTCCCGGTCTCGGGGGGAGCGCGCCAACTCGCCACGCGGCATCAAGACGATATCCCTCTTGTAGCTCTGGTGGATCTCGGCGATGGCCCGGTCGTGCTCGAGTTCCCGTCCCTCCAGCTCTTCGCGCAGCAGGCGGTTCTCGGCCGCGAGCCTCGCGACTTTGCCTTCGAGGTCGAGGACCGTCTTGACCCCAGCGAGGTTCATGCCCATCTCCTGGGTGAGACGCTGGATGCGGCGGCCTAGTTCGACGTCTTCCTGCGAATAGAGGCGGGTGTTCTTGATGCTCTTGCGCGGCCGGAGCAGGCCTTTCTGTTCGTACATCCGCAGCGTCTGCGGATGTACCCCGATCAACTCGGAGGCAATACCTATCATGTACAGGGGCCGCTTGCGAAGGCTCACGATCCTACCCTCTTGAACAGTTCCGCCCGCACGTCTTCGTCCCGCTCCTCGGCCAACGCCTCCAGGATCTCACGCTCCCGCCGCCGCAATTTCTTCGGGACGACCACGCCCACCCGCACGATGAGGTCGCCGCGCTCCGGCCCGCTCCTCCTGGTCCTGGGGGCCCCCGCCCCCCTGACCTTGAATTGCTTGCCGTTCTGCGTACCGGCCGGGAGCCTCAGCCTGACCGTCCCGCCCCCGGGCTTGGGCGCCTCTATCTCCGCCCCGAGCGCCGCCTCGACGAAACTCACCGGCACCGAGACCACGAAGTCGTCCCCCCGCCTCTTGAACACGGGGTGCTCCTCGACCCTGGTCACCACGAAGAGGTCCCCGGCCGGCCCCCCGTTTCTCCCGGCGGCGCCCCTCCCCGGTACCCGGACCTTCATCCCGTCCCTGGCCCCGGCCGGGATCCTGACCTTCACCTGCTTGACCCCCCGGGTCGTCCCATTGCCCCGGCACCTGGGACACGGAGTCTCCACGATGCTGCCCCTGCCCCCGCACAGCGGACACGCCGTCGAGAGCGCGAACAACCCCTGGTCCCGGCTCTGCGTCCCGCGCCCGCCGCACTGCGGACAGGCCCGCGGAGAGGTGCCGGGAGCCGCCCCGTTTCCCCCGCAATCCCCGCACGCCTCCTCGACGGGAACGCCGACCCGCGTCGTCACGCCTTCGAGTGCCTCTTTGAACTTCAATTTCACGCTTACGGTAACGTCCTCGCCTTTGGGCGAGGCCTGACGACGGGCCGAGGTGGCCTGCCCAAAAACGTCGCCGAGGTTGCCGAAGCCGCCGAAAAGGTCCGACAGGTCGGAGAAGTTCTTGAAGTCCCCCCCACCGGCGGTACCGTCGGTACCCTGCCCTGCGCTTCCGGCCCCGAAGAACTGGCGCGGTCCCTCGTCGTATTCCCGGCGTTTTTCCGGGTTGGAGAGGACCTCGTAGGCCTGCTGGATCCCCTTGAAGCGTTCTTCGGCGTTCTGGTCGCCCGGGTTGGCGTCGGGGTGATACTTCCTGGCGAGGCGGCGGTAGGAGCGCCGGATCTCGTCCTGCGAAGCCCCCTTGGATACCTCCAAAACGTTGTAGAGGTCCTTAGTATCCATGGCCTAAACCTGTTTCGCAACCACAACCTTCGCGGGGCGTATGGCCCTGCCGTTGAGCAGGTACCCCCTCTGAAAGGTCTGGATGATGGTGCCTTCTTCGTGCTCTTCGGAGGGCTGGCCCATGACGGCCTCGTGTACGTTCGGGTCGAAAGGCTGGCCGTCTGAGGCGACGGGCAGGAGGCCCTCGTTGGCGAGCACGTCCGCGAGCTGCTCGCGGGTGGCCTGCACGCCGCGTCGGATGTCTCCGTCGGACTCCAGGGCGCGGTCCAGGTTGTCCAGGACCGGCAGCAGCTCCTGCACGAGGTACTCCGAGGCGGCCTCCAGGATCCTGGCCCGTTCCCGCTCCTGCCGCTTGCGGGAGTTGTCGAACTCGGCCTTCAGGCGCCGCAGGGCGTCCAGGTACTGGTCCCGCTCCGCACTGACGGCCTCGAACTCGGAGAGCGCCACGACGGGCTCTGGCCCGGCGCCGCTCTCCGAGTCTCCGACGTCCGACCCTCCGTCCAAGGTCCCCGTCTCCTCGACGATGTCCGGGTCGACCGGGGAGCCCTGCGCCTCCTCGACGGGTCCGGCCTCCTCCCGGGAGGACTCCCCCGGGAGGTTGGGCCCGCGCCTCTGCTCTTCACCGGCCAACTTACTTGCGCTCCCCGTCCTGCTGCCCTTCCCCATCATCGACGACCTCGGCGTCCTCTACCAGGTCGTCGGCGTCGGTGGCCTCGGTGGAGCCGGACTGCTGCCCCTGGGCCTGGCTGTAAAGGGCCTCCGAGAGCTTGTGGGAGGCAGTAACGAGGGCTTCCTGCTTGGTCTTGATCTCCTCGACGTCCCCGCCGGCGAGCGCCTCCTTCGCCTCCTTGATGGCCTGCTCTATCTCCAGCTTCGTGTTCGGGTCGACCTTGCCGTCCACGTCCTTTAGGGAACGCTCGACCGAGTAGACGAGGTTGTCCGCGTTGTTGCGGACGTCCGCCTCCTCCTTGCGACGCCGGTCCTCCTCGGCATGCGACTCGGCATCCCGCATCATCTGCTGGATCTCAGAGTCCGAAAGGCCCCCCGAAGCCGTGATCGTGATCCTCTGCTCCTTGCCAGTCCCCAGGTCTTTTGCCCCCACGTTGACGATGCCGTTCGCATCGATGTCGAACGCGACCTCGATCTGGGGCACGCCCCTCGGCGCCGGCGGGATGCCGACGAGCTGGAAGTTTCCGATAAGCTTGTTGTAGGCTGCTATCTCCCGCTCGCCCTGGTAGACCTTGATCTCGACCGAGTTCTGGTTGTCGTCGGCAGTCGTGAAGGTCTCGCCCTTGCGCGTGGGTATGGTGGTGTTCCGCTCGATCAGCTTCGTGAAGACGCCGCCCTTGGTCTCGATACCGAGGGAGAGGGGCGTGACGTCGAGGAGCAGGACGTCCTTGACATCTCCTGCCAGCACGCCGGCCTGGATGGCGGCGCCGATGGCGACGACCTCGTCCGGGTTGATGCCCCTGTGGGGCTCCTTGCCCGTGATCTCCTTGACCTTCTCCTGCACCGCCGGGATACGGGTCGAGCCGCCGACGAGGATGACCTGGTCGACCTGCCCCTGCTGCAGCCCGGCGTCGCTCATCGCCTGGCGGACCGGTCCGGCCGTGCCCTCCACGAGGTCGGCGGTCAGGTTATTGAATTGCGCCCGCGAGAGCGTGAGGTCCATGTGCTTCGGGCCGTTCTGGTCGGCCGTGATGAACGGGAGGTTTATAGAGGTGCTCGTCGTCGAAGAGAGCTCCCTCTTGGCCTTCTCGGCGGCCTCCACGAGGCGCTGGGCGGCCATCTTGTCCTTGGAGAGGTCGATGCCCTCTGCCTTCTTGAACTCGGCGACCATCCACTCGACAACCTTGGCGTCGAAGTCGTCTCCACCGAGGTGGTTGTTGCCGCTGGTGGCCTTGACCTCGAAGACGCCCTCGCCGAGTTCCAGGATGGAGACGTCGAAGGTGCCGCCGCCCAGGTCGAAGACGAGGATCGTCTGGTCCTCTTCCTTGTCCATGCCGTAGGCGAGCGCAGCCGCGGTTGGCTCGTTGATGATCCTCTTGACGTTGAGGCCAGCGATCCTGCCGGCGTCCTTGGTGGCCTGGCGCTGGGCGTCCTCGAAGTACGCAGGCACCGTGATGACCGCGTCGGTCACCTCCTCGCCCAGGTAATCCTCCGCGTCCTTCTTGAGCTTCTGGAGGGTCATCGCGCTGATCTCGGGCGCCGAGTAGCTCTTCTCGCCGACCTTGACCTGTATGTCCCCGCCGGGGCCGGGGC
>CADCUZ010000102.1 GCA_902806015.1 uncultured Rubrobacteraceae bacterium
GCGACCCGTTTTGTAAAGCGCCGCCCGACGGACGGTGGAGGGCCATGCCACGAACGGGGACCCTTCGTCCCTCGCCAGGGCGCCGCGGCCGGACCCCGAGCGCGTCGCTGTATACTTTGTGCGTCGCCGCGAGCTAGCCCCGAACGGAGGACAGCGTCTTGCCCGAAGTCCCCGTAAACACACCCCGCCCCGTCGGAGACGGGGAGATCGGCTAGGGGAGGTGGCCCGCTCGGTGCGCGTTGACAGGGGGGCGCGCGTTGTGGTCGTCGGCGCCGGGTTCGCCGGGGCCTCCCTACTTAGGCACCTGCCGGCACCCTTGAGGAAACCCGGCGAGACCCTGCTCGTCGACCGCCGGGAGAAATGGGAGTTCATCCCCCTGGCCCACGAGGTCGCCGTCGGACGCATCCACCCCGACAGCGTCCGCTCCCCCATCGCCCCACTCTGCCGGGGCGCTTGCGCTTTCCTGAAGGCCGAGGTCACGGGCGTGGACCTCGACGAGAGGGTACTCCACACCTCGCGGGGCATCGCCGGTTACGAGTACCTCGTGCTGAACCCCGGCAGCGTCGCGACGCAGCCGCCCGCCGCGCTCCGGGACCACCTGCAGACCTTCTGGAGCGTGGACGACGCCCTCGCCCTGCGCGGCGCCCTCGCCCAGGCCTGGAACCTGGCCGCCAGCCCGCGCCCCGCGCCTCCCGGCATCCTCAACGTGGCCGTCGTCGGCGGCGGGGCGACCGGCGTGGAGCTCGCCGCGGAGGTCGCCACCCTCTTCGACTACCTTAAAAAGCGGTCGCACCGGCGCTCTACGGAGGAGCCGCGGGTCGTGCTCTTCGAGGCGACCGACCGGCTGATGGGCTGGCTCGACCCGTACTTCGACCGCGTAGCGCGCCAGACCCTCGCCGACCTGGGGGTCGAGGTGCGCCTGAACACCGAGGTGGACGAGGCGGATCAGTCGGGCGTGCGTTTTGGGGGCGAGTTCCTACCCGCCACCACGCGCGTCTGGGCGGCGGGGGTTGGGGCCGCGCCGCTGGCCCGCGTCCTGCCCGGCGAGCACGACCCGTCCGGGCGGGTCGTCGTCGACGAGCACCTGACTTTGCCCGGTCACCCCGAAGTCTACGTGCTCGGGGACGCCGGTCGCTACACGCACCCGAAACTCGGCGCCCTGCCCCCAACCGCCTCCGTCGCCGTGCAGCAAGGGCCGTGGACCGCCCGCGACCTAAAACGGCGGCTCCAGGGCGCGGGGAGCCGCCGGGGCCGGCCGCCCTTCCGCTTCTTCGACCGGGGCTACGTGGTGAGTCTGGGCCCCGAGAGCGCCGTGGCCGACGCCGTGGGCCTCAAGCTGCGCGGCCCGGCCGCCCAGGCACTGTATCGCAGCGTCTTCCTTTACTATATCAAGAGTCGGCGGGACAGGCTCCTCACCGGCGCCGACTGGGCGATGGAACGGACCATCGGGCGTCTGGGGTTTGGGAGCCTCCAGCCATCGGCTTTCGGCGGTGAGCGAGAGTAGGACAAAGGAGCTTAGCCGGGCCACTCCGGTCGCGAGAAGCGGCGCCCAAAACCGGGCCTTTAGGAATCCTCCCGGACCGGGGCGAGGTGCCGCTGGACGATGCGCGGCACGTCGTCCGGCGTCACGCGGGTGTACCAGACGTCGTCCGGGAACACGAAAACTACCGGGCCCTCCTCGTGGCGACGCGCGCAGGCGTTACGCAGCACGGTGGAAGGCGAGATCCCGCGCCGCTCCACCTCGTACCTGAAGACCTTTAGCAGCTCTCCCCCGCCCTTGGCGCCGCAGCGTCCCTCCCCCGGCGTGGCGCAAACAAAGATCTGACGAAAAACCGTCATGCGGGGATTCTATGACGCGCCCCGAAGAAGTCCAGGTTGGGCTATAGGCACCAGGCTGTAGTGAGAAGCTGAAACCTGGTGCCCGAATCCTGTCGCCAGCCGAAGGTCGGCGGCTAAAACGTCATCGTCGAGAGACCCGTCTCGGCGCGCTCCTGGATGCGGCGGGCCATGCCTGTCTCCTTCGCTTTTTCGGAGACGGCTTCGGCGACGGCGGGCGCCACCCGTTCGTCGAAGACCGAGGGGATGATGTAGTCCTCTACGAGCTCTTCCTCGGGGATGACGTCGGCCATGGCGTGGGCGGCGGCGAGCTTCATCCCCTCGTCTATCTCACGGGCGCGAACGTCGAGAGCGCCGCGGAAGATGCCGGGGAAGCAGAGGACGTTGTTGATCTGGTTCGGGTAGTCGCTGCGGCCAGTGGCGACAATCCTGGCGTGCCCCATCGCGACCTCGGGCCGTATCTCGGGGTCGGGGTTCGCCATGGCGAAGATTATGGGGTCCTCGTTCATGGTCTTGAGATGCTCGACGGTCAGCACGTCCGGGGCGGAGAGCCCGAGGAAGAGGTCGGCGCCTCGCACGGCCTCGCCCAAGCTGCCGGTGCGGCCCTCGGGGTTGGTGTGCTCCGCGAACCACCGCTTGGCGGGGTTCAGGTCTTCGCGGCCCTCGTGGACGACGCCCTTCGAGTCGCAGCCGACGACGTTCGTGGCGCCCGCGGCCATGATGATCTTGGCGCACGCCACACCAGAGGCCCCCACGCCGTTGACCACGAGGCGCAGGTCCTCGACCTTTTTGCCCACGATCTTGAGGGAGTTTATGAGGGCCGCCAGTACGACGACGGCCGTGCCGTGCTGGTCGTCGTGGAAGACGGGGATGTCCAGATCCTTTTTCAGGCGCTCTTCGATCTCGAAGCAGCGCGGGGCGGAGATGTCTTCGAGGTTGATGCCGCCGAAGCCGGGCGCGAGATGCTTTACGGTAGCGACGATCTCGTCGGTGTCCCTGGTGTCCAGGCAGATCGGGAAGGCGTCCACGTTCGCGAACTGCTTGAAGAGGGCCGCCTTGCCCTCCATCACGGGCATCGCCGCCCGGGGTCCTATGTCCCCGAGGCCGAGCACAGCGGTCCCGTCCGAGACGACCGCCACGGTGTTGCGCTTGATGGTGAGGTTGAAGGCGCGCTCGGGGTCGTCGTGGATGGCGCGGCACACGCGAGCGACGCCGGGCGTGTAGACCATCGAGAGGTCGTCGCGGGTCCGGATCTGAAGCTTGGAGCGCACCTCGATCTTGCCCCCGAGGTGCATCAAGAAGGTCCGGTCGGAGATGTTGACGACCTTGACCTCCGGCAACCCCTCGACGGCCTCGACTACGCTCTGGCCGTGCTCGGAGTCCCGGGCGTTCACGGTGATGTCGCGGACGGTCCTGTCCTCCCGCATCCTGACGATGTCCACCGCCCCGACCAGCCCGTCCGCTTCCCCGATAACCGTCAGGATTTTGCCGAGAGACCCCGCTCGGTGGGGAAACTCGACCCGCAAAGTGAAGCTGTAGCTCGCGCTAGGTATGGACTCCATCAGCTTTTCCTCTCCCTCGTGAGCCCGCCTAACGCAAGCTCAGTGCGCCGGATTGTATTCCATTTGGCGCGCCCCTTCGCAGTTCCGGGCAGACTATATCGGCAAATATTCGGGGGAGTCCGGGAGATCCATCCCGGGGAGCGCGTCGCGGCGTCGCATGAACCATCGACCCCGCCCTGAGCTTATCCCTGCCTCTTCGGCGGCCTGGGAGAGGCCGTTTCGCAGCTCGTGCAGGAGCGGCGGGCGCTCGCCGTAGGAGACCATCTCCATCTCGGCGGCGACGGCGGCGTCCACGAACTCTCCCCACAGACGGGCCGCGTTCCCCTCCGTCGCCGGGGTGGCGGCGTAGGCGCGTTTGATCTCTTCCGGGAGGGAGGCGGAGCCCAGTGCCTCTGACCGCGCCGCATCCGCTCGGGCGGGATAATCCTCGAGATAGCGCCGGGCGGCGAAGAGCAGCAGGCGCGAGGGAACGGTACGTTTGTTCCAGGAGGCGGCGACCGCCCCCCAGTCTATGAAAGATCCCCCGTAGATCCTGTCCAGGTCCATGCCGGACCATTGTAATGCACGGGAGCCGACCTCTAAGTCGGGCTAGCCTCTTCTGTCTCTGCGCCGGGCTCGCTGCCCGGCTCGTTCTCGTCCAGGGCGCCGAGCATCTCCCCCACGAGTACGGGGTCGGGCTCCTGTTGCAGGTAACCCCCGCGGGCGAGCTCGGCGGCCACTTCTTCGCTGCGACGTTCGCGCAGCGTCGGGTCGTCGCGCACGGCGGCCTTCAGCGCGTCGAGCACCTCGTCCGGGTCGGGTCCCATCTGGATGTTACCGCTGGTCATCGTTCTCCTCTCGAAGCGGGTTACGGTGTGGGCACGGGCGGCTGGACGCTACCCGCCGCCGTAGGGGATCTCGAGTTCGGACGTGTAGGTTCCGGGGAACTTGAGGGACAGGTCGCCCTCGGTCGTTCGGGCCATGTAGGACGACCAGATATCCATGGGCAGCCGCTCCCCGTTGGACTCTTGCAGGCCGTGAACGCCGACCATCGAGCGCCGGTCCTCAGGGTAGCCCGCCCATACGGAGGTGCACGGGCTTGGCGTGTAGCCGACATACCAGGCGTCCACCAAGCCGTCAGTGGTGCCCGTCTTGCTGGCGGAGGGGCGTCCGACCTCCTCGCCCGGGTCGTGGTACATGCTCGCCGTGCCGCTCTCGACCACGCCGCGCGGCCTTCTTGGTTCTCTCGAAACAGTCGTTCACCTGCCCTCCGGCGACTAGTCTAACCCAACCCGCGGCGGGCCGGAGGCGCTGTTAGGATGTCCCCATGCCAGACTTGATCTGCGCCGCGCGGCGCATCGGAGACCAAGAGAGCCGCACAGAAGAGTACGAGCTGCGCTTCTCCGCCGGGGAGGCGCCGCCGCGCGTCCTTCAGGTAAAGTACCAGGCCGCCAGGGCCTACGAGATCAACGCCGCCCTAGACGCCGCTACCGAGGCGGCGCGCGCCACGATCTCCGAGGACACGCCCGATCTGCCCCAGCCCACCGACGAGGCCCTCGCCCAGCTCTCCTGGCGAACCATCCAGGCCGCCAAGTACGAGGGCGGCGGGACGAAGGTCTCGACCCTGGAACTCCGATAGAGGACGGCCCGCTCACGCCGGCCAAGGAAAAGGGGCCCCCTAGTCGGGCGCCCCTTACCTATCTGATCGCTACGGGCGGGAGACCCTGTTGCACCCGTCCACCACGTCGCGGGCGTCCACCGTTACCCTGTCTAAGCCGGGGCCGCAGTCGATCGTTTTTCTGGAGGCGGGGCGGTTGAGGGCCCGGACCGCGTCGTCGCCCTCGCCGGCATCGACGACGTCCTCAGCATATTCGTTCCTTGGCCCGGTGTAGATGGCGTCTCTGCAGCTGCCACCGCTTAGGGCGTCGGCGCCCCTGAGCCCCCGCAGCACGTCGGCGCCGCCCCTGCCGCTAGCCGGTCGCGTGCGTCGGTGCCCGTGATTCTGCCGTTCCCCCTAGTGCCATCTATGGTCGCCGCCAGGGCCACCCCGTCCGCCACCGCAAGCACGGCCATCATCGCCGCCATTATTAACACAACCCTCCGCTTCCTCGACGCTCCTTATCTCAAGGGGAGGTTACGCACCGCGCACATCCCAAACGGGCGATTTGTCGTTTTGGAGAAGGGCTATTCGGCTACTGCGGCCCGGAGGAGCTCCTCCAGGGCTACTTGTTCCTCGTAAAGCGCGGTGCCGACCACCACGCCGACCACACCGTCGAGCCTGGAGAGGGCGGTCACGTCCCAGGCGTCCCGGACGCCCCCGCTGGCGATGGTGGGCAGGAAACGGGCGACGGCGGCCGTGTCTTCCAGGGCGGCGCCGGAGCCGACGCCGTCGCGGGCCACGTCCGTGTAGAGCACCGACGCGACCCCGTCGTCGGAGAGTTCCTCGGCCAAGTCCAGGACCGGCACGCCGCTCGAGCGCTGCCAGCCGTGGGTGGCGACCACGCCGTTGCGGGCGTCCACCGCGACGACGAGCGAGGGGCCCGCCTCCTCGATGGCCCGCAGGCGCAGGTCCCGGTCCCCCACCGCCGCCGTCCCGACGACGACGTGCGAGGCGCCGGCCTGCCGAAGGCGTGCGAGGTCCTCGATGGTCCTGATGCCGCCGCCGACCTGGAGCGGGACGTTTACGGCGCGGGCCATCCGGCCGACGAGCTCCGTCTGAACGAGCCGGCCCTCCTTCGCGCCGTCCAGATCGACGACGTGGATCGCGGCTGCTCCCCGCCGCTGCCACTCGCGGGCGCGCTCGACGGGATCGGCGTCGTACTCCTTCAATCGACCGAAATTCCCCTGCACGAGCCGCACGCACTTGCCGCCCCGAAGGTCTATTGCCGGGAAAACCGTGAACCCGCTCAAAGCGCCCTCGACCACGCCAGAAAGTTCTCGTAGAGCCTCAACCCCGCCCGGCTGCTCTTCTCCGGGTGGAACTGCACCGCGACCAGATTCTCCCGTCCCGCCGCCGCACAGAAGCGCACCCCGTACTCCGTCTCCCCGACGAGATCGGCGGCCTCCGCCGGCGCCGGGTAGTAAGAGTGGACAAAGTAGAACGCCTCGCCGTCAAGCCCGTCGAGCACAGGGTGTTTCCGCACGAGGCGCAACTCGTTCCAGCCCATATGCGGCACCTTCAGGTTCCCAACCTTGAAGCGGCGGACGCTCCCCGGCAACAGGCTTAGGCCCTCCGCGCCCGGCGACTCTTCGGAGTCGTCGAAGATCACCTGCAGGGCCACACAGACCCCGAGGAAGGGCTTGCCGGAGCGAAAAGCCTCCCGACAGGCCGCGTCCATCCCCCGCTCACGCAGCTTCTTCATGCAGTCCCCGAACGCCCCAACCCCCGGCAAAACCACCGCGTCCGCGGTCTGCAACCGATCCGGGTCGGCCGTAAGGTCCACGTGGGCGCCGACCTTCTCGAGCGCCCGCGTCACGGAGAGGGTGTTGCCGGCGTCGTAATCGATGACCGCTACGTGCAAGCCTATCAGCATGTCGGCGCGCTCCGGCCTGAGGCCTCCGCTCTGAGGATTTCAGCTCTCCGCCTTCGTGGCCTCACCGCGCCTTCCGCACCGGTTGTGTTGGTAGCTCGCGGCATATACGAACGAAGCGCCAACAAGCTGACAGTTGCCAGAGGCAACGGGCTGACCGGCTGAAATGCCGACAAGCTAATCTACTACCCCCTTCGTCGACGCGCTGCCGCCGGCTCTGGCCGCGATGCCGGCCCGTAGCGCGACCGCTAGCGCCTTCACCCCGGCCTCCACCTTGTGGTGGGCGTTCTCGCCGTAGTGGCAGTTGAGGTGGAGGGTGAAGCGGCCGTACTGGGTGAAGGCTCGCAGGAACTCCCGGAAGAGCTCGCTATCGAAGGTGCCGATCTTCTCGGGCATCGGGCCGAGGTTGCAGGTGAGGTGGCTCCGCGCCCCGAGGTCGACGACCACGGTGGAGAGGGCTTCGATGAGCGGCGCGCTCGCGTCGGCGAAGCGGACGAGGTTCGCCCGGTCGCCGAGCGCCTCGTCGAACGCCCGTCCTAGGACGAGACCCGTGTCCTCGACGGTGTGGTGGTCGTCCACCCAGGTGTCGCCGTTAGCTTCGACCGCAAGATCCATGCCCGAGTGGTGGGCGAGCAGGTGCAGGAGGTGGTCCAGGAAGCCGACCCCGGTCGAGACGTCGGCCCGGCCGGCCCCGTCGAGTTCCAAACGGACCCGCACGAACGTCTCCCCTGTCTTCCGCTCCGCGCTACCCGTTCGCGACATCCCGCTCCTTTTAGACCTTGAGCGTCCTGAATCGTTGCGTTTTCAGCATTCTAGCGGACCTCGGCTTCGGAGCACGGGCTCCAGCCACTCGGGACCGTTGCCGCGTCCTACCGGAGGCGGATGCCGACGCTCTGGGCGTGGTTCTCGAAGCCTTCGAGGCGGGCGAGCCGCTCGACGTGGGGCCCGATCTCGTCCAGCGCATCGCGCGTGAAGTGGATGTAGTTGGTGTGCGCCACGAAGTCGCGGGTGCCGAGGGCCGAGGCCCAGACTGCGGCGCCGCCTGAGGGGAGCGCGTGCGAGGGACCGGCGGCGTAGTCGCCCAGGGCAACTGGGCTGAAGTCGCCGACGGCGACCATGCCGACGGCGTCCAGGTCCTGGAGGATGGCCTCGTCGTTCTCGGAGATCACGTGCGCGTGCTCCGGGGCGTACTCGTTGGAGATCTCCACGGCCTGGGCGTTGTTCTGCACCCGGACGAGCGTGATGAGCTCGGAGGGCTCCCCCGTGAGCAGCGGCTCGACGTGCCGCATGAGCTCCTCGCTCGGGGTGAGGAGCACGGCCGAGGCGCCTGAGAGGTGCTCGGCCTGGGCCATGAGGTCGCGGGCCACCCGCTCGGGGAAGGCGCTCGCGTCGGCGATGACCAGCACCTCGCTCGGCCCCTGCGGCGCGTCGATGCCGACCACGCCGAATACCTCGAGCTTCGCCGCCGTCACGAAGTCGTTGCCGGGACCCACGATCTTGTCCACCGGCCGGACGGTCTGCGTGCCGAAGGCCAGGGCGCCCACGGCCTGCGCCCCGCCCAGGACGTAGACCTCCTCCAGGCCCAGGAGTCCGGCAACGGCGAGCACGCTCCCGTCGGCCCGGCCGTCCGGGCCGGGCGGGGTGCAGACCCGGATCTCCCCCACCCCCGCCACCTGCGCCGGCACGGCGGACATCACGAGCGTGCTCGGGTAGGCGCCGTGCCCGCCCGGGACGTAGAGGCCGGCGCGCCG
>CADCUZ010000103.1 GCA_902806015.1 uncultured Rubrobacteraceae bacterium
GGACGACATCGCCTTAGGAGCGACCTTGGAGACGGCGGCATTGTTCCTTTCGCTCGCCCTCGCCGTCAACCTGGCGATCTACGGTTGGCTCGGCGCGTTGGGGGCCTGGTCCGGTAAGGAGGCCGACCGCGGCGAGAGGTTGATCTACCTCCTGATCGCCGGCGCCTTCACCGCGCTGGCGGCGGGGGCTTGGTACGCCCTGGCCTTCGTGGGCCGCCCTTCGGGTAGCCCGGCGTCCGCGACCCTCAACCGCTGAGGACGAACGACACGAAGAACCCGGCCGCCGTGGCCATCGAGTTCAGCGGGCGGCCGTGCTCGAACGCCTCGGGCATCAGCGTGCCGGCCAGCGAGGCCAGGACCGCCCCTCCTGCGAAGGCCAGCGGGAAGGCCAGGTGCTCCTCGGGGAGCAGGACGAACACCCCGCGCCCGAAGACCACCGCGCCGGTGAGCAGCACCGCCGTGAGCGCCCAGATGCCGATCGCGAAGGTCGCCGAGCGCCCCCCGCGGCGCATCGCGACGGCGCCCACCAGCGCCTCGGGGAAGTTCGAGCAGAAGATCGCCACCAGCAGCACCAGGCTGCCCCCGCCTGAGAGCAGGGAGACCCCCAGCGCCAGGTTCTCCGGCACGCCGTCCAGCGTCACCGCCGCCAGCAGCGCGAAGCCTACGGCCGCGCCTGCGCCCCCGGTGGCGGCCTCCTCCACCCGCTCGGTCTGCTGCGCCTCGGCCCCTGAGACGTCCTCGGCGGCCTCCGGGGACAGGGCCGCCACCTCGCGGGGGTCGCCGGCGCTCTTGGCAACCCACGAGTCGAGGGCGGTGTTGACGAGAACGAAGGTAAGCCCGCCCGCGATCAGCCCCAGCCCCGCCGGCCACAGGCCCCCAAGGTGGACGGCCTCGGGGAACAGCTCGAAGGCCAGCGCGGAGATCAGCGTGCCGCTGGCGAAGGCGAGCAGCACGCCGCTGACCTGCCGCGGGGCCCGCCAGTAGGCGCCGATGGCGCCGCCTATGACCAGCGCGCTGGACCCGATAAGCCCGAACACCAGTGCCTGTCCCATCGGCGTGGCCCTCCTCGGTGCGGTCTGCAGCGTTCGATGGCGACTGCCCCGCTCGCCCTCCTACGGGAGCATCATGCCAGCGACCCAAGCCCGACGCGAACTTCGGAAAGACACCACAGGCGAGCTTCCGAGAGGGGACTTGTACGTGGTTGCGCGAGCAGGGCACTAGGGTCTAACCCCTAGATCAGCGTCACCTCGACCTTCGGCTCCTCCCCCACCGTGGCGGAGAGGCGTACCCTAGGGGCGTTGTCGGTTCGTATCGTTGCTGGGCAACAGCCTCATCACCATAGAATGGAACGAGACGAGCCAGTATGGGGAGAACGTCATGTTGGAGACGGTGTTCTTCCGGCGCACCTCGCCGTTGAGGACCGTCGAGACCTCGATATCTCCCAGCTCCCCCACCTCCTCCGGCGTAACAAGCTCGGGACCAAAAGAGAAGAACGTGTCGAAGCTCTTGGCCCGAGTCAGGTACCGCGGGTTCTTCCTGAGGATGTCCTCGGCCGTCATGTCCAGCACCGTCGTGAAGCCCGCCACGACGGAGGGCGCGTCTTCTTCGGGGACGTCCGTCGCCTTCCGGCCGATGACCACGCCGAGCTCGGCCTCCGCCGTAACGCGGCCGATGCCCTTCGGCAGCCGCACCCTGTCGCCGGGGCCTGTTATGGTGGTGTCCGGGCGCATGAAGCTGGCCGGCTCCTCGGAAGGAGCGACCTCATCCAGGTCACCGGCGTGCTCCACGTAGTTGAGGCCGATGCCCAGATCTCGCGCGGCCCGCGATACAAAGGCGCGTAGGTGAGATCGCGGGCCGGTATCCCCCGCCCCTAAAGGACCTCCACCTCGACCTCCGAAAGCCCGTCCCCCCGGCGCCGCAGCTCGTCCAGCCGGCCGCCCTCCAAAAGGGAGGGCAGGTCCGCGGGCCACCCGCCCGGGCCCGGTATCTCGGCGACGGGCAGGGCGCCGCCGGCCCGTATCACGACCGCGACCTCGTTGTCGCCGATCCTTGCCGAAGAGAGCCTCATGGGCCCGTCATGGTAGTGGCCCGCGGCCGCGCCGGGGAAAACGTGCCTGTATACTGCCCCCCATGTCCCTGCGCGGCGTCTGCACGATCGCCCTTACCCCGTTTACGGACGAGGGAGGTGTGGACTTCGGGGGCATCGACGTCCTCGCGGACCACTACCTCGGATCGGGCGTGGACGGCCTCGTGGTGCTCGGCATCATGGGGGAGGCCCACAAGCTCACCGACGCCGAACGCTCCGCCGTCGTCGAGCGCTACGTCGCGGCCATCGACGGCAGGGTCCCGGTCGTCGTGGGCTGCTCCGCGCCGGCGACCCGGGTGGTGACGGAGAGGGCCCGTGAGGCGGAGCAGTCGGGGGCCGCGGCCGTCATGGTGGCCCCCCCCGACAACGTCAAGAACCTGGACCTCGTCTTCGGGCACTACCGGGGGGTCGCCGAAGGCACCTCGCTGCCGGTCGTGGTGCAGGACGAGCCGGTCAACACGGGCGTCGTGATGCCGGCGGGTTTTGTGGCGCGGCTGATGAACGAGGTAGAGAACTGCCGATACGTCAAGCTAGAAGAGGCGCCGACTACCATCAAGATCTCGGCCTTAGTAGGCCGGATAGAAGACCCGAACAAACGGGCCGGCATCTTCGGCGGGCTCGGCGGGATGTACTTCTACGAGGAGCTGGCGCGGGGCGCAACGGGGATAATGACCGGGTTTGCCTACCAGGAGATCCTGGCGAAAATCTACGGGCTCTTCGAGGCCGGGGAGCGGGACGGGTCAAGAGAATACTTTTTCCGCTACCTACCCCTGATAAGGTTCGAGGCCCAGCTCGGCGTCGGCGGCGTCGGCATCCGCAAGGAGGTCTACAAGATGCGCGGCGTGATCCCTTCCTCCCACGTCCGTTCCCCCGCGCCGCCCTTGGACACCCGGACGCTGCACGAGCTAGAAGACCTCGTCGGATTCCTTGGCCTGACGGAAGGAGAGCACCGGTGAACTTCGATCACACGGAGAAGGTTCTCACGCTTCGGGGGCAGGTCGGGGCGTTCATGGAAGAGTTCGTCTACCCGAACGAGGGGACCTACGCGGACCAGCTCGCGGCCTCCGAAGACCGCTGGAGCATCCCCCCGATCGTCGAGGAGTTGAAGGCGGAGGCCCGCTCGCGCGGCCTCTGGAACCTCTTTTTGCCGGACTCCGAGGACGGCGCGGGCCTCACGAACCTGGAGTACGCGCCCCTGTGCGAGGTCATGGGCCGCAGCCCCATAGCGCCGGAGGTCTTCAACTGCAACGCGCCCGACACCGGCAACATGGAGGTGCTCGCGCGCTACGGAACGGACGAGCAGAAGGAAACGTGGCTCCGGCCGCTGCTGAAGGGCGAGATCCGGTCGTGCTTCGCCATGACCGAACCGGACGTCGCCTCCTCGGACGCGACGAACATCCGGGCGAGGATCGAGCGCGCCGGGGGGGAGTACGTCGTGAACGGCAAGAAGTGGTGGTCGACGGGAGCCGGCGACCCGCGGTGCGCCCTCTGCATCTTCATGGGCAAGACCGACCCGGAGGCCGCCCGGCACGAGCAGCAGTCCATGATCCTGGTCCCCATGCAAGCCGAAGGGGTAACCATAGAGCGGACCCTCCCCGTCTTCGGCTACGACGACGCGCCGCACGGGCACGCCGAGATCTCCTTCACCGATGTGCGCCTCCCCGCCTCGAACATCATCTGGGAAGAGGGCAAGGGCTTCGCCATCGCGCAGGGGCGCTTGGGCCCGGGGCGCATCCACCACTGCATGAGGTTGATCGGGCTAGCCGAGCGCGCCATCGAGTTGATGAGCGAGCGGGTCAAGGAGCGCGAAGCTTTCGGCAAGCCGCTCGCCGAGCAGGGCGTGATCATGGAGTGGATAGCCGATTCCAGGATAGAGATAGAGCAGGCCCGCCTCCTGACCCTCAAGGCCGCCCACATGATGGACACCGTCGGCAACAAGGAGGCCCGGGCCGAGATCGCCATGATAAAGGTGGTCGCCCCGAACGCGGCCCTGAACGTTCTGGACAGGGCGATCCAGGCCCACGGCGGCGGCGGCGTCTCGGACGACTTCCCCCTGGCCTACGCCTGGGCCAACGCCCGGACCCTGCGCCTCGCCGACGGCCCCGACGAGGTCCACCGCGCCGCCGTCGCCCGCCTGGAGCTCAAAAAAAAGCGCCGCGCAGGCGTCGAACAGTCCTACGGCGCGTAGGGGGCTCGCCGTCGAAGACAAGAACTCGCTCCTGCTCGGCATAAAGTACGAGGCCGCAAAGCTCGGCGGCGTGGCAGGCGAGCCTCTGGCGCGGATAGAGGAGCAACTGCGGGGCGAGGTCGGCGAGAGCTGGAAGACGGACGAGGAGCTCCTCAAGGGCCGAAACGCCGTGCGTCGCGAGCACGGGTTGCCCCTCCTCGGCGAGACGAACGCCCGGCCGGCGCCCCCAACCCCCAACCGGCGCCCGCTCTGGCGCAGGGTGCTGGGAAGGTAACGGTGCTCTACCGAAACTTCGCGACGCAGGAGGAGCTCGACGCCCAATACGACCCCGAGCGCACCGTCAGTGACGCGGGCGCCTACGCGGATTACTACGCGCGGGAGAGCGAGAGGCTGCGCCTGGAGAGGGACCACAGCCTGAACGTGCCCTTCGGCCCCACGCTCGCCGAGCACTTGGACCTGTACCCGGCGGGAGAAGACGCGGCCGTCCTCGTCTTCGTCCACGGCGGATACTGGCGGGCGCGGACGAGCCGGGAGTTCGGTTTCGTGGCGCGCGGTCCCGGTTCCCGGGGCGTTGCGAGCGTGGTCCCGAACTACGCGCTGTGTCCCCGGGTGACTATAGACGAGATCGTACGCCAGACCCGGGCCGCCCTCGTGTGGACGTACAAGAACGCCCAGAGTTTCGGCGGCGACCCGGAACGCATCCACGTGGCCGGCCACTCCGCGGGGGGCCACCTCGTCGGCATGCTGCTCGCGACGGACTGGGAAGGGGACTACGGGCTGCCGGCGGACATCATCGGGGGGGCGACCGTCATAAGCGGCCTCTTCGACCTCGCGCCGTTCCCCTACACCTTTCTGCAGCCCAAGCTGCAGCTCACGTGGGACCAGGTCCGCAGGAACAGCCCCATCCTCCACCTGCCAGACGGGGCCCCGCCCCTCCTCGTCGCCTACGGGGAGGACGAGACTGTGGAGTTCGGGCGCCAGTCGGAGGACCTTCTGGAGGCGTGGAAGGCGAAGGGCCTCTCCGGCGAGCGCCTCGTCGTGCCCGGCAAGAACCACTACGACGTCATAGACGGCTTTCTCGACGCCGCGAGCCCGCTGCTCTCCGCGATTTTGAGGCGGATGGGCTTAGAATAGGGGAGCAAGAACACACGACTGTTCGGGGGCGCGATTTGGCGATAGAGATGACAGGCGGCAAGATCGTAAACGAGCGCGGCACGGTCGTGACCTTCCGCCAGAAGTGCGAGAACTGCGGCTACGTCTACGACTGGAACAAGACGACCATAGTGCCGGCCTACGGGTCCAGAAAGGTCCGCGCGTTCACCTGCCCCGAGTGCGGCAACCACCAGGAGGTAGAGGTTCGTTATCTCTACAAGGGTCCCCCCCAAGAGCCCACCTGAGATCGAGGCTGCCATTCGCGTGGGCCATCGGAGTGAAGTCGAGCATTTTATAGACGCGATTGCGCTCGTCGGGCTCGAGGTTGTCCAAATGCTCGGGAACAATCCGGGAGTAGTAGTTTAGCAAGGCGTCCCTATCGCGCTCAAGTAGGTCCCACGTAGGCGGCCCTACCCTCCACGCGCGAGCTCGCCTTGGACGGTTTTACGGGCCTGTTCGATCTGGGCGAGACGCCTCTCGTAGCGGCCCATATACAGTTTGTTCTCCAAGAGAGATCCACACCGGCGCGGAGAGCACGTCGAGCGAGCAAGATTACGCCTACCAGGACTTCATGGATGCCGTCGACACCGTCGTCATGGGCCGCAACACCTTCGAACTCGCGTCGACCTTCGACGCCTGGCCGTACGGCGGCAAGAGGGTCGTCGTGCTCAGCAGCAGGCCGTCCGCTGTCCCGCCACACCTCGCGGACGGCGTAGAGTGGCTATCGATGCCGCCGCGGCGCCTCGTCGAGCGGCTGGCGGCCCAAGGCGCGGCCCACCTCTACGTCGACGGGGGCAAGACCATCCAAGGGTTCCTGGGCGCGGGCCTCATCGACGAGCTTACAATCACCCGGATACCCGTCTTGATCGGGACCGGCGTGCCGCTCTTCGGCCCGCTCGACCACGACGTTGGGCTCGCGCACATCGCGACTCGGCAGTTCGAGAACGGATTCGTACAAAGCAAATACCGTGTCGAAGAAACCTCGTGACGTTGCGCTCCGCGTCACGCCGCGACAAGAGGCTACAGGTGTGAGCGATATCGGATGGCTACTCGTTCAGGTCTCCGGCCTTCTCGTCACACCCGCTCCCGCTACCCCAGTATCCCCGTGCTCGCGCTCGTCGTCACGGCCAAGCTATTCTCGCGCGTGCGGCGGACGCTCACCCGCAGGTTGGAGACGTGCTCAGAGTACGGACCGCCGGGGTCCCACACGGCCCCGCCACGGCGGAGGGTGAAACCATGGCCAATGAAGTAGTGGAAGGACAGCTCGGAGGCGGGTTGCCGCACCTGTCGTTCGGCCATAGTCCGCCGCTGGTTGTGTTCCCCGGCCTCGGGATGACCAACGCCAACCCCACCGGAATCCAGCGTTGGGGGGAGCTGCGGCTGCTCTCCCCCCTCGCGCGTTCGTTCACGGTGCACAGGGTAGGGAGGAAGGTCGGGCTGAAGCGAGGAACAACCATGGCCGACCTCGCCCAAGACTACGCGGGGGCCGTCAAGGTGCCAGGGGTTCGGTTCTACGCTTGCTACGGTCGCCGAGATAAAACCCTCGTGATTTCGCTAAAGGGCGAAACCTACGACCGCCTCATCACGGAGGTCGACGACCCCGCCAAGGTCGCCGAGACCATAAACGATGCGGTCGGCGCGTTGACTCGCTCCTGACAAGGACCTTCCGCAGGCCGGGGCGACCAGCTTGTCCCGGCCCCTTCCGTGCGCTAACGCCCTCTCGATGTCCGAGATATGGCGATTCTGGGAGAGCCGACGAGCGGACTCGAACCGCCCACCTGCTCATTACGAGTGAGCCAATAGGCGTTGCAGGGGTTTGCACACTCTTGCAAATTGCGCATATTTAAGCCGCTTTCCTTTCTCTGCCTTGCCCTTCGTTGCGCCGTATTGCGTTCCCGGTGGTGACAGAGTGGTGTCAGGAGAATCCGTGGGATGCGCAGCGCCGGTTTCTTTGCAAACCGGTTTCGTGCTCACAGCGCCTTTCAGGGTTGCTGCGCCAGGGTGCGGTACCCGCAGTGGGCAAAGAAGCCTCCTACATCCTGAACGCTGACGGCTCTCAGTGCTCGGCCCATCGCCTCAATCAGGGCCTCCTTGCCGCGAGCACCGATCTTCCTGAGGATGTGCTTGACCTTCGAAAAAGCTTCCTCGATCGGGTTGAGGTCCGGCGAGTATGCCGGCAGGTAGAGCAGCTCGCATCCCCTCGCTTCGATGAGCTCCCTTACCCTCCTTGGCCGGTGCGCCCCGAGGTTGTCCATCACCACAACTTGCCCGGGCTTGAGAGCAGGGGCCAGCAAGCGCTCCACGTAGGTCTCGAATACCCGGGCGGTGGTCGCCCCTTCCACGGCCATCGAAGGTCCCATCCCTCCTTCGTGGAGGCTCGTAAGGAGCGTGGTGTTCTTGCCGCGGTTCCTCGGGACCTCGAAGAAGGCTCGCTCGCCCACGGGCGCGTAGGCGTACAGAGGAGCTAAGGAAGTGTGGGTGCCCATCTCGTCCGCGAACACCAGGCGCCCGGGTTCGATGCGGCCGACCTCTGCGCGCCATAGACTCCTCAAAAACTCGTCTCGTTCTACCGCCCCCTTGGATCTTTTTTTCGGCTCCTGTGCAGACGCCTTACCGCTCGGCAGATCGTCGCTTCGCTCACCCTCACCCCAACGACGACGAAAAGGAACTCGGCCCTCTGGGAGTGGGTAGCCCACGGCCTTCCTTCAAGGTCTTCTGCAAGAAGTCTCATCGCTTTCTCGTCGAGCTTCGGGGCCTTGCCGGGAGCCTTCCTGGGTTCGAGGGTGCCGCGCTCGGCGAGATGCTTGCAGTAGCGTTTGACCGTAGCGCGATCGACACCGAAGCGCCGAGCGGTCTCGGCCTTTGGGACGCCCTTCTTGACCGACTCGACGATCTTCTCTCTGAGGTCAATCGAGTACGCACTCATACGGTTGCCTTACCCGGCGCAGCATCATCGCAACCCGCTGTCAGACGCGGAAGAACGCCCGCACCTCCGCCAGGGTCTCCTCGGGTGCCTCTTCCGGGATGTAATGGCCGGAGTCCAGGGCCCGACCTTCCACGCTCTCGGTCCACCCACTCCAGACATCCAAGACGTCGTACCACTCTTGAAGGTTGCCCCTGCTGC
>CADCUZ010000104.1 GCA_902806015.1 uncultured Rubrobacteraceae bacterium
TTTACTACGGCTTGCGACCCGCGGCCTCGCCGAACGGGTCGGTAAGACCCTACCCCGCCTGGCGGTTTTGGGAGAGCGTTTCCGGTGTCTTGGGGCACACCCGGCCCATAGTTGGCCCGAAGGGTGTAGGCCTCGCAGCCGATACACGCACCCAGAGCGCGCGTCTGAGTTTTTCTCCGCAACCGTTACGACAAAGTACCATCCGGTACCGTTACATCCAGAGACACGCATCCCAAGACATCAAAGTCGAACAATGTCAATAAAAAATACGGTAATGACCCCGTTATGATCGGCATACAACCGGGCGAAAGCGGGGGGTGGGAAAACGGTTATCGCTTCCGAAAAAAGGGATCTACTGGGGCCGCGGAGGTGTCCGAGTACCCGGGGGTGGGAGCCGTGACGATCTACCGCTGGTGTCGTGAGGGTCGTTTGTCTTGTTTGAAGATCGGCAAATCGTGGCGCAGCCGGCGCGAGGCGTTGGAGGACTTTCTCGGCCGCGCCGAGCGCTCGGCCACGTTCGTCGAGCAGTTGCGATCGTACTGGCGGTACCGGACAGCGTGATCGCCCTCGCCGAGACGACGGAGTTGTTGCACCAGCTCGACGCCGCCTTCTTGCAGGTGGCGGAGGCGCGCGGGGGGCTGCTGGTCAAGTTTCACGGTGGCGAGTCGACGGTCACAAGGGACGAGTTACGGGGCCGCGCCGGAGCCGGGTTAACCCTTTAACGACCGCCCGATGCGCCGCGTGCGACAATACCGGAGGTCAAGCAATCCACGGGAGGTTTTTTGACGTCGGAGTTGTGGCAATTTGCGGCCTTGATCGGGGTGTTCGTCGCCGCCGCCTTGTTGTGGCTCTGCATCATCTACCTTCCCGGGCGCACTATGGAATACTCGGAGGCGCGCCGCGCGGAGTCCGGGGGGAGGGATCGGGGGTCCCCCGGAAACCCGGGGTAGGTCAACCCGGCTACCGGCCCGCGCGAAAAGCTTTATTCCGACGGTCATCCACCGCCTCTTGCAGCAGCCCGTCCAGGGGCCTACCGGATTCCCGGTGGGCGTCTAGCACCTCGCTGAACTCCAGCACCCGGTCCCTCCTCCCGACCTCCCCCAGAAACTCGGCCGCCTCCCCCAGCCCCATGCCCTCCTGCGCGGCGAACCTCCGCACCACGCGGTTCATAAGGTCCATGAGGAGGCGACGCGCCTCCCCCTCGTCGGGGACGGCGGGCCGATCTTGCAGGCTCTCGTCGAACTGATGGCCGAAGATGAGGGCCGCGGAGACGATCCGGCGCCGGTCCTCCGCAGGTGTCCCCTCGCCCCAGGCCCTGCGCATGGTCCCTTCCCGCAGCTGGCCGAGGTACGCGACGGCCGCGTCGTCCGTGTCCGCCATGATCCTGCTCCTCTCGCCGACGGCGCGAACATCGTATCATCGGACCCCAGAGAACCGTAGCGGGGGGCGCCACGTGTTGATGCGGCTGGACCACCTGGTAATACTCGTACCGGACCTGGAGGAGGCCGTCCAAGACTACGGGCGCCTGGGCTTCAGAGTGGCCCCGGGTGGAGAGCACGCCGACAGCCTCACGCGAAACGCCCTCGTCCCGTTCCGGGATGGGACCTACCTGGAGCTGGTCTCTTTCTTGGACGATAAAGGCGCCCGGGACAACGTCTGGGGCTGGCGAGAGTTCCTGCCCCGCGGCGGCCTCGTGGACTACTGCGCCGCCTCAGACGGCCTGCTGGAAGACGTCAGGAGGCTCCGGAGGCTCGGCTTCGAGGTGGACGGCCCGACCGGGGGTGGCAGGCGGCTCCCCGATGGCGAGGAGATAAGATGGCGCAGCGCCAGCGTCAGCCAGGAGGGAAGAACACTGCCGTTCCTGATAGAGGACGTTACGCCGAGAGACAGCCGCGTCCCCGCAGGACCGGCCACCGACCATCCCAACGGCGTCACCGGCATCCTCCGGTTGGAGATCTCCGCCCACGACACCCTCAAAACCTCCGAAAACCTCGCCGTCCTGACGGGCAGCGCGCCCGGGTCACCGAAGCTCGGATCCTGCGGGCTAATCGTGATCCGACGGGAGAACGCGGGCAGGCAAGGTCCGGCGGTGGCGAGACTCTCGACGGACACACAACAAAACGCCAGGGAGCCGGACCAGCGACTGGCCCGCGGGTTTCGGTTCACGCTCTCGCCGGAAGCCGAAAGCTGAAAGCCCGTTCTCCTGTATCATTCCGCGGGACGGAAAGTACCACAGAGGAGGGAGAACGTGAACGACGCGACGAAGCAACGTGTGATCACCATAACGGCCGCCGGCATCGCCTACCTCATAAGCTCGATGGTGACCAACCGCCTCATAGACATCCCCGAGCAGCGCGGCCTAAAGGACGACGCCCTCGAAGCGATCCTCAAGGGGGCCACGACCGCCACCTCGACCATCCTCGCCTCGGTTCTCGTTCGCCGGTTCTTTAGAGGCTAGAGCCTTCGACCACCAGGGATTGACTTCTCGGCCCTGCCGAAGGCCGCGGCGTGCTGGCAGGCTTCTTGTCCCGGACTTCGGGCACGTATATCATCCCCGATGGGTGAGGAGAGGCGCGTCCGTATGCCGGTTTTCGGCGACGCGGGCCCGGCGTGTTCGCGACTGAGGAGGTTGGTTCCTTGGCGGGTCGTCTGGAGGGTCGGGTCGCTGTAGTTACGGGCGGGGGCGGGGGCCTTGCGGAGGGCATCTGCGCGCGGCTGGCCCGGGACGGCGCGGCGGTTGCCTGCGCCGACGTCTCGCCGGAGAAGGCCGAGAGGGTCGCCGGGCAGGTCGCGGCCTCCGGCGGCAGGTCCCTCGCGGTCGGGGTTGACGTCTCGGACAAGGGGTCGGTGGACGCCATGGTAGGTCGCGTCGTCGAGGAGTTCGGCGGGGTCGACGTACTCGTGAACAACGCCGCGATCTACCCGCGCAGGGCGTGGACGGAGATCGAGGAAAAGGAGTGGGACCGGGTGATGGCCGTGAACCTCAAGGGTTACTTCCTCTGCGCCCGGGCCGTCTACCCGCACATGAAGGAGCGGGGCGGCGGAAGCATCGTCAACGTCTCCTCCATCACCTTCTTTGTGGGGTGGACGCTTCTATTAGATTACGTCACCTCCAAGGGCGGCATCGTTGGCTTCACGCGTACGCTCGCCAGGGAGGTCGGGCCGGAGGGGATCAACGTCAACGCCATAGCGCCGGGCGCCTTCCCGACGGACGCCGAGAAGATCCACCCTGATCAGGAAGGCTACAACCGCTGGGTCCTGGACCAGCAGTCCATCAAGCGCCGGGGCACGCCCGACGACATAGGCAACCTCATAGCCTTCCTCGCTTCGGACGAGGCTTCGTTTATCAGCGGCCAGACCGTCGGCATCGACGGCGGCTGGATGATGCACTGAGCCTTGGGCAGACAGTTCTTACGTAAATCGCCGCGTGGGGCGGCGGGAAAAGGAGAATCGCATGGCGGACAGGCTGGAGCTGGGCATGATCAGCTCGACGTGGGATGGCACGAAGATCGGCTTGGAGGAGGGCATCCGGAAGACCAAGGAGATCGGGTTCGATACCTACGACGTCTTCGAGGACCCGCTGGACATAAACGACGCCACGCGCGAGAAAATCAGGTCCACCTGCGAGGAGGCCGGGCTCCCGATCCGCTCGGTGGTCTGCGTGGCCTTCGGCATCGTTGATTTCAACCCGTCCGTCGTACGCTTCACGATGGACCGCGCCAGGGCCTACATCGACCAGGGCGCTTTCTTTGGGGCACGTAACCTGCTGCTCGTGATCGGCGAGTACTTCTGGGACGGCGAGGTGTTCCCGAACGAGGCCATCTGGGACATGGCGGTCGGCAGGGTGAAAACCCTCGGCGAGTACGCGCAATCGAAGGGCCTCGAAGTGGTGATCGAGCTCGAACCGTTCAGCCAGGCGCTGGTAAAGGACGTGGACGAGCTTGCGCGCTTTATCCGCGAGGTGGACCACCGGGCGGTGAAGGCGAACGCGGACATCTCGCATCTGCACCTCTCGGACGCTTCCTCTGACGACGTGAAGAAGCTGGAGGGCATGATCGGGCACATCCACCTCTCCGACTGCGACGGCGAGAGGCACGGCGACCTCCCGGCCGGGAGGGGCGTCACCCCCATAAAGGAGTACCTGCAGGCCATCGTCGACACCGGCTACTCAGGCACCGTCTCCATCGAGCTTGAGTACTCGCCAGACCCGGACAGGATCGTAGAGTGGGTGGAAGAGGCCTACCGGGAGACCGCGAAGATCATGGCCGACCTCGGCGTCCGCAACGGCGCGAAGGCGTAGGGATGGAAGGCATCCTGGACCTCACCGGGCGCGTCGGGCCTGACCTACCGCCGAGGACTGACTACCGCATCGGGTGCGTAGGCGCGGGCTTTATCATGAAGGACATCCACCTCGTCTCGTACGGCGAGGCCGGTTTCGACGTGGTCGCCATCGCCTCGCGCACCCCGGCCAACGCCAGGAAGGCCGCCGAAGAGCACGGCATCGGCACCGTCCACGACACCTGGGAGGAGCTGCTCGACGACGAGAGGGTCGAGATCCTGGACATAGCGTTCCCGCCAGACCAGCAACTCGGCATCGTGCGCGAGGCGGTGAAGAGGCCCCACATAAAAGGCATCCTCGCCCAAAAACCCGTCGCCTTCACCCTAGAAGAGGCGGTGGAGATGGTGCGCCTGTGCGACGGGGCGGGCGTGAAGCTCGGCGTCAACCACAACATGCGCTACGACCAGTCCGTGCGGGCCTTGAAGGCCTTGCTGGACGAGGGCCTCCTCGGGGAGGTGGTGGTCGCCGAGATAGTGATGAACGCCAGGCCGCACTGGCAGGAGTTCGTGAAGCCTTACGGCAGGATCGCGCTCCTCAACATGTCCATCCACCACCTGGACGCCTTCCGCTGCCTCTTCGGCAACCCCGAGAAGATACTCACCTCTTTCCGGCCGGACCCGAGCCACGATTTCCCCCACGAGGACGGGATGGCGTTCTACATACTCGAGTACCCTGACGGCCTGAGGGCCATCGGCCTCGACAACTGCTTTACGTGGGCCGGCGGCGGGATTTCTTGGCGCGTAGAAGGGACCGGGGGCATAGCAAAAGGCACCATCGGCTGGCCTGACTACCCGGAAGGCAGCCCCTCGACCATCGACTGGACGACGCGGGGTATGGGCGGAAGGTGGGAGAGCCCGCGCTGGCCGGAGCGGTGGTTCCCGCAGGCCTTCAAGGGGACGATGGGCCAACTCATGCGGGCCGTGCAGGACGACGCGGAGCCGGAGATCTCGGGCCGCACCACCCTCGGGACCATGGCCCTGGTCGAGGCTGCCTACCGCTCCGGGCGCGAGGGCCGCGCCGTCCCGATCTCCGAAACGATGCCGGCGACGCCCTGATGCCCGAGTTTTTCGGCAAGAGTTACGGGCGCGAGGAGTTGCTGCGCCGCGTGGGCGGGTTGGATCAGGCCGCCGGCGTCAGGCTCGTCACCCTGGGCGACGGCCCAGAACGCGGCGTCAGGCTCCTCGAGTTTCGCACCGGCACGGGCTTCGCCTTCGACGTGCTCGTCGACCGCGCCTTCGACGTCGGACGCTGCGAGATGGGGGGACGCCCCTTGGGATGGCTCTCGCCGGTCGGCTTCGCCGGCCCCTGGTTCGACGAGCCGGAGGGCCTGGGCTTCCTGCGCAATTGGGGCGGGGGCCTGCTGACGACCGCCGGCCTCGACCACGCGCTGTTCATGGCTGAGGACACCGCCAAGCAGTACCATTACCCGCCGAAGGGTACGGAGAGTCACGGCTTGCACGGCCGCGTCTCCAACCTCCCCGGCCGGCTCGTCGGCTACGGCGAGCGGTGGGAGGGGGACGAATGCGTCCTCTGGGCCGAGGGCGAGGTGCGCCAGGCGGCGGTCTTCGGCGAGAACCTCGTGCTCCGGCGGCGCGTCGAGGCGAAGGTGGGGGAGTCGCGCCTGAAGATCCACGACGAGGTCGAGAACGCCGGCTTCGATCCGACGCCCCACATGTACCTCTACCACGTGAACGTCGGCTGGCCCGTCGTGGACGAGGGGGCAGAGCTTCTAGCTCCCGCGGCAGGCGTCTCCCCCCGCGGCGACTACCCGGCCGAAGGCTACGAGAAGTTCCACGGTCCCCAGAGGGACTACGTCGAGCGGGTCTTCGAGCATGAACTCGCCGCCGAAGAGGGCGGGACCGTGCCTGTCGGCATTGCCAACCGCGGGCTGGGCCTCGGCTTCTACCAGGTCTACAGGCCGGACCAGCTCCCACACCACTTCGTCTGGCGGATGCTCGGGGAGGGGACCTACGTCGTAGGCGTCGAGCCTAGCACCAACCGCACCGCCGGTCGGCTGGACGCCAGGGAGCGCGGGGAGTTGATCGAGCTGGCGCCCCGCGAGGAGCGTCTCTACGACCTCGAGCTCGGCGCCCTCCACGGTAACGAGGAGATCGAAGGTTTCGCCGCACGCGTCGAAGCGCTGCGCGGGGATCTAGAATAGGCCGACGATCCGTACAGAAAGCGAGCGTGGCGTGGCCGAGACGGTAGGCAGGGCGCAGGAGCGCAAGGAAAGACTCGAGGACATCCTCGTCGTGGATTGCGACGTCCACGTCAACGAGACGCCCGGCAAGCTGGCCCCCTACTGCGGCATGCCGTGGCGGGTCTCTCTGGAGCATATCGAGAAGAACGAGCCGGTCCGTTACCTGGATATCCCCGGCTTCTCCCCCGGCAACGCCGCCTACGAGGCCCGCTTCCCAACCGGCCACGAGGCGACCCGCGGCGTGGACACCCCCGCCCAGATGCGCCGCGAGCTCGACGCCATCCACGTGGACATCGGCATCCTCTTCCCCGACCACCTCCTGAAGCTGCCCGTGATCACCCAGTCCGGCTACGCCGCCGCCATCGCCCGGGCGTACAACGCCTGGCTGCTCGACGAGTGGTGCTCGGTAGAGAACGGCCTCCTCGGCTGCCTCCTCGCCTGCCCCCACGACCCGCAGGACGCTGCGCGCGAGATCCGGAAGTATGCAAGAGAGCCCGGCATGGTCGGCGTCTACCTGCCGTGCGCCGGGCTCGACCCGCTCTGGGGCCACAGGATGTACGATCCCATCTTCGAGGCCGCCGAGGAGGCGGACCTGCCCGTCCTGCTGCACAGCGTCACCGTCATACACCCCGTCTTCCCCTTCAACACCCATGGCTTCGAGACGGAGTTCGGACGGCACATCTGCAGCCACACCTTCTCCATGATGGCGAACCTCGTCCACATGGTCACCACCGGCGTGCCGGTACGCTACCCGAACCTGCGAGTCGCCTTTACCGAGGCCGGCATCTCCTGGGTGCCGTTCCTGATGCACAAGATGGACAAGGAGTTTATCGAGCGGCGCCGCGAGGTGCCCTTCCTCACCGAGAAGCCGAGCCACTACCTCAAGAAGATGTACTTCGCCACCCAGCCCGTCGAGGAGCCCGAGGACCTCGGCGACCTAGTGAAGATGATGGACCTCTACGACGGCGAGGACAACACCATCTTCGCCTCGGACTGGCCCCACCACGACTTCGACCACCCGATGAAGGTCCATCAGGTCCCGTTCACGAACGAGGTGCGCCGCAAGGTCTTCGGCGAGAACGCGCTGCGGCTCTTCAACATCGACGCGAACGGGAACCGACTCAACCTGTGAGGTGTAGCCAAGACGCCGGGTGGCCACGCGGGAGGAAGGGGGTGGAAGGTGCCGTGGACCTCGGAGAGATCTCCACACGTGCCCGGGGGTCGGGGACGGTGTGGACGCAGCGGGAAGGACGGGACCCGAACGCCAACCTGGTCCGTTTTTCTCAGGGGGAAGGCGTCGGGGAGCACGTCAACGGGGAGGTGGACGCCCTCTTCGTAGGTGTGTCGGGCTCGGGGGTCGTGGAGGTCGACGGCCGGGAACACGCGCTGGGGCCCGGGGTCCTTATCCTCGCCCCCAAGGAGTCCGACGGGCCTCCCGAAGCGCGTCCCGGGATTTTTCCTACCTCACCGTGCACAAAAGACGGGGACCGGTGCGCCTTCGAGCCGGCGAAAGGGGGCCGAACGCGTGAAGCGCCGACCGACTCTCGGGAAACCCTCAGACGATCACGGCCGCAGAAGCGGCGTTCGGGCCCGGTTCAGGGCCGCGGCGTGGTGGCGGATTTGGTTCTCCATGAAGGTGGAGATCATGTAGCAGGAGTGCTCCTAGCCCTCCCGGCGGTTGAGAGTCAACGGTTGCCCCGCCCCGGCGCGGGCTTCCTCCAGGGATTGCGGACGTAGCTGCTCCTCCAGAGACTGGTCGGCGAGGCCCTGGTCCACGAGTACATTCCGCCCGTCGGGGAAGGGACGGTCGCCTACCAGTTCACTCGCGTCGTTGGCCTTCCAGGTCTCCCTGTTCCCTCGAGGTAGCCGATGAAGGCCTTCTCGCCCCAGGGTACACGCGTGGGGGGCGAAGATAGAGGCCAAGGCCGAGACGGAGCGGAAGAGGTCCGGGTATCTCAGGGCGCAGACGAGCGCGCCGTGGCCGCCCATGGAGTGGCCGAAGACGCCGCGGGCGTCGAGGCAGGAAGTTCTCCTCGACGACGAACGGTAGTTCCAGCGTGACGTAAGAGTACATCCTGTGGTGCCGGGACCAGGGCCCCTCGGTGGCGTCCACGTAGAAACCGTCCTCGCCGGGGACGTCAGCGGTGGGCGGGCCGGTGGCTGGCGCGACCAGCCTCAGGCCGTGTTCGGCGGCGAGGCGTTGGGCTCCGCCCTTGATCATAAGGGTCCCTTCCGGGGACGTCAGGCCGTCCAGGCAGTAGAGGACCGGCACGGGTCCCCCCGCGGCCCCGGGCGGAGTGTAGACGGCGAAGCGCGGTTCGCCGTCGCAGGTTTCGTAAGGGCGACCGTAGAAGCCGGTCTCTCCGCCGAAGCTGGCGCGCTCGCTTTGGGTCTCGATGATCGTCATGCGGCTAGAACGTCACGACGCTGCGGATAGACTCGCCCTTGTGCATCAGGTCGAAGGCGGTGTTGATCTCCTCGAGTGGCATCGTGTGGGTGATCATGGAGTCCACCTCGATCTTGCCCTCCATGTACCAGTCGACTATCTTCGGCACGTCGGTCCTGCCCCTCGCGCCGCCGAAGGCCGATCCCTTCCACGCCCTTCCAGTGACGAGCTGGAACGGGCGGGTGGAGATCTCCTGCCCCGATCCGGCCACCCCGATAATCACCGACTGGCCCCAGCCTTTGTGGGCGCATTCGAGCGCCTGGCGCATCACGTTCACGTTGCCGATGCACTCGAAGGAGTAGTCGGCCCCGCCGCCCGTCAGGTCCACGAGGTAGGGGACCAGGTCCCCTTCGACCTCGTTCGGGTTGACGAAGTGGGTCATCCCGTAGCGCTCGGCTATGGCCTTCTTGGCGGGGTTGAGGTCGACGCCCACGATCTTGTCGGCGCCGACCATGCGCGAGCCCTGCACGACGTTCAGGCCGATGCCCCCGAGGCCGAAGACGACAACGTTGGAACCCGGCTCGACGCCAGCGGTGTAGACCACGGCCCCGATGCCGGTCGTCACGCCGCAGCCGATGTAGCAGACCTTGTCCAAGGGGGCGTCTTCCCGGATCTTGGCCGCCGCGATCTCGGGCAACACCGTGAAGTTGGCGAACGTCGAGGTGCCCATGTAGTGGTAGAGGGGGTCGCCGTTAAGCGAGAGCCGGCTCGTGCCGTCCGGCATCACGCCGCGCCCCTGCGTCGTCCGGATGGCCTGGCAGAGGTTGGTCTTCGGGTTCAAACAGTAATCGCACTCCCGGCACTCGGGGGTGTACAGCGGGATGACGTGGTCGCCTTCTTTGAGGCCCTTGACCCCCGGCCCCACCCCCACGACGACCCCGGCCCCCTCGTGGCCCAGCACGGTGGGAAACAGCCCCTCCGGGTCGGCCCCCGAGAGCGTGTAAGCGTCAGTGTGGCACACCCCCGTGGCCTCCACCTCAACCAGGACCTCGCCCTCTTTCGGACCTTCCAAATCGACGGTCTCGATGCTCAGCGGCTTCTCGGCCTCGAAGGCGACCGCGGCTGTTGTCTCCATCTCTTTTCCTCCATAACCCGTTGCGGCCCAACACCTTAGCACGGAGCGGGGCCGGCTTGGGGATGAGGGGCACACTACCCTAGCGCGGGGGCGGCCGTGGATCTATCGTGGAGCAGGAAGCGGTCCGGACCGACGGACGCCGGGCATAACAGACGGGAGACACGGATGGCCAAGGAGCGCACAGAGCACGTCGTGGGCTACCCCTCCGACTTCCCGGAGGGGGCCCACAAGGTCGTCAAAGCCGGGCGGCGCGAGGTCGGGGTCTTTAACATCGGTGGCAGGCTCTACGGCCTGCCGAACCTCTGCCCCCACCAGACGGGGCCGCTGTGCGCCGGCGGCAAGCCCACCACTGGGGCCCTCGTCTCACGCGAGGAGAACGACTGGAGGTTCGAGTGGGTGCACGAGGGGGAGGTCGTGGCCTGCCCCTGGCACGGCCTGGAGTACCACGTCCCGACGGGCCGGTGCCTCGCATACCCCAACGTGACCTTGCGCTCCTACGAGGTCGTTGTCGAGGACGGCCGGGTCAAGGTGCGGCTCTAGGGTTGTGCATCCCGACCCCCCGCCAGGCCCGCAAGTGGACGACACCCTGGCCGTTCGCGAGGAGGGGGACGCCTTCCTGGTGGTACGCAAGGAGGACCCGAAGGACTGGCTCGCGCGGTTCGACAAGGGCGGCGGTTTCCCCGCCCGCGCGTGGGCGGAGAACATGGTCGAGGTCTACAACCGGCGGCTAGCGGGGCCTGCCGACGGGCCACCGGGTACGCGTCCGGATGGACGAAGCTAGGATAGACTAGGTGGGGGACCCGGTGCGTCCCGACGAGAGGCTACGGGAGGCGGTATTTCGATTATGGGACGAATCCGGGACTTCGGTGAGGTTGGCAGGCTGCCCGCGGCCGGGGACAACGTGGCCATAGCTACCCGTCGGCTGGAGGGGGGAACCCGCCTCACTTATGGGGGCTCCGAGTTCGCGGTGCCGCACACCGTGCTCGAAGGCCACCGCTTCGCGGTCGAGGAGATCCCGGAGGGCGAGGACCTCCTCTCGTGGGGCCTGCCTTTCGGGCGGGCCACGAAAGACATCGCCCCGGGGGACTACGCGTGCAACGCGAAGATCCTGCGCGTCCTGCGCGAGCGCTTCGACATGCCCACCGGAGGACGCGTGGGCGAAGACCCAGAGGAAACCCCGGACCGGAGCGGGGGCTGCGTCCCGGGTGGCTACGGCAAGGCCGGCCTGAACCTGCCCGAAAGACCCAACTTCCGGGACGCCGAGCTCGAATCCTACGCCCTCGACGAAGGGGCCTTCCGGCCCGGGGAGCAGGTGCCCCTCTACGACGAGCCGCGTACGTTCACGGGCTACCGGCGCGGTGGGGGAAGGGGCGTCGGGACGCGCAACTACGTCGTGGTGCTCGGCGTCAACTCGCGGCTCACCGGCTTCGTGCGCGCGCTCGAGTGGGAGATGAACGGCGTGGCTGACGCCTACGAGAACGTGGACGGCATCGTCTGCGTCGCCCACACCGAAGGGGGAGAGGGACGGACGCCGAACAACCTCGGGCTGCTGCTGCGCACCCTGAGCGGCTTCATGGTCAACCCCAACGTCGGGGCGGTGCTCGCCATCGACGGCGGCGTCGAGGGGGCCGTCGCGAACGGGAGCCTTCGTCGCTACGCCGAGGAGCACGGCTACCCGCTGGACGAAGTGCCCCACGAGTTCATGAGCCTGGAGGGGAGCTTCCGGGCGGACCTGGAGCGGGCAAAGTCTCAGGTCATGGGGTGGCTGGAGGACGTCAACGCGGCCCGGCGCACGGAGCAGCCGCTCTCCGGGTTGAAGATAGGGCTGCAGTGCGGCGGGTCCGACGCCTTCTCCGGCGTCTCGGCCAACCCGCTGGTGGGGTGGGTGTCGAAGGAGTTCGTCAGGAACGGCGGAGCGGCGAACCTGGCGGAGACGGACGAGCTTATAGGGGCCGAGCGCTACGTCCTGAAGAACGTGAAGGACGCCGAGACGGCAAGACGCTTCCTCGGGACGGTCGAGCGGTTCAAGGAGCGGGTCGGCTGGCACGGGCACACGGCGGAGGACAACCCTTCGGGCGGCAACAACTTCCGCGGCCTCTACAACATCTCCATAAAGTCCATCGGGGCAGCGAGGAAGAAGGACCCGGAGGTGCGGTTAGACCGCGTGATCGAGTACGCGGAGCCCATGCGCGGCGGCGGCTTCTACTTTATGGACAGCCCCGGCAACGACCTCGAGAGCGTGGCCGGTCAGGTAGCCTCGGGGGCGAACATGATCTTCTTCACCACGGGCAACGGCTCCATAACGAACTTCCCCTTCGTCCCGACTATAAAGGTCGTCACCACCACGGGCCGCTACGACCTTCTCTCCAAAGACATGGACGTGAACGCCGGCGCCTACCTCGACGGCGTCCCGATGGACGAGCTCGGGGAGGAGATGTTCGGGCGCACCCTGCGGGCCGCCTCCGGCGAAAAAACGGTGGGGGAGCGAGCCGGCCACGCCCAGGTCTCCATCTGGCGCGATTGGAAGCAGACGGGCCCCGAGAACCTGGAAGGACTCGAGAACGCCCCCCAGCCGGACGGCAAGCCTCTGCCGGTGAAGGGCGACGCCCCGAACTTGGAGTTCTCCTTCGAGGCTATAAGGACGGGCCGGGGCGACGTTAGCGACCAGGTAGGGCTCGTGATGCCGACGAGCCTCTGCTCGGGCCAGATCGCGCGCCGCATAGCCAACCGCCTCAACGAGGGCGACGCCACCCGGGAGAAGGTGACCCGCTTCGTCGCCCTCCCGCACACGGAGGGCTGCGGCGTCTCGGCCGGCTCGGCTGAGGACATCTACTCCCGCACCGTCCTCGGCCACCTGGCGAACCCGACCGTCCGGTTCGCCCTGCTCTTGGAGCACGGCTGCGAGAAGACCCACAACGACTACTTCGCGAACCGCCTCGCCGAACGCGGCCTCGATCCCGACCGTTTCGGCTGGGCGAGCGTCCAGCTGGACGGCGGCATCGAGAGCGTCGTCGAGAAGGTCGAAGGTTGGTTCTCGGAGACCCTGGAAGCCTCCGAAGACCTCGAGTACGAGCGCGCCGGACCCGGCGCCCTGCGGCTCGGGCTCTACGCCTCCGGCCCCTTGCCGGACGCCGCGGCGCACGCCCTGGCCCAGACGACGCTCGCCGTCGTCGGCGTCGGCGGCACGGTCGTCGTTCCCGAGACGGCGGCGTTGCTCGGCTCCGGGGCCTACCTCGACGCCGTTCTCGGCGAACATTCGGTGCGGAACACCCTATCTTACGGGCAGGCTTTCCAGAGGCCCGGTCTCCACGTTATGGAGGCGCCGACGGACCACTGGGTCGAGACGGCGACGGGGCTCGGGGCGACTGGGGTGGAGATCATGCTGGCGCACGTCTCCGGGCGGCCGTTGCAGGCGCACCGCATGATCCCGCTCGTCCAGGCCTCCTCCGACCCGGAGACCATCCGCAACCACACCGACGACCTCGACGTGGCCCTGGACGGAGACCCGGGCACCTGGCCGGGAGAGGCGCTTCGGACCGTCGCCGCCGTTGCCTCCCGCGAGTACACGCCTAAACTCTTCGGGGCCGGCAACACGGACTTCCAGTTCACGCGTGGGTTGCTCGGCGTCTCGATGTAGGGCTCGCAACCGCCGGCCGGTTTTCGGCCTATTCGTGCAAGCGTATGCTGCGCGAGGTCCGGGGCGCAATCAGCATCCCCGTGGTGGAAAGGACAGGCGCCCTCGCGCGCCGGAGAGGCGGAAGACGGAAGTTATCGAGAACCCGTTCTGCACTCCGAAGTCTTCCGACCCCTACGAGTTGTTTTCGCTGGGGACTTCGTGCCCGTAGAAGGCTACACGTTGCGGGATTGCAAGGTCGCGTACACGACGTTCGGGCCGTGGACTGGTCGGCAAGAGCAGAACGCTGACCGGCCGAAGCCTCTATCTTCCCAGCCAGCCTCCGTCCACGGGCAGCACCGAGCCGTGGATGAAGTCCCCCGCCGCCGAGGAGAGCAGCACCACCGCGCCCTTGAGGTCCTCGGGCTCGCCGTAGCGGCCCGCCGGGATGCGCACCAAAAGCGCCGTGCTGCGCTCCTCGTTTTCGCGGATGGCCCCAGTAAGCTCCGTGGTGTAGTAGCTCGGGGCCAGGGCGTTGACGTTTATGCCCAGCGGCGCCCACTCGTTTGAGAGCGCCCTTGTCAAGTTGGCGATGCCCGCCTTCGAGGCGGCGTAGGAGGGGACGGTTATGCCGCCCTCGTAGGAGAGAACGGAGGCGGTGTTCACGATCTTTCCCCCATCGCCCTGCTCAACGAACTGCCGCGCCGCCGCCTGGGAGAGGTAGAAGGCGGCGGAGAGGTTGACCTGGATGACGCTCTCCCAGTCCTCCTGCCCGAACTCCAGGGCCGCGTCCCGCCGGATGATGCCCGCGTTGTTCACCAGGATGTCCAGGCGACCCATCTCCGGGACGCAATGGGCCACGATCTCCGCCGCGCCCTCCGCTTTGGTCTCTAGGAGGTTCCTGTTCATGGAGTGGAAGCGCCGGCCTGTGGCGGTGACCCTCTCTTCGGTCTCCTCCATCGGAACGATGTCCAGGCCGACCACGTCCGCGCCGGCTTCGGCGAGGCCCAGGGCCATGCCCTGCCCCAGCCCGCGGGCCGCGCCGGTGACGAGGGCGACCTTGCCGTCGAGCTTGAGGGCTTCGAGGACGCCCATTAGAAGCGGAGCTCCACGGGTTCGATGCTATTTTCCTCGCAGAACCTCGTGTAGCGTTCGAGCTTGGAGAAGACGTCGTCCTGGTAGATAAGGTTGTCCGAATCGTCCAGGTACTGGACGGTTCCCTCCAGGATGAAGAGGGTCTGCATCTCCTCGACGCCCTCGTCCACCACCAGCGTGTGGATGTCGCCGGGGGGTTCGTAGACGAGGGTTCCGGGCCTCGCGACCCAGTCCCGCTCCAGGTAGCGCCAGGAGCCCTTCACGCAGTAGCCCATCACCTGGCCGCCGGTGTGGCGGTGGCGGTTGACCCTGCCGGAGCCGGTCACCTTGAGCAGGTTGATCCAACGCCCAGTGGCGAGGTCGAAGCGTAAGGGTTTGAACCACACCCTCTCGCCCTGCGGAACCCAGGGGATCTCGTCCACGTTTATCGCCCTGTCCGGCAACGCCGAGTCCTCGGTGAACGCCTTCAGGCTCTCTTCGATCATCGTTGGTCTCCTCCTTTTGGGCTCATGCGCAGCGCGGCACCCGGGGGCCGCCTATCTTCTGGATCTCCCCGATAAGCCCCCGGTCGAGCGTGTTCGCGTTGCGCCAGTTGACCTCGACGAGGTTCCCCGCCGGGTCCCGCAGGTACATTTGCACCGCCCCGTCGGGCAGCTCCCTGACGGTCGAGTAGTTGCCGTCCTCCACACGCGCTCCAGTCTCCCGGGTCTTCCTGAACGCGGCCCCGAAATCGTCGACGCCGAGGGCGAAGTGGTGGCCGACAGGCGCAGAGCCCTCGTCCTGGAAGGGGTGCAGTTTCAGGTCGCCGACCCGCGGCCAGCGTACGTGGCCGGTGAAGTCGGGGGCGGGGACCTCCTCCATCCCGAAGAAGTCCTCGTAGAACCGCACGGACTCCTCCAGGTCCCGGGCGCCGATGCTGACGTGGGTGAAGCCGGTAGCGCGCATGGCCCCCTACAGCGGCAGGACTGATACGGTCTTCCAGGCGGAGTAGAAGTCCAGCGCCGCGGGACCCTGCTCCCGGCCGCCGACCCCCGACTCCTTGTTGCCCCCGAACGGCACCTGGAACTCCAAGCCCGCCGTCGGCAGGTTCACGTTCACCAGGCCCGTCTCCGAGCGGGCCATAAACCCGTGGGCGTAGCGCAAGGACTTCGTCGCGATACCCGCGGTCAGGCCGTAGCGCGTGTCGTTGGCCAGCTCGACGGCGTGGTCGAAATCGCGGGCCTTTATCACGGCAAGGACGGGGCCGAAGATCTCCTCCTGCGCCGTCGCGCTTGCGTTGTCCACGTCCGCCACGATGGCCGGGGAGATGAAGTAGCCCTCGCCCTCCGGGCCCGTCGCCCCCCCCTCGAGGACGACGCGACCCTCGCTTTTCGCCGTCTCCAGCGCGGCGAGGATGCCGTCGTACTGGCCCTTGTTGACGACCGGGCCTATGGCGACGTCCTCGTCGAGAGGGTCGCCGACCTTCATGTTTTCGGTGGCGCTCCTCAGCTCCTCGATGAACTCCTCGTAGACGGGCTCGACGACGATGGCGCGGCTGGCGGCGGTGCACTTCTCGCCGGCGAAGCCGAAGGCGCTGAAGGAGACCTTGGCCGCCGCGTCGGCGAGGTCGGCGTCCTCCATGACGACGAACGGGTTCTTGCCGCCCATCTCCAGCTGCACCTTCTTGCCGATGGCCCGCCCCTGGATGCCCAGGCCCGTCGGCGTCGAGCCGGTAAAGGAGATTCCCTTGACGCGCGGGTCGGTGACCAGGGCGTCCCCGACGGTGGAGCCCGGCCCGCTCACCAGGTTCACGACGCCGTCGGGCAGCCCTGCCTCCGAGAGGATGCCGACGAGGGCGGCGGCGTTCAGGGCGGCGTTGGCGGCCGGCTTTATGACGATGGTGTTGCCGCAGATGAGCGCCGGGGCCATCTTCCACGACGGTATCGCGAGCGGGAAGTTCCACGGCGTTATGAGGCCGACCACCCCCAAGGGCTCCCTCATCGAGCCGTGGGTCACGCCGGGGCGGGCGGAGGGCGGCGAGATGCCGTCCAGGCGCCAGCCCTCCGAGCCGTAGTAGCGGAAGATGGCCGCAGCGCGGCCGACCTCCATGCGGGCCTCCTTCATCGGCTTGCCGGCCTCCCGGGCCATGAGCGTGGCCAGCTCGTCCTCGCGCGACTCGATTGCGTTCGCCGCCTCCATCAGGACGGCGCCTCGCGAGGCGGGTAGCATCGCCTTCCAACCGGGGAGCGCCGCCGTGGCGGCCCCGATGGCCCTCTCCGTTTCGGCCCTGTCCGACTTCGGGGTGGTGCCCAAGATCTCCGACGGGTTCGAGGGGTTCACCACCTCAGAGGTCTCGCCGGAGTCGGCGGGCACCCACTCGCCGCCGATAAAGTTCAGCGCTTCGGTCTGGGATTCGATCACGGTTGCCTCCTGATGGTGTACGCCCTTCTTTTTTCTACCCGATTCCCGCCCGACCTATTTCGGGCCCCGCTACGCGACTACGCCGTTCTCCAGTGAGAGGTCCCCGACGGAGACCTCGACCCGGTCCCCCGGCGTCAGCGTGAACTCCTCTTCCGGCACGATGCCCGTGCCGGTCATCAGGAGGGCGCCGGCGGGCAGGGTCAGCTCCCTGCCCAGGTACTCGGCGAGCTCCTCGAAGGAGCGCTTCATCCTGGAGGTGGAGACCTCGCCCTCGAAGACGACGCCGTGTTCCCTGAAGATGCGCAGCCGGATGGGGAGGTCCCGCATCTCCTGCGGGCCGGCGAGCACGATGCCGGGGCCCAACGAACAAGAGCCGTCGTAGACCTTGGCCTGCGGCAGGTACAACGGGTTCTCGCCCTCGATGTCTCTTGAGGAGACGTCGTTGCCGGCCGTGTAGCCGACGACCTCCATCCGGCTGTTCAGGACGAGCACGAGCTCGGGCTCCGGCACGTTCCAGCGGCTGTCCTTCCGGACGCGCACGCTACCGCCGGGGCCGACCGCACGCCAACCGGGGGCCTTGAAAAAGAGCTCGGGACGATCCGCCTCGTAGACCCTCGCGTAGGCGTCCGCGTCAGCCGACTCGTGCTCGCGGGCCTCGCGGCTTTGGAGGTAGGTCACCCCGCTCGCCCACACCTCCTGGTTGGGCCCGACGGGGGGCAGCGGGGGGTCTTCGGCGGGGGGCCCGGTGGGGAGGTCCGCGAGCGCGTCGCCGGCCTCAGCGGCGGGGGCCCCGAGCAAGTGGTCCAGCGCGAAATCCTCCGGCAGGTAGTGTCCGTCGAGCGCCCAGCGGGGGCCGCCCGCGGTGCGGTGGCGGGACAGGTACACGGTATCTTATCCTCCTTTCCTAGCGTCCCCCAAACTACCACGCCCGCCGTACCGGCGCCCGGGGTTTCGGGGAGAAGGGCAGAAGCCGGGGGCGATAACCTCGGGGGCCTTTGGACGGGCGGGTCGGGTTTCCCTGCGAAGTTGTTCCCGGGGGGAAAGTCCTCCGCCACGTCCCCGGGGAGCTCGCCGTCGACCCTGGCGTGCATCTGGGTCATCGTCTGGCCGGTTGCCATGATCGCGGCCGCGTTGCGCGGGACGGCGGGGATGTTAGTGTGGTACGGCACGTTTGCGGGCGCGCGATCAGAGAGGACGGGCATGGAAGTCTTTCCGGGCATACACCGCATCGAGTCCGACCTCGGGGAACGATTCATGTGCCAGTACCTGCTCGTCGGCGAGGACAGGACCGTGCTGGTCGACACCGGCTTGGCCGGCACGCCGGAGGAGGTGATCGTACCCTACCTGCGGAACATCGGCCTCTCGGTGGGGGACGTGGACGAGGTTCTGATCAGCCACGCCGATGTGGACCATTGCGGCGGCAACCGGGCGTTGAAGGATATGAACCCGCGGCTTCGCTTTCTCTGCGGCGAGGCGGACCGGGCTTGGGTCGAGAACGGCGAGCTCATGATAGCGGAGGTCTACCGCTGGTCGGAGCCCCACGGCTTCGGCCTCGGGGGGGACTCGCTGGGCTGGATCCGGACGGAGCTGGGCGGCGGTTGCCCGGTGGACACCGGCCTGCGCGGCGGCGAGACGCTGCGCCTCGGGCCGGGCCGGCGCGTCGAGGTCCTGCACCTCCCCGGCCACACGCCCGGCCACCTCGGGCTCTGGGACCCGGACAACGGCGCCGCGATCATCATAGACGCGGCGCTCGAGAGGGGCATCTACGACCGCGCCGGCACCCTCCTCCAACCGCCCCGCTACTTCGACGCCACCGCCTACCGGAGCACGATCCGCAGGCTCCGCTCCCTAGACCCCGAGCACCTCCTTACGGCCCACTACCCGTTGATGCGGGGCCGCGAAGCCCGCGACTTTCTCGACCGCTCCCTGGGGTTCACCGACCGGGTGCACGAGGTTACGCGGGGGGGCCTGAAAGACGGCATCACCGACCTCAAAGAGCTTACGGCGCTCGCGGACGAGAGGCTCGGCCCGTATCCGGACTTCGCCATCGAGATCGGGGCCGGCGTCCGGGCGCACGCGGGTTTGCTCGGAACGGCGTAGAGCTCTCCGACCGGGCCCGCAAGGGCGGCCCGAAGGCCTTTCCGGGCGTCCCACGTTGCCGTTTTGGTGGCTTTCTGGGCCCGAATCGGCGGCGATTTGCGACGGCCGGCCGCAGAAAGGATACATTTACCTTCGTATCGTGGTGCTGGCACCTTCTTTTCCATCCCCGGGAAGTCAGCCGCGGGGGGCTGGTCGAAGGGGATCTTACGGTACTAATTGAAGAGGACGATCAGGGGGGCTCGTAGGCGCGCGGCCGGGCGCCCCACGAGCAAAGGAGAAGCTCATAGCGAAACGCGACGTCAACGCCCGCCGAGGTGTCGAACGGCTTGAGGGCGGGCCGGTACCGGAACCTGGAGAGGCCCGTATCCCGTGAACATAGATAAGTCGTCCCCGCCCACGCACCATACGGATGCAAACCCCTACGCCGAGTTGAAGCGGCTCGTAAAGAAGGCCGGGCTGCTGGACCGCCAACCCGCCTACTTCGGCGGCAAGATCGTCCTGAACCTCTGCCTGCTGGCGGCGGGCCTCGCCTTGCTGCCTATCCTCGACAACACCTGGCTCCAGCTCGCGAACGCCGCTTACCTGGCCTTCGTGTTCGTCCAGATCAGCTTTCTGGCCCACGACTTCGGGCACCGGCAGTTCTCCTTCCGCACCCCCTGGAAAAACGACTGGGCGACCCTCGTCCTCGGCAACCTGCTGCTCGGCGTGAGCCGCCAGTGGTGGATCGACAAGCACAACGACCACCACGGCCACCCGAATCAGGTGGACGTGGACCCCGACATAGACATCCCGCTGCTCGCCTTCGAGGAGGAACAGGCCTTCGAGAAGCGGGGGTTCGCCCGGTTCGTCGTGAAGTACCAGGCGGTCCTGATCTTCCCCTTGTCGCTGCTGCAATCCCTCAGCATGCTCCGCAGCAGCGTCGAGTTTTTGGCCGGCAAAAAGGCCCGGCGTCCGGTGACGGAAGGCTCCCTCTTGGTGGGCCACTTTGTGCTGTACTTCGGCCTGTTGTTCTTTTTTCTGGAACCTTTGCAAGCCGTGTTGTTCGTCGCCGTCCATCGCGGGCTGTTCGGCCTGTTCCTGGTCTCGGTCTTCGCGCCCAACCACAAGGCCATGCCCCTGCTCGACCAGGACAGCGAGGTGGATTTCCTGCACCGCCAGGTGCTGACCAGCCGCAACGTCACGGCGCATCCGATCACCGACTTCTGGTACGGCGGCCTCAACTACCAGATAGAGCACCACCTCTTCCCGAGGTTGCCCCGAAACAAGCTGCGCGAGGCGCAAGCGATCGTCAGAGGCTTCTGCCAACGACGCGCGATCGCCTACCACGAGACCAGCGTCCTCCAGTCCTATGGGGAGATCTTGCAGCACCTGCACGAGGTCGGCGCCCCGCTCCGCAAAGCGGGCAAGTGAGGCAAGGACGGAGCGGGCGCGAAGCTGGAGGGAGACTGCCGCGGGGGAGGCTGTATCCTGCGCGGCCTCGTGGGACGTGACCCGAGTTGCAGGAGCGGGGGCGGGCGTGTGATACTTGCCGAGGCGCGTGCTGCTGGAGGCGCCGGTCCTCCGGCGTAAGCGCGAGGAGGGCGCCGGGAATCTGCGTACGCTCCGGCAACCACCGCTGCAAGGGGAAGGTCCATATCCCTATCGCCCTCTTGCCGCGACGGGGATCCCAGAGAAAGAGGTGGGCGGGTGACGGATACGCAAGCGGGCAAGGAAGCATCCCGGGGCGAAGGCGGGGACGAGCAGGCCCAGCGGTTGGGGTCCGTGTTCTACGTCACGGTCGCGATCTCGGCGGCTTTCGTCTTGTGGGGCGTGCTCTTCACCGACAACTTCACCAGCACCACCGGGACGGTGGTGGGCTGGATCACCGAGGGTCTCGGTTGGCTGTACATGCTCATAACCACCTTCTTCCTCGGTTTCGTTATCTACCTGGCCTTCTCGCGCTACGGCAAGATCAAGCTCGGCCAGCCTGACGACGAGCCCGAGTTCGGCAACTTCGCGTGGTTCGCCATGCTCTTTCAGGCCGGGATGGGGATCGGCCTCGTCTTCTGGGGCGTCGCCGAGCCCCTCACGCACTACAACACCCCGCCCCTCGGCCTGGCCGAGGCGCGCACGCCGGAGGCCGCCACCCTGGCCTTGCAGACCGCGTTCTTCCACTGGTGCCTGCACCCGTGGGCGATGTACGCCACCATCGGCATCGCCGTCGCGTACTTCACCTACCGCAGGGGCATGCAGAACCTGCAGATCAGCACGGTCTTCCGTCCCTTGCTCGGCGACCGCGTCGACGGCCCTGTGGGCAAGGCCATCGACATCCTGGCGATCCTGGCCACGCTCTTCGGCGTCGCCGTCTCCTTGGGGCTCGGCACCCTCCAGATCGCCGCGGGGCTCAGCAAGGTCTTCGGCCTCCCGAACGGGGTAGGCCTGATGCTGATCATCGTCGGCGTCACCGCGGTCGCCTACATGCTATCGGCGTCGACGCCGATAGAGAAGGGCGTCAACTACCTGAGCCAGGCGAGCATGTACCTGGCCTTCCTCCTGCTCGTCTACTTCCTCATCGTGGGTCCCACGATCCTCCAGCTCAACACCTTCACCCAAGAGCTCGGCGTCTACCTGGCCAACCTCGTCCCCCAGAGCCTCAGGATGAGCGCCTTCGACCCCAAGGAGGCGGAGTGGCTTGGCAGCTGGACCATCTTCTTCTGGGCGACGTGGATCGCCTGGGGCCCGTACGTGGGCGCCTTTATCGCCCGCATCTCCCGCGGACGCACCATCCGGGAGTTCATCGTCGGGGTGCTGATCGGCCCTAGCCTCTTCTCCATGATCTGGTTCTCCGTTTTCGGGGCGGCGGGCATCCGGCTCGACAACCGGACGAACGGCAACCTCGGCGAGGCCGTCGCCAACGACGGTGCGGCCATCGCGCTGTTCGAGTTCCTCGGCCAGTACCCGCTCGCCCTGCTCACGTCGCTCGTGGCGCTCTTTTTGGTCTTTATCTTCTTCGTGGCCGGGGCGGACGCTGGGACCATCGTGCTCGGTAGCATGTCCGCCGGCGGCGTCTTGAACCCGAAGACGAGCATCAAGCTCACCTGGGGCGTGATAATGGCGGCGCTCGCGGTGGCCCTGCTGCTGGCCGGGGGCGGCGGGCCCGACGCGCTCAGCGGGCTCACGAACGGGGCGATCCTGGCCGCGACGCCGTTCGGGATACTCATGGTCCCCATGTGCTACGGCCTGTACAAGACCCTCAAGACGGACTACCGCGAAGAGCGACGGGAGATGCAGGAGGCGATGGCCTACGACCGCCAGGTCGAGATGCGGCAGATGCAGGAGATCATGCACCCGCCGCCCAGGAGGCTGAGGCACGTTCGGATGAGGGACCGCCAGCCCACGAACCCCGAGGAATAGAGGGGGAACAATGAGCGAGAGACGCGATCCGTTTCGAGGGTTCGTAGACAGCATAAGCGAGTGGAACCGGATGCGGGAGTACGGGATGTACGGTCCGGAGCCCGGGCAGGAGGAGCAGAGGCGCACCCACGCGACCGCCTGGATCCCGAACGCGGACATCTTCGCCAGAGGCGAGCCAGACGCCTCCCTCTCGGAGCGGATACTGAGAGGGCCCTCGGAGGTCAAGCGCCCAGGGCGGATGATCCTTCCGGTACGGTAGTGTTCTCGTCCGAATTCGGGGTGAGTTCCCTGACTATTTCGAGAAAGAATTGCAGGTTCGAAGAGGAGTCATCGCGCCGCCAGGCCGCGACGAGTTCCAGCGACGGCGAGGGATCCCGCAGAGGCTTGAAGATCACACCGTACTGCCGGTACCCCGAGACCACGGGCCTGGCGACGATGCCGACCCCTATGCCGGAGGCCACCATCCTGTAGGTCGTGGGCCCCGAGTACAGTTGCGGCTCTTTACGCTGCACCACTTTGGGCTGGAAGCCCGCTTCTCTGCAACACCCGACCACGTAGTCGTAGGAGCGGGGGTGGAAGCTGCGGGAGGGGAGGATGAGGCGTTCGTCCGACAGCTCATTCAGGGAGATCTCGGCCCGGCCGGCGAGGGGATGATCCACGGGGAGGGCGGCCACGAGCTCTATGCCCAGAACGTGTTCTATCTCCAAAAGCTCGTCCTCTTCGGGCCTCAGCATGAAGCCGATATCGAGCGTCCCCCTGTGTAGCTTGTCGATCTGTTGCAGCGTCTCTTGCAGCGTGAACGTCTCGTGCTCTTCCATCTCGACGTACGGGTAGCGCCTGCGGAAGGTCTGCAGGGCGTCCGCGACGGGGGTGTGGTTCGCGTACTCGGGGAACCCTACCTTTAGGTGCCGGCCCCGGGCGCCTCCCACCTCTCTGGCCTCGCGGGCCGTCTGCTCGACGAGGATGAGGACCCGACGGGCGCCCTCGAGCAGGACCTTCCCGGCCTCGGTCAGCGCGACGTGGTTCTTTGTTCGATGAAAAAGTGCGACCCCAAGCTCGCGTTCGAGCTTGCGGATCTGCTGGCTCAGGGCCGGTTGGGAGAGGTACATCCGCCCGGCCGCGCGGCTGAAGTTCAGCTCCTCGGCCACCGCGACGAAATATCTTAGGTGCCTGAGCTCCATGGTTTGCTCCGCTCGTACTTTCTTTGTGTGCCTGTACTGTACTCCTTTTTGGGGGCCGAAGAACACCGCCGACCGACAGCGAACGCCCTACAAGCCACGCTTATGATCCGCGCCGAAAAACGTATTGGACGGCCCGCGGGCCCGCTCTTACATTTCGGGCATGGACAAGAATTACGAAGTTATCGTCGTCGGGTGTGGCGGGTTGGGTTCGGCGGTCCTCTACTGGCTCTCCAGGGAGCTGAGCCCGGGCGTGCTCGACCTGGAACAGTTCTGCCTCGGGCACGACCGCGGCGCGTCGCAGGACCACCCCCGCATCATCCGCCTAGCCAAGCACCAATCCGAGTACGCCGCCCTCGCCCCGCACGCCTACGAGGCCTTCTACGAGGTAGAGGAGGAGTCGGGCGTACAGGTGCTCTTTAAAACCGGAGACCTCGTTGTAGAGGCACCGGAGGAGAGGGACCCCAAGAAGGTCGGCACCCGCAACGTGGACGGCTACGTAGCCGCCTTCGAGGAGCACGGCTTCGACTACGTCCTTCTGGATCAGCCCGAGCTTACGGACCGCTGGCCGCAGTTCCATCTAAGAGGGTTCGAGCGGGCGATCTTCCAGAAGGACTCGGGGCTGGTAGACGCCCGCAAGGCGAAAGCGACCCACGTAGGGTTGGCGCGGGCGCGCGGGGCGACGGTCCTCGATGGGACCCCCGTCCGGGCTGTCCGTTCTAGCGGGTAGGGCTTGGAGGTCGTCACGGACGGGGGTACGTACCTCGCCGATAGGGTCGTGGTCTCCAGCGACGCGTGGACCAACGAAGTCTTGCGAGATACCGGCACGCGGATACCGCTGACCGTCACCCAGGAGCAGGTGAGCTACTACGCGACGCCGAACCTCAGGGAGTTCTCCCCGGAGCGCTTCCCCGTCTTTATGTGGCACGGGAGGGACAACTTCTACGGGTTCCCCGTCTACGGCCCAAACGGCGACCGCGTCTGCGAACGGGCAGGCGCCAGCAGCGTCGCGGAGGTAGACCTCGGGCTGCCGGAGCGCTGGCTGTACTCCTTCGGGAGCACGCTCCGGGGTAGCGGGGAACGCTGGCGCCGCACCCCGTGCCCTGAAGCGGTCAGCTCACAGACCGAAAGCCGGTCACCGGAGCAGCTTGTAAAGAGGTTGAGCCCCTTCTCCGTCTCCTGAACGGCCCTCGGGCGGGCTGCGGATGCATCGCCCCATTCTACGCGACCGTTTGCGGCGGCCCGCCGCCGGCCCTACCATTGGTCAGGACCGAGCAGGGAAGGGAGAACGGCGTGGAAAAGGTCATCATCAGCGCGGCGATCACGGGCGGCATGACGGTGCCGGGCCAGAGCGCGGCCATACCGATCACGCCAGACGACATCATCGAGTCCGCCGTAGGCGCCCACGAGGCCGGCGCCGCCATCGTCCACCTCCACGTCCGCGAGCCGGAGACGGGCAAGCCGAGCTCGGACATAGGCCTCTTCCGCGAGGTGGTCGGGGGCATCAAGGAGCGGTGCGCCGTTATCGTGCAGCCCACCACCGGCGGCGGGAAGGGCATGTCGCTCGAAGAACGCGCCGCCGTCCTCCCCGAGCTTAGGCCCGAGATGGCGACCTTCAACACCGGCTCCTTCAACTTCGGCCTCTTCCCCATCGCCGAGCGCGGCGGAGATTTTGAAGCCTGGGAAGTGGACTACCTGGAAGGCACCCGCGACTACATCTTCCGCAACACCTTCTCCGACATGGAGAGGGTCTGCGCCATGTTCCGCGAGGCCGGCGCAAAACCGGAGCTCGAGGCCTACGACGTGGGCCACCTCTACAATATCAAGTACTTGGTAGGCAAGGGCATGCTGGACCTGCCGGTCCACGTCCAGTTCGTGCTCGGGGTGATGGGCGCGAACGCCGCCACCATAGACCAGTTCATGCACATGCGCCGCACCGCCACCGACCTGTTCGGCGACGACCTCACCTGGTCGGCGGCCGGCGTCGGCTATCCGGCCGAGTACCACCTCGCCGCCATGTGCCTGATGCTCGGCGGCCACGTCCGCGTCGGCCTGGAGGACAACCTCCGCGTCAGCCGCGGCAGGCGCGCCGAAACCAACGCAGAGCTCGTCGAGAAGGCCGTCGCCCTCGCCGCCATGTTCGACCGCGAACCGGCCGCCCCCGACGAGGCCCGCGAAGCCTTCGGGCTCAAAGGCCGGACCGCCGTCGCCTTCTAGCCGCGGACTATCCCGCGCACCCTACGTGAAGCCGGCGTTGCGCGTCGCCCCCGCCCGCCACGCCAGACGCGTGTCCGATGCCGCCGGGCAGGCGTGAGCCCGCGGAGGGTCGCGCATAGAGGATCTAGGCGCCGTGGATGATGCCACCCAGATCCTCGAAAACGTCCCGCCCCGGACGGCGCTCGCCCCTCTCCGTGGCATGCATCAGCTCGACCACTCGTTCGTTGAGCTGGGTCTCGACGCCGTACTCGCGGCCCTTCTCGACGACGCCGCCGTTGATGACGTCCACCTCGGTCCTGGCGCCCCTTTCGAGGTCCTGGAGCATCGAGGCCTTCGTCGCCCCGGCGTAGCCCATCGCCACTTCGAGCGCCTCGTCGGCCCGGCTCCGGTCCTCCGGAGCGCGCACGACGAGCGCCTCCGCGGGGAGCCCGAGGACGTCCTCAAGCGCGATGCCCCGCGCCTGCCCGACGTCGTAGCCTTCGCGCCAGACGGCGAGCGCGCCCTCCCTACCGGCTGGGTCGGCGACGACCTCGCGGTAGAGCAGGCCCGAGATCGCCCCGAGGCCGGAGAAGGCGCTGTTTACGAGCAATTTCGACCAGACCTGGCCGCGGATGTTCCCCGTGACGCGCACGTCGGCGACGGTCCCTAGCGCCTCGGCTAGCAGACGCGTCCGGTCGCGCGTCACGCCGTCGGGTTCCCCGATCACGAACGGCGCACGCGTGGTCTGCGCCAGGTGTCCCGGCCCCAGGTTCGTAGCCCCCCACTCCACCGTCCCGACGACCAGATTCTCTTCGCCGACGATGCCGGCTATGCGATCCTGCACGAGCCCATTCCCTAGGGAGACGAACGTCTGCGCAAGACCACGCTCCACCAGCGGATCCAGGGCGGCTTCGAGGTGCGGGGCCTTGAGGGTCACCAGGGCGAAGTCGAAGGGGCCCTCGAAGGCCCCGGGGTCAGCGTGGGCGTCGAGTCGCACCCGGCGTTCTTCGCCGAGCTCGTCGAGCAGAAGGCCGGTATCGCTCATCAGGTTGACGTGCTCCCCGTCAGCGTCGAGGACGGACACGCGCCGCACCTCGCCGGCCGTCTTCGCGGCCGTCACGCCGCCGATGGCTCCGGCACCCACGATTAGGCAGCTCGCCTCTATCGTTGGCCCTGCTGGGATACCACGCCCACCGGAGGCAGCCTCTCCAGCAGCTCGTTCAGCGCCGCGTAGCGGCGGTCGCGCTCGAGCAACAGCCGGCCGCGCTCCTCTTTGGTGTACTCGAAGAACCCGGCGCCGCTCTTGGTGCCGGTCCGCCCCTGTGCCACCAGCTCCCGCAGCGTCTCCGGCGCCTCGAACCTCTCGCCCAAACCCTCCTCTAGAACACCGAGCACGCTCTCGTAGACGTCGAGGCCGGCCATGTCGGCGATCAGGAACGGCCCGAAGAAGGGCAGCCTGAAACCGAAGCAGCCGCGCACCACCTCATCCACCTCTTGTGGCGAGGCGAGCCCCTCATCCACGCACCGAACCGCCTCCAGGAACAGCGCGTTCTGGAGGCGGTTCGCCACGAACCCGGGCCCGTCGCCGACGACCGCGGGCCGCTTCCCAACCCCGCGCAGGAACCCCACGATGCGCTCGACGGTCTCCGCTTCGGTCGCAGCGCTAGGGATCACCTCGACGCCGGGCGTCCACTCTGGCGGGTTGAACCAGTGCATGCCGCAGAAGCGCTGCGGGCGTGCGACGAAACCGGCGAGATCATTTATCGGGAGCGAGGAGGTGTTGGAGACGATGACCGCCCCTGGCTGTGCGGCCCCGGAGCAGGCGCCCAGAATGGTCCGCTTTAGATCCATGTCCTCCGGCACCGCCTCGAAGACGAGATCCACGCCGGAGGCGGCCTCCGCCGCGTCATCCGCCGTCTCCACCGCCTCGACCCTCTCTGCGGCCTCTTCCGCCAGCAGGCCTGCCGCAGCATGCCCGTGGGCGCGCCCCACGAGACTCTCCTTCGCCCGCCGCGTGAGGTCCGGCGTCGCGTCCGTCAGGCACACGCTTATCCCGGCGGCGGCGAAGCACTCCGCCACGCCGAGGCCCATCGTGCCGGCCCCGACGACGGCGACCGTTTGGGGCCAGCCCTCGTGTGTCCCGGAGTCGCGCATTACGAGTAGTAGTCCGGGGCCTTCTTGAACTTCGGCCACTCTTCCGGATCGTGGCCTGTGACAAGGGTGGCACCGTGACCTTCGACGACGCGGCGCACCTTGCGCGTAGAGTCGGCGACGTCGGCGGCGGAGTGGATCAGACCCGGCAGCGCCGTCTCGTTGTAGTGGTCCATGGTGTAGCAGGCGTCCGCCGTGAGCATCATCGGCCCCTCGCCGGGCAGGCCCACGATCACCGACGTGTGACCCGGCGTGAAGAGCGTCTTTATGGTGCCGTCGCCGAAGAGGTCGTAGCCGTCGTCGTGCTCGCCGTCGAGGAAGAGCCACTTCACGTCCCTGTCGAAGTCCTTGCGGATGTAGGCCGGCTTCCGGAACCAGTCCGGCGTGTAAGCGTACCCCAGCTCCCGGCGCTGCACGACGTACTCGGCGTTCGGGAAGTGACCTATAGCCCCCGAAAGGTCGAGGTGCAGGTGCGACTGGATCACGTACCTGATCGAAGCCGGGTCCACGTCCATCCGCTGCAACTGGGTGACGACGAAATCGTCCTCGTCCATCACCGGGTCGTAGGCGTCCACGACGGCGTCCCAGTGACCGCGGGCGTCCTGGGCGACCTCCAAGGCGTTGCCGCCGTCGTAGAGGACGTTACCTCTAGGGTGCGTGATCAGGAAAAAAGGAACGGGTATCTCGTAGGAGTCCCCGAACCCCTGGTTCATCTTGATGAACTGCACCTGCGTCTTGAGGCTGCCGCACTCGATGAAGTAGAGGCGTAGATCGTCGGACACGGGTCTCTCCCTTTGTCGGGGCTTCGGGCGTCAGAAAAACGGTGCGGTGGGCGGACGCAAGCGGGCTACGCGGCCTGGATTCCCTCGGGGGCGGCGTACCCACGGCGACGCTACCCCCATGACCCGAAGCCCGATACCTGATGCCGTTGCTACCAATTCTCCATCGACTCGCGCAATATGCCCGCGAGGTCCTCCTCCGTCACGTCTTTCGGGGCACCGACCAGCAGGCGTTGCTGCTTCATGGCGCCTTCCACGAGCTCGTCTATATCGTCTTCGGTGTAGCCGAGCTCCCGGACGCCGCGTGGGGCGCCGATGTCCCTCATGAGGCTTATGAGGACCTCGGGCAGCGTGTTCTCGTCCGCGTCGCTGATTGGCCCCCCGACCAACAGCTCCGCGACTTCTTTGTGGCGCTCGGGCATCGCGTCGTAAGTGAAGCGGAAGGCGGCAGGTGCTGTGACTATGACGGACCAGCCGTGCGGGACGAACGGGTGGTCTTGGGGGTAACCGGGCGGCTGCCACTCGTGCTTGAGGCCGGCTATGGGATAGGCGCAGGCGTGCGGGATGTGGACGCCCGCGGAGCCGAAACCCACGCCCGCGAGCGAAGCCCCGAGCATCATCGCGCCCCGGGCCTCCACGTCCTCGCCGTCCTTTACGGCCCGGCGGAGGTACTTGCCGCCAAACTCCAAGGCCTTGCCGCTCCACATGTCGGCGATGGGGTTGGCCCCCTGGTAGGGCGGGCGGTCGTCGGGGCTGTCGGGTTTCGGACGGGCGTCATAGGGCTTGGAGAGGAACGACTCGGCGGCGTGGCAGACCACGTCCAGGCCGCAGGAGGACGTCACCTCGGGGGGCATGGTCATGGTCAGCAACGGGTCCACCAGGCCGCGGTCGGGGCGGAGGTACTGGTGGGAGATGCCCGTCTTTACCCTCTGGTCCGGGATGTCCAGGATGGCGACCGTCGTCGCCTCGGCGCCGGTGCCGGCCGTGGTCGGGACGGCCAGGAGGGGCTTGAGGGGCGAGGGAGGTTTCTTGCCGTCCCCGACGGGGGCGTTGACGTAGTCCATGATCTCACCGCCGTGCGTCGCGATGAGGTCGGAGACTTTCGCCGTGTCTATGCTGGTGCCGCCCCCCACGGCCACGAACCCGTCGAAACCGCCGTCCCTGGCAAAGTCCGCCGCGGCCTGCAACGAGTCGGCCGTCGGCTCGACGCGGGAGCGGTCCCAGACCTCGACCTCGACACCCTCCGCCTCTATCAGCTCGACGATGCGGCCCGTGATGCCTGCCTGTACCACCCCGGGGTCCGAGACGAGCATGACCCTTCCCATCCGAAGCCGCCTGACCTCCCAGCCGACCTCCTCGGCCGCACCCCGGCCGTACTTTATGGGCGTTGCCTCCATCGTGAACACCGTCTCGCGGTCGCCGCCGCCGTTTCCCCGCATCCCGGCCCCTTCCCCGTCGAAGTCACGTCCGGCCCCTCGCGGGCAATATACGTCCGCCCCAGGCCAGCGGCAACCCGCCCAACCGGTTCTGGTATGTGCAAGCGACACATAAGTTTAATAGTATAATTCGCACCCAGCCAGACTAAGAAGAGGGCGTACGAGGAGGTTTTTTGTTGGAAGAGGAGCGAGGGTCCCGATCCGTCATGGACCCGACGGATCTGTGGCGGCGGTGGTACGAGGCGAGCACGAAGTTGTGGGCCGATGCCGCGCGGGGGGCGCGGGGAGGGCACGCGGACCCGGCCGGGTTCTACCGGCAGTGGTTCGACAACGTGCGGGAGGCGCAAGAGCGCATGATCGGGGCCGCACCCGGGGCCGTTGGAGGGAACCCAGGGGCGCAGGACCTGTGGCGACGGTGGTTCGAGGCGACGACGGCGACCTGGCAGAAGGGCGCCGAGGTCGGCCAGAACGCCGTGGATCTGCTGCCCCGCTGGACGCAGATGCTCGAGGAAGCGCGCGAGAACCTGCTCGCCAGCGGAAACCTGCCCGCCGACCCCCTGCAGTTCGCAACCCGGTGGTACAACGCCACCAACGGCCCCTTCTCGGACTTTGTTGGGGACGTCATCGAGCGCGAGGAGTTCCTGGAGCCCTCCAGCCAGTTCCTCCAGAGCTACGCCAGCTTCTACAAGGTCTTTAAGCGCAACTCCGAGGAGTACCTCAAAAACCTC
>CADCUZ010000105.1 GCA_902806015.1 uncultured Rubrobacteraceae bacterium
GATGCGCTTCGTCGCCCCGGTGCGCGCCGAGCTGCCGTTCCGCACGATCTTCAACCTCCTCGGGCCCCTGACGAACCCCGCGGGCGCGAAGCGCCAGCTCGTCGGCGTCTTCGGCGGGGCCTACGTCAGGCCGGTCGCCGAGGCGCTCAGGGACCTCGGGGCCGAACGGGCGCTCGTGGTCCACGGGACGGACGGGATGGACGAGATCACGACGAGCGCCGGGACGATCGTGGCCGAGGTCTCCGACGGAGACCTCAAGGAGTACGAGGTCTCCCCCGAGGACTTCGGCCTCGCCCGCCACGCCCCCGACGGCCTGCTCGGCGGCGACGCCCACCTCAACGCCCGCGTCCTGCGCGACGTACTCTCCGGCGAGGAGACCGGCGCCGCCCGCGACGTGGTTCTGCTCAACGCCGGGGCCGCCATCTTCGTCTCCGGCAAGACGGCGACCATAGAAGGGGGCGTCCGCCAGGCGGAGGACTCTATCGAGACCGGCGCGGCCGGCCGGGCCCTCGAAGACTTCGTGAGGGCCACCCGCAGGAAATCCGGGGCCGCGTGAGCCGCGCGACGGTTCTCGAAGAGCTCGCCGCGGCCGCGCTCCTGCGCGCCGGGGATCTGCACGATAGCGTGGACCTCGACGCCCTCTACCAGGAGGCGCTGCTTTTCGAGAAGCGGGACTTCGCCGCCGCGCTCAGCCCGCCCGGCCTCTCCGTGATCTCCGAGATAAAACGCGCCTCGCCCTCCGCCGGGGTCATCCGGGAGGTGGATCCCGCCCAATGGGGCATAGGCTACGAGCGGGAAGGGGCGAGCTGCCTCTCCGTCCTGACCGAACCGGACCGCTTCAAGGGCTCCCTCGAGGACCTCGACGCGGCCAGGAACGGCACCTCCCTGCCCGTGATCCGCAAGGACTTCACCGTGGACGAGGCGCAGGTCCTCGAAGCCGGGGCCCGCGCCGACGCCGTCCTGCTCATAGCTGCCCTCTTCGAAGCGGCGACCCTCGCCCGCCACGTCTCTCTGGCCGTCGAGGTTGGTCTGACCCCGCTCGTCGAGATCCACGACGAGGGTGAGGCGGACCTCGCGCTCGAGTCCGGCGCCAGGGTCGTAGGTGTCAACAACCGGGACCTGCGCGACTTCACAGTCGACCTCGGCGCCTTCGAGCGCCTCGCCCCGAGGCTCGCCGGCGCGATCCTCGTCGCCGAGAGCGGCGTCAAAACCGTCGAAGACGCCCGCAGGATGCGCGACGCCGGGGCAGACGCCGTGCTCGTCGGCGAGGCCGCGATGCGGGACCCGGGGCTCGTGGCGCGGATGGCTTCGCTCCCGTGACCCGATCGGAACGGGGAAAGGGCACGAAGGAGGGTGAGGGCCCGCCGTTCTCCTGAAACCTCGGGAGGGGGACCTGGAAGACTCCGCCGTCAACTACCAGGGCACGCGGGTCCACGACAGGATGGGTGCGAGCGGGAGGCGATCCCTCTATCCTCGGCTTCGGCGGCCTGTTCTTGGTCTTGAGCTACCACCTGTGGAATCTCTGGAGCTCGCGCGCCGGCAGCGACGCGGACGAGCCTCGCGTTCCGGGCAGGGACTTCTCCCGCCGTCCGTCGTAAGGGCCCTCACCCCGATGCCCCGACGACGCCCTGGAGGGAGCCGGGGCATCGCGCCCAAAATGTTCACGGGTGAAGCATCGGGCTTCCGGAAGGGGTCAGCCCGAAAGGCGGTCCCTCTCGGCCCTGAAGGATCTCTCGAAGACGCGGGGCTCCGGTCTGGCGCCTTTCACCGTCGAGGGCGACTCGTAGGAGGGCACGGCCAGCGTGGTTCCGTTGTCCGCGGTCGTCGCCGTATCGCCCAGGACGAGCCGGGGGTCTTTTGCGGGGGAGGATGTGACCTTGCGCTTCCCATCCGCATCAGACCCCGCGGTGGCGGCGTTAGTGGGACCGCACGCCGCCGATAGCGACACCAGCGCGAGCGTGACCAAGACCAGTACGTGCTTCATGCGAAGCTTCCTATCTCGGGGCCCGACGACTCCCCCTTTGTCAGTTCCATGATACGAGAACAGAACTACAAAACTCTTAATTGCGCCTTACAAATCTCTGAACAGCCCGCGAACCCGTCGTGGCGCGCCGTTCTCTTACACTAGGGGTGTAGACTCCCCTGATGCGTCCCAGAGGCTTCTTCGGTATGCTCGGGCGGCTCCTGGTCAGGTTCCGCTTCGTGGTGGTGCTTTTCTGGGCGGTGGTGGCCCTGGCCGCGTACCTCTACCTACCGGCGCTCGGCGAAAGCACGAGCAGCAGCCTCTCGGAGGTGGTGCCGAAGTCCGCCCCGGCGGCCAGGGCCGAGGCCCAGGCCCAAGGTTTGTCTGGGTCGGTCGAAGCGCCGGCCATACTCGTCTACTCGAACCCCGAAGGCTTTACCGGGACCGACCTGGAAGAGATTAGGGGCGGGATCCAGAACCTGAACGGGGGACCCGGGCGGTCTTACGGCCTGCTGCGGGCGGTTCCGCTTGCCGTCCAGAACTCCTCGAACCCCACGCGCGTGGACCGGGGGCTGGTGGGCAACAGGGCGCTGCCCGTCCTGCTCTACTTCGAGCGGGGGACGCGGCTTACGGAGGTCGCGGCCAGCGCCCGGGAGGTCCGCGAAGACCTGGATGCCCCCGGCCCGCTGCGGACCTCCCTCACGGGCATCAAGCCCGTCCAGTACGACACCAAAGTCGCCATCGAGGGAAACCTGGGCCTGGTCACGGTCGTCACGACCCTCGCCATCTTCATTGTCGTCGCCCTGACCTACCGCTCGCCCGTCGCGCCGCTGGTTCCGCTGGCCAGCATCGGGCTGGCGACATTTTTGACGCTTCGCGTTTTGGGCTGGATAGCGTCCGAGCAGGGGACGAACGTGCCTGCGCAGATCGAGCCGATAATCGTCGTTTTGCTCTTCGGCGTCGGGACGGACTACGCCCTGTTCTTGCTCTCAAGGACCCGCCAGGCGCTGGAAGAGGGGGCCGGGCGCGTCGAAGCGGCCAGGGTCGGGGTCGAGAAGGTCGGGGGCATACTCCTCTCATCTGCGGCGGTCTTGATCGCCGCTTTCGCCTTGCTGGTCCTGGCGGAGCTGGGCATCTACAGGGTCCTGGGTCCGGGCCTGGCCCTCGCCCTGTGCATAGTCTTCGTCGTCACCCTGACGCTCGTCCCCGCCCTCCTGGCCATCCTCGGCCCGGCGGCATTCGGGAGAAGGAGTCCGGCCCGGCGGCCGGACCCGTCATGGCCCGCGCTCCAGCGACGTTCCGGTCTGATCGTCGGCGTGATCGTCGCCGGCCTCATCCTCGCCTCGGCGGGCAACCTCGGCCTGAGGATCGGCTTCGACCAGTTGGCAAACTTGCCCGACTCGGCTGCCTCCGTGCGCGGTTACGAGGAGTTGAGCGGGGAGTTTCCCGGGGGCGTCCTCGCGCCGGTCAATGTGCTGGTGCGGGGCGAGAACCTGGACGAAAAGAACGAAGAACTGCTGCGGCTGCAGGGCGGGCTGCAGGCAGAGCTCCTGGACGCCGGCGGGTCCGCGCTGACCTTCGGGCCCCAGTACGCGGGGCGCGTCCCTGAGATAGACTTTGTGACGCCGGACGGCTCGGCCGCCCGCGTGCTGCTGGTCTTTAACGGCCCCCCTTTCTCTCCCGAAGCGCTAGACCAGGCGCGGCGCCTGCAGGACAGGCTGCCGGCGCTGCTGGAGCAGGCGGGGCTCGAGGACGCGACCGGGGTGGTCGGGGGGCAGACGGCCCTCTCGGCGGCGGCCAGGGACACCTCGGCGGCTGACCTCGAAACCGTGGCGCCGCTGCTCTTCGCCGTCTCGTTCGTCGTGCTCGCCCTGCTCCTGCGGACCCCCGTGGCCCCGCTGTACCTGCTCGGCTCGACCGCCCTGAGCTTTGCCGCCACCCTTGGCGTCTGCACGGTGCTCTTCCAGGGGGTGCTCGGGCAGGACGGGGTCGTCTACTACGTGCCCTTCGTGCTGTTCTTGCTCCTGGTTGCCCTCGGGAGCGACTACAACATCTTCATCATGGCCGCCGTCAGGGAGGAGACCGAGGGGAGGACCCTCGGGGAGGCCGTTCCGGCGGCCCTGGAGCGGACCGGCCCGACCATCAACGCCGCCGGGTTCGCCCTCGCGGCCTCCTTCCTGGCGCTGACCCTCATCCCCCTGCAGGACTTTTTCCAGGTCGGCATGGCGGTCGCCCTCGGCGTGCTCCTGGACGCCTTCGTGATCCGAACGCTCCTCGTCCCCGCCCTGGTGCTCCTCGTCGGGCCCGTAGGGTTCCGGCCGGCGAAGGTGCGCCGGTGAACATCTCCAGGCGCGGGTTGCTCGCGGGGGCGGGGGCGGCGGTCGTGGCGGCCTCCGTGCCCGCGTGGCTGCTCTCACGCCGCCCGGAGGCCGGATCCCCGACCGGACACCCGCAGCACGTGATCCTGGTGGACTGGGATGGCTTCGACCCGGACTACCTCGGCCGGGCGCCGACCCCCAACATCGACGCCCTGGCGGGCCGGGGAAGTCTTTTCGTGGCCGACGGCATCTTCCCCACCATCTCCAACCCCGCGCGGGCCTCCATGTCCACCGGCGCCTACCCCGAGACGCACGGCAACGCCGCCTACTTTTTCGACGACGGGGCCGGCGAGGTCGTGGGCGAGACCCGCTTCCTGGACGCCGAGACCATCACCCAGGCGCTGGCCGCCGGAGGACGGACGACCGCGGCGGTGCAGTGGTACATGGTGCAGGATCACGGCGCCTCCTACGGGGACCCCGAGCACCTCTATGTCCGGCCCGGCGGGCTCTTCGAGCAGAGGGTGGACGCGGCCGTCGAGATCCTCAACCAGAGGCCCGTGGACTCGGGCGGCGAGATGGTGACGGTGCCGAAGATCCCCAACTTCCTCGCCGTTTACGGCCCTGACCTCGACGCCTTCGGCCACCTAGAGGGCTCCGAGAGCCCGAACATCGGGTCTCTGGTAGCGCAACTCGACCGGCAGCTCGGCCGGATCGTACAGGCCACGAAAGAGGTCGGCATCTACGAGGGGACGACCTTTATCCTCACCTCCGACCACGGCATGACGAGCTGGGAGCGCTCCTTCTTGGAGGAGCTCGCCGCGACGCCCGAACTCGGCCGCGGTGTGGAGATCGTACCCCCGGGACGCGCGCCTTCGTCCGACACTGAGGTCGTCATCGTCAAGAGCGCAGGCCGGATAATGGACGTCACCCTGAGAGGCCGGTCGGCGACGTCCGAGAGGCGGACGGAGGTCCGGAAAGTGCTCGAAAGGCTGCCCCAGCTCTCCCGCGTACTGGACGCGGCCGACCTCAAAGCCTTGCGCGCCGGCGACAAGCTCGGCGACTTCGTCGTCGAGGCCAGGGCGCCGTGGGGCTTCGGGCTCGCGGAGCCGGAAGAGGGGGCGTCGCGGGGCGGTCACGGCAGCACCCGGGAGATGCGCGTGCCGCTGCTGATCTCGGGTGCGGGCGTCAGGGTGGGCGCCGCTCCCAGAGACGCCCGCCTCGTCGACGTGGCGCCGACCATCGCCGCCCTGCTGGGCGTGCGTCCGCCGGCCGACGCGCAAGGGCGGGTCCTCGACGAGTTGCTCTACGGGTGATCTGATCGGAGGAGCGGGTACCCGGGCGCCGCCGGTAGACGTCCTACGGAAGGGCTGCGGCTTCTCGCCACGCCGGCGGCTACGCCAGCACTACCGGCAGCAACGTCCCCATGCCCAGCACGAAGAGCCACAGCGCGGGCGCGGGTGTTCCCGCCGGGCGCCGCCGGCGTTCCTCGCGGGCGGCGAAGCGCGGGTCGAGGCGCAGCCGGCCGGCGTGGCGGCGTTCCAGCAGCAAGAAGGCGCAGGCGGTGGCGGCGCCGTGGATCAGGTGCCCGATCAACGACGGCAGCAGGGATCCGGCGGCCCCGGTGGTCCGCACGAACGGTTCGCCGAGCAGGACGGGCATCAGCGTCATGGGTAAGCTACCTTCTACGTCGAATCCGTCCTACTCGCTCGGGAAGCCGCCTATCGCGACCAGGCGTGCCGTCCGTTTATGGCGCCCGCGCGATCCGCTTCAGCGCCGCTCCAGGTCCAGCGCGGCGCTGTTCATGCACCACCGCTGACCGCCGGCCTCCCGCGGCCCGTCGGCGAAGACGTGGCCGAGGTGGCAGTGGCAGCGCGCGCACCGCACCTCGGTGCGCATATCATCCCGTGGGAATGATCCTCGACGAGCGCGACGGCATCCGGCGAGACGGCCTCGGTGAAGCTCGGCCAGCCGGTGCCCGAGTGGTACTTCGCGCGGCCGTCGAAGAGCGGGTTGAGGCGGCGCAATGGTAGAGGCCGTCGTCGGTGTCCACGTACCCGCCGGAGAACGGGCGATCGGTGCCCGCCTCTCGCAGAACGGCGTACTGCTCCGAGGAGAGCCGCTTCCGCCACTCTTCGTCGCTGCCCGGTATCGGGCGGAGCGCGTCTTCGGTCTCGGGCTCTGATGCCGCTTCTGCGTCGAATCCGATCGGCGAGCCCACGCCGGTCCCCCCTACACCGCAGTATCCGTTGGGGACCTTGTGGAGGTACTGCTGGTGGTAGCCCTCGGCGTAGTAGAACGGGCCGGCGGGCGCGATCTCCGTGACGATCCGGCCGAAGCCGGCGCTGCCCAAGGCCTCTTCGTAGGCGGCGCGGGTCTCCTGGGCGGCCCGGCGCTGCTCGTCGTCGGCGTAGTAGATCGCCGGGCGGTACTGCGTGCCGACGTCGTTGTCCTGGCGCATCTCTTGCGTGGGGTCGTGGGCCTCCCAGAACACCGCGAGCAGTTCCCGGTAGGAGACCTTCAAGGGATCAAAGACGACCAGCATGGGTTCCACCTGGGGGCGTCTTCATCCGTGCACCTCCACGGCTGCACCCGCCCCCCGAGGCGACTCTCCCAGGCTCCACCAGCAAAGCCATCACCCCTCGTTCCGTCTTCGCCTCTGAACCCGGCCGGGGATCAGGGAGATGACGACGAAGAACACCGCCGCTACTCCGAGGTAGACGAAGGTCCTGGTCAGGTTTTGCTGGGCGCTCGCTAGGGAGCCGCCGGCGAAGGTGTAGACGGCGGCTCCGGGAATAATGCAGACTGCGGTGAGGAGCACGTATGTGCCGAGCCCGATCCTGGTGATCCCGTACGCGTAGTTCTGCAGGTTGAAGGGGAAGACCGGCACGAGCCGCGTGATGAGCAGCATCCGCCAGCCCTGCCTCTCTACCCCCTCGTCGAGCCTCTTGACCCTCTCGTTGTTCGCCGTCCAACCCTCGACCAGACCCCGCGCCGCGTACCGGCCGACCAGAAAGGACAGCGTCGCACCGATGGTGGCCCCGATCACGGCCCACAGGGTGCCGAACACCGGCCCGAAGACCAACCCCGCCAGCAGCGAGAGCGGCGCGCCCGGCAAAAACGCCACGGTCGCCATAACGTAGATCGCCACGAACACGAGGGGCGCGACGGCCCCGAAGCCGTCGATCCAATCCCGCAGCCGGTCCAGACCGTCCAGGCTGACGTACCCGGAGAGACCGGTAAACCTCGCCATCACCACGACGGCCGCCAGCGCGAGCCCGATCCCGACGAGCTTACCCCGGGTTCGCTTTCTCTTCGCGGGCCTGTTGGCCCTTGCGTCGGGGCCCCCGTCGGCATCCGACTCCATCTGCGGTGGCCCGCTCTTCGTGTTCACGGCGTGGGTCCTCTCTGCCGGGGGACTTTTAGCGTCCCTTTGCGGGCGACGTGGCCTTGCCCAGCAGGCGCCGCGCCCCGAAGAAGGCCGAAAAGAGCCACTGGTTGCGGTCGTGGAGGATTTTCTCGCGGTAGTAGTTGTCCGCGGCCCGCTGGTTCGCTTGGGCGAGCGTCGGGTAGACGTGGATGGTCGTGGAGAGTGTCCCTATGGGTATGTTCTTCTGCATGGCGAGGACTATCTCGTGGATCAGGTTCCCCGCGTCGGGCCCTATGATGTGGCCGCCGAGTATCCTGCCTCGCCTGCCGGTGACGATCTTCACGAGGCCCGTCGTCTCCCCGTCGGCCATCGCCCGGTCCACCCCGCCGAACGGCTGGCGGAAGACCTTCACGCCGTCGTGTTCCCGGCGGGCCTGCTCCTCGGTGAGGCCGACCCTGGCGACCTCGGGGTCGGTGAAGGTGGTCCAGGGGACGACCCGGTGGTCGGCCTTCGTTTTTGACGGGAAGAGGGCGTTTCTGAGCGCCGCGCGGCCCTGGTACTCGGCAACGTGGGTGAAGAGGTACTTGCCGGTGATGTCCCCGGCGGCGTAGACGTTCGGCGCTGTAGTGCGCAGGTGCTCGTCCACCTTGAGGCCCTTCTTCTGGAGCTCGATCCCGGCTTTCTCCAGCCCCAGTCCGCCGGTCGTCGGGGCGCGGCCGGCGGCCACGAGGATCTCCTCCCCGCGCACCTCGACCTCGTGTCCCGCCTCGTTGCGGACCGTCATGACCTTCTCGCCGTTCTCCGCACGGACCTCCTCGGCCTTGTATCCGCCGTGGAACGCCACGCCGTCGGCCAGTAGGACCCCGCGCAGGATCTCGCCGACCTCGGGGTCTTCTTTGGGGAGGGGGAGGGGCGAGGAGGAGACGAGGGTCACGTCCGAGCCGAAGCGGGAGAAGATCTGGGCGAACTCGCTGCCGATGGGCCCAGATCCCACGATGACCATCGAGCGCGGCAACCGCCTGAGCTGCAGCGCCCCGACGTTGGTCAGGTACCCGACCTCTTCGAGGCCCTCTACCGGTGGCGCGGTGGGGTGGGAGCCTGTGGCGATTATGGCGCTGCGGGTCTTCAGCCGACGGCCGTTCACCGCAACGAGGTCGGGCGCCTCGATGCAGGCCTCGTCGGTGAGGACGTCCACGCCGAGCCCGCGAAAGCGCTCCGGGCTGTCGCGCTCGCCCGCTGCCGCTATGACCCTCTCCATCCGGTCCATCACCGCCGGAAAGTCCACCTCGGCCCCGCCGGTTATGATGCCGAACTCTTCAGAGCGGTCTATGAGGCTCGCCACCCGCGCGCTCTTTACCAGGGTCTTGGTCGGGACGCACCCGCGGTAGAGGCAGTCGCCGCCGAGCTTGTCCCGCTCGACGAGGGCGACGCGCGCGCCGAGCGAGGCCGCCCCCGCGGCCGAGACCAGCCCCGCGGTCCCGCCGCCTACTACCACAAGATCGTAGTTCGATGCCAAGACCCCGGCTCCTTCCATCTCTCCGACCCCGTCGCGGCGGGATGCGCGTGTCGCCCTAGCCTCCACCCGCTGACACCAGTTTAAACGGTAGTTCTTACGCGGGGCTTATCCCTTCCTTACAATACGCTTGACGGCACCGGGCTGCGGCGGGCCGGCCGGTGAGATGACCCCCGCTCCAAGGGGTAAACTCCGGGCCATGACGATGGTGAAGGTGTGCGGGATAACCAACGTGGCGGACGCCCGCTTGGCCGCCGAGGCCGGGGCGGACGCGGTGGGCTTCGTCTTCGCCGAAAGCTCCCGGCGGGTCGGCCCGGAAGAGGCGCGCAAGATCTCCATCGCCCTCCCGGAGGGCGTCCTTAAGGTGGGCGTGTTCGTGAACGAGCCGCCCGTGGAGGTGCTTCTCGTCGCCCGGGAGGCCGGCCTCGACCTGGCGCAGCTCCACGGGGAGGAGACGCCGGAGGCGGTGGCGGCGGTCCGGGCGGGCGGGCTTCCGGTGATGAAGGCTTTGCGGGTGCGTAACACGGAGACGCTCGCCCATGTCGAAAGGTTTGAGGCGGACCTGCTCCTGCTCGACGCCTACAGCGACAAGGTGCGGGGCGGGACGGGCGAGAGGTTCGACTGGGGGGTGGCGAAATCGCTAAGGGGCCGTGGTAACATCGTCGTCTCCGGGGGGCTGGCGCCGGAGAACGTGCGGGAGGCCATCGACTTTTTCGAGCCCTACGGTGTGGACGCCTCCTCATCCCTAGAAGACGAGCCCGGCAAGAAGAACGAAGATATCGTTCGGAGGTTCATCGTTGCGGCAAAAGGTTGAGAACCGCGAGGGGTATTTCGGGCCCTTCGGCGGAAGGTTCGTTCCTGAGACCCTGATCCACGCCCTCGAAGAGCTCGAAGAGGCCTACGAACGCTATAGCGACGACCCCGAGTTCAACGAGGAGCTGGACCGCCTGGCCCGGGACTTCGTCGGCCGTCCGACCCCGCTCATGTTCGCCGGGCGTCTCACCCGCGAGTGGGGCGGGGCGAACGTGTGGTTCAAGAGGGAGGATCTCGCGCACACGGGGGCGCACAAGATCAACAACGCCCTCGGCCAGATGCTCCTCGCCGAACGCATGGGCAAGAGGCGCATCATCGCCGAGACCGGCGCAGGCCAGCACGGGGTCGCCACCGCCACCGTCGCCGCCCTCTACGGCCGCGAGTGCGTGGTCTACATGGGCGAGGAGGACACCCGCCGCCAAGCCCCGAACGTCTTGCGCATGAAGCTCCTCGGCACGCGGGTCGTGCCGGTGACGACCGGCTCCGGCACGCTCAAGGCGGCGCTGAACGAGGCGATCCGGGACTGGGTGACGAATGTGGAGGACACCCACTACATCATCGGGACGGTCGCGGGCCCGGCCCCGTATCCCCGCCTGGTGCGCGACCTGCAGGCGGTCATAGGCCGCGAGCTCGAGGCGCAGAGCCGAGAGCGGTTCGGCGGTGACCCGGACGCCATAGTCGCCTGCGTCGGCGGCGGCTCGAACGCGATCGGCGCTTTTCACCCCTTCGTTGGGCGCGAGAACGTGCGGCTGGTCGGCGTCGAGGCCGCCGGGAGGGGCCTCGATACCGGCGAGCACGGGGCGTCCTTGACGGGCGGAAGCCCCGGCGTGTTGCACGGCAACCTGAGCTACGTCTTGCAGACCGAGGAGGGCCAGATCCGGGAGGCCCACTCCATAAGCGCCGGCCTAGACTACCCTTCGGTCGGACCCGAGCACGCCTACCTGAAGGACGAGGGCCTCGTCGAGTACGCGAGCGTCACCGACGACGAGGCCCTCGGGGCGTTCGTCGCGACCTCCCGCCTCGAAGGCATCATCCCGGCTCTTGAGACGTCGCACGCCATCCACTACGCCAAGAAGGTCGCCCACGAGCTCGGCCCCGGCAAGAACCTCGTCATCAACCTCTCCGGCCGCGGCGACAAGGACATAGGAGTCGTGGCCGACGCCCTCGGTATGGACGCGCGGGAAGCGGGCGAAGACCCCTCGTGAGCGGCGCCGAGGGACTGAGGGGGGCTTTCCCGGAGGGCCGGACGGCCCTCATCCCGTACCTGACCGCGGGCTACCCAACCCTCGAGGAGGCGTTCGGGGTGGGGGAGGCGTACCTTGGGGCCGGGGCGGACGTGCTGGAGATAGGGGTGCCGTTCTCGGACCCGCTGGCGGACGGGCCGACGATCCAAGACACGACCACCCGTGCCATCGAGAACGGCGCCGACCTGCGCTACTGCCTGGGCCTCGCCTCCCGCTTCGCGGACCGCGTGCCGGTGGTGTTCCTGCTTTACTACAACACCATCTTCGCGAGGGGTGCCGCGCGTTTTCTGGACGAGGCGGCGGAGGCGGGGGTCTCGGGGCTAGTGATCCCAGACCTTCCGGTGGACGAGGCCGCCGCTTTCGCGAAGATGTGCGCCGACCGCGGCGTCGGCTTCTGCCCACTCGTCGCCCCGACCTCGTCCGGGGAGCGGGTAGAAGAGGCGGCCGGGCTCGCGACGGGGTTCGTCTACTGCGTCTCGGTCGCCGGCGTCACGGGGGTGCGCGGCGATCTGCCGCCCAAGGCCGCGGAGCTTGTGCGGCGGGTCCGGGCAAAGGCGGAGGTGCCGGTGGCGCTCGGGTTCGGTATTGGGTCTCCCGAGGCGGCGGCCGAGGCGGCGGTGGAGGCCGACGGGGTCATCATCGGGAGCAAGCTGATGCGGCTCGTCGCCGAGGGCGGGGCCGAGGGGGCCGGGGGGTGGCTTCGCGGGGTGCGCGAGGCCTTGTCCGCGGTCAAGAAGGCGGAGGACGCCAATCAGAAACTGGCTTAGCAAGCGCAGGGAGTACTCCAGGACCGCGCCCGAGACCGAGAGCGGCGTCGGGCCCATGGACGCCGTCTTCACCAAGTGCGAGCGGTGCGGGCAGCCCATCTACGAGAAGGACCTCGGGGCGCGGTTCAACGTCTGCCCGCACTGCGAGTTCCACTACCCGCTTTCCGCGCCCGCCCGCATAAGGCTCCTTTTGGACCGCGGCTCCTTCGAGGAGCGCGACGGCGGCCTCCTCGCGGGCGACCCCTTGGGCTTCGACGGCTACGAGGAGAGGCTGAGAAAGGCGCGCCGCAAGACCGGCCTCGATGATGCGGTCGTGAGCGGCGTTGGCTCTTTGGGCGGGCGGCGGGTTGCGCTCGCGGTTATGGATTTCCGATTCATCGGGGGTTCTATGGGGAGCGTGGTCGGGGAAAAGGTCGCCCGTACCGTCGAGCACGCGCACGCCGAGGAGCTGCCGCTGATCATAGTCTCGGCCTCGGGTGGGGCCCGGATGTTCGAGGGCGTCTACTCCCTCATGCAGCTCGCCAAGACCAGCGTCGCCCTCACCAGGTACGTCGAGGGCTCGTGGCCCTACATCTCCGTGCTGACGGATCCCACGTTCGGGGGGGTGACGGCCTCGTTCGCGACGGCGGCAGACGTGGTGATCGCCGAGCCCGGCGCGCGGATAGGCTTCGCGGGGGCGCGGGTGATAGAGCAGACGACCAGGGAGAGGCTGCCCGAGCGGTTTCAGACGGCGGAGTTTCAGAGGGATCATGGGATGGTCGACCGCATCGTGCACCGGCTCGCTCTCAGGGGCGACGTAGAGCGGTTGCTGGGGTTCGTGGCGTGATCCTCGAGTTCGAGCGCCCGATCAAGGAGCTCGAGGAGCGGATCTCTGGCCTGCACCGGCTCGCGGGCGAGAGCGAGGGGCTGCAGGCAGAGATCACGCGCCTCGAGGAGGCCCTCGATGCCGCCAAGCGCCGCGTCTACTCGAACCTCTCGCCTTACCAGCGCGTCCAGGTCGCCCGCCACCCCGACCGCCCGAACTTCCGCGACTACCGCGACGCGCTCACGGAGGACTTCTACGAGCTTTCGGGCGACAGGCTGCATGGGGAGGACGCAGCGGTACGGGGCGGGTTCGCGCGGCTGAGGGCCTCCCTAGGGGGGCACCGGGTCGTCCTGATCGGGCACGACAAGGGCGCCGACGTGAAGGCCCGGGTTGCGGGCAATTTCGGCATGGCCCACCCGGAGGGCTATCGCAAGGTGAAGAGGTTCTACGAGCTGGCCGTACGCTTCGGCCTCCCGATAGTCCTGCTGGTCGACACGCCGGGCGCCTTCGCCGGACGCGAGGCCGAAGAAAGGGGCCAGGCGTGGGCGATCTCCGCCGACCTCATGGCGCTCTCCCGGGCACCGGTGCCGGTGGTCTCGTTCGTCATCGGGGAGGGGGGCTCGGGCGGCGCCCTCGCCATGTGCCTCGCGGACTACGTCGGGATGCTAGAAAACTCCTACCTCTCCGTCATAGCCCCCGAGGCCTGCGCCTCCATCATCTTCCGCGACCCGGGACGGGCCGCCGAGGCGGCCGAGGCCTTGAAGCTCACCGCCCGCGACCTCAAGGACCACGGCATCGTGGACGAGGTGCTCCCCGAACCTTTGGGCGGCGCCCACAACGAGCCCGATGACGCCATCGACACCGTTGGCGACGCCCTGGGCCGGGTCGTCTCCGGACTCTCGGAGACCGATCCCGAGACCCTCGTCGCCGCCCGACACGACCGCTACCGCCGCATCGGCGAACGCGCCATGCGCAACGGGACGGGCTGAGGACGGTCGTTTATCGGCCTCAGCTATCAGCTGTGGGGCACGTTACCGTCGCAGGGTCAGGTAGATTGAGACCAGGGCGGCGACGAGCGCCGGCACGGTGAACAAGAGGGCGGCCCGCGCGCCGACGTAGACCACCGTAACGTAGCCCGCGCCGAGGAGCACGAGGACCGCCGCGTACGCGACCATCCAGGCCGGGGAGCGCATCCGGCGGACCAGAACCCCTTCTATCCGAAGAAGGTTTCGGCGGCCCTGTATAGGTCGGCCGGGACGGTCTTGGTCTCATCCGTCGCCTCAGAGAGGTCAACGGTGACGATCTCGTTGCCGCGCAGGGCGACCATCTTGCCCCACTCGCCGTCCTTGACGGCCTCGGCGGCGCGCAGGCCGTAGCGTGTCGAGAGGATGCGGTCATAAGCCGTCGGGGTGCCGCCGCGCTGCAGGTGGCCGAGGACGACGTGGCGCGTCTCGATGCCGGTGCGCGATTCGATCTCCTTGGCGAGCGTCTCCGCGATGCCGCCCAAGCGGACGTGCCCGAACTCGTCAGTCTCGGTGTTCTGGGTCATGAGCTCCTCGGCGAGAGTCACGCCCTCGGAGACGGCGACCAGGCCCCACTTCTCGCCGTTGGCGGCACGCTTCTCGAAGATGGAGGTTATCTCGTCGAGGTCCGGTTCCACCTCGGGGATCAGGGTGACGTTGGCCGCGCTCGCCAGGCCCGCGCCCCAGGTGATCCAACCCGCGTGACGCCCCATGACCTCGACTACCACGACCCGCTCGTGGCTTTTGGCCGTCGTCCTGAGCTTGTCTATGGCGTCGGTGGCGATGGAGACGGCCGTGTCGTAGCCGAAGGTGGTATCCGTCGCCGAGAGGTCGTTGTCTATGGTCTTGGGGCACCCGATGACCTGCGTTCCGAAGTCGTCGTGCAGCCGCTTGGCGACGCCCAAGGTGTCGTCGCCGCCGATGGCGACGAGGGCGTCCACGCCGAACTCTTCGAGCTGCCTTACTACCTTCTCCGGATCCCCCTCGTTCTTGTAAGGATTAGTGCGCGAGGAGCCCAGGATGGTGCCGCCTTCTTGCAGGATGTAGCGCACGTCGTCCACGCCGAGGGGCATCACGGTGTCCGGCTCTGGGGAGAGCAGGCTTTTCCACCCGCGTTTGAGGCCGACGACCTCGTAGCCGTAGCCCTCGATGGAGCGCATGGCGACCGCGCGTATAACGCCGTTCAACCCCGGCGCGTCCCCGCCGCCGGTGAGCATACCGACCCTCGTTACCTCGGCCATACCGCTCCTCCTTAGGAGATCTTGCACGAGGGGCCAGTCTAGCACTTGAGCCTGCCCGCTTCGGTGGAGCGCACGTTCGACATGATTCCCACGAAGCCGGTCGCGTTGGTCCTGATGAAGAATCCGGCGAACACGAACGTCGCGACCTTCCTCGAAAGCGGTTCCGGCGTGAACTAGAATGTCTTTTGGGACTCTTTCCCGAAGCTCCGGTATAGGTCGATGACCCCCGCCAACCGGGCCGCTGCATGATGCCCACAGTGTGCTGGCGGCCCACTGGTCGGTCCTCGCCCACTTTCGGCTAGCCCCGTCGCGGCGCCGTGCAAGACCTGCGTACGCGACGAAGAAATAGCCGTCGCCGCAGTTCACGTTGATGGCCTTGTTCGCATCGTCGTAGTAGAGCTTGCCGCCGGGGAGGACCAGTCGTAGTCTGCCTGTTCCTGAAACCGTTCGTATATGCCCCATAACATGCTCTCGCGCCGAGCCTTCTCGCCAAACTCGGTGGGGTTCACAACGACCTTTTCCCTAACTCCTCCCGTCAGCTGCGATGGTAGCATTCACGCACACACCCGCCCCGAGGGGGCGCACATGGTCGAGATGATGCCCTTCGCGCGTTCGAGGCACGGCTCAGGAGCTTCCTGCTGTGTATCTGGGGTGATCCTTCGTTGCGGCTGGGTCAGGCCGCGATGGCTTGCAGGGTCTCTGTTCGGCGGTCACCTCCTCGGTCGTGGCGCCGAGCGCCCTGTCTCGGTCGGCACGACCATTCCTGCACCACGGCTCGAACCGGGCCAGACGAACGCCGCTCGCCCGTCTTCCGTAGGGTTCTGCTAATGACCGTGCCGATCCCCTCGCTGCCGCGTCGGCGGGTGGATCGGTGGGCGATCTCTGCCGGGATCGTCATGGTCGGGTATGCCCGCCTCGCCGGCGTGGTGTTCGCGCTCTGGGGCGCGGTCGGGTTCTTCGTGCCCGGCATCGACCACCCGCATCCGACGCTTGCGCAGCAGGTTCCTGCGCTCGTCGCTGGGACAGCATCACTTATCGGTCCGCGAGTGGGACGGGTCGAAACAGACGAGAGACCCCGTCTCACGGCGTCCGCGAGGGCCTCGGTCGGGTGCCGACGTAGGCCGCGAGGTGCCCGCCGGTGAGGGTGGGGCGGGCGGCGAGGAGGTCGGCGGGTGTGCCCTCGAAGAAAGCCGACGTAGTAGGACTCGTCGGTCTGCGGCGGTACGCCGAGCAGGGCGGTGTACGCGGCCTTGGCCGTCGCCAGGTCGGACACGGGATGCAGCACGGTCTTGATTCCCTAAGTGGAAGAGTCGGTCATGGTCACTCCTTAAGTCGTGGGCCACATCGACCCGGTGTGTCTCGTCGGGCGTAAAGACGAACGCCGGACGGGTCAGCGCAGCTCGTTGATGCGGATCAGGTTGCCCGCGGGATCGCGGATGGCGCAGTCGCGAACGCCGTACGGCTGCCCGGTCGGCTCCTGGACGACCTCGGCGCCGCTGGCCTGCAGCCGTTCGAAGGTGCCGTCGAGGTCCTTGGTGGCCAGGAGGATGATGGCGTAGGTGCCCTTCGCCATCATCTCGACGACGGTGCGGCGCTCGTCGTCGGTGACGCCGGCGGGGCCGGCGGCCGGCGGGTGCAGGACGATGGACGTGCCGGGCTGGTCGGGAGGGCCGACCATGATCCAGCGCATCCCGCCGTATCCGACGTCGTTGCGGACCTCGAAGCCGAGGGTGTCGCGGTAGAAGGCCAGGGATGCGTCCGGGTCGTCGTGCGGGAGGAAGCTCGCGTGAATGGTGATGTCCATGGCAGTCATTATAGGTGCGGCTCGGGGGCCGGCGCTTCTCGATTCCTGATCGGTCTGCTCACCTGTTTCGCCACGCAGGACGGCATCCCCGCCGTCGCGCGCGTCGCCTGGCGCCGATAGACGCTGGGCGGCACACCGACCAGCTCGGTGAAGCGACTGCTGATTTCGGCACCAGACCAACACAAATGCGGACGTGCTGGTGCTCCAGGGCTACCCGCAGCAGACCGATCCGCCGCAGCGGCTTGATCCCCAGGCTCGGGTCTCTTACAGCAAGGTAAGGCTGGAGGCGATCATAGATCGGCATAACTTGCCCGGTCGGTATTGGTGCGAGCGGGTCGAGGCACAGACCATCTCCGGCGAGACTGTTCAGTTCGACCCACGCCTGCAGCACGTATGGAACACGTGGGTCATACAGGTGCTGCCGGAGCCGACTACTCCGCCCACTTTCCCGGCTCACTGAACCTGGGAATCGGCTGACAACGTCCCTAGTCGAAGCGGTGACGTACCGTCAGGTGGCCGCGTGCTAAAGGGCAGACCGAGAGCGTGTGCATTGATTGCGAGAACAGTACGTAGGTGATGCCAGAACTTTGGCACCTCCTGTGGTCCGAATCTGGTCGGGATAGCTGGTAGATTACGTGCCAATGGTGCGCGTGCTGTTCGTCTGTTTGGGCAATATCTGTAGGTCGCCATTAGCTCAAGGCGTCTTCGAGGGGGTGCTGCGGCGCGAGGGTCTGGAGGGCGAGGTCTTCGTGGACTCCGCCGGGACCGGGCGCTGGCACGTCGGCTCCCCGCCCGACAACCGCGCCCTGAGCGCCGCCGCCCTTCGCGGGGTGGACATTAGCTCCCAGAGGGCGCGTCAGATAACGTCGGACGACTGCCAAGACTTCGATTACGTCCTGACCATGGACGAGGAGAACTACGGGAAGGTCGCCGCCCTGTGCCGTAGCAACGCCGTTGTCAGGCCCTTCCTGGACTTTGCGCCCGACTCCCCGGAGAGGGAGGTCCCAGACCCCTACTCCAGCGGTCCCGACGAGTTCGAGCACGTCCTGGACCTGGTGGAAGAAGCCTCGGAAGGGCTGCTCGACGACATACGCGGGCGACACCTGTCCGGGCGTCTCTGAGAGCTAGTCACCTACGTACTCTCCTGTCCTAACCCCGCTTCGCGGGCGCGGATGATGGCCTGCGCGCGGTCCGAGACCTGGAGCTTGGTGAAGATGTTCGAGACGTGGTTGCGCACCGTCTTGGGGCTCAGGTAGAGGTGCTTGGCGATCTCGGGGTTCGTCTCGTGCCGGGCGATCAGGGCGAGGATCTCGTGCTCGCGCTCGGTGAGCTCGGGGAAGGCGTCCGGCGGGGCGCTCGGGCGAGGGCCGGCGAAGTACTGGATGAGGCGCTTGGCGATCGAAGGGCCGAAGATCGCCTCTCCGCTCGAGACGGCGCGGATCGAGCGCAGTATCTCGGCCTTGAGGGCGCCCTTCAAGAGATAACCGCGGGCGCCGGCCTGCAAAGCGGCGAACACCGAATCGTCGTCCTCGAACATGCTGATGACGAGGATGGCTATGTGAGGGCTGGTGCGCAAGATGCGGCGCGTCGCCTCTATGCCGCCCACCCCCGGCATGTTGAGGTCCATCAGGATCACGTCCGGCTGGAGCTCGGCTGCTAGCGAGATGGCTTCTTCTCCGTCTCCGGCCTCGCCCACGACCTCGAGGTCGGGCGCCGAAGCGAGGAGCGCCCGAAGTCCGTCGCGGAAGTGGGGGTGATCGTCGGCTACGAGAACGCGGATGAGTTCCATGGTTGATCCTCCTGGACTTGTCACTTCGTCGAGTCGTTCGTGGTGCCGGAGTTGCGTCCACGGGGCAAGTACGCGCAGACCTGGGTGCCCCCGGCAGGCGGGGCCTCCACGGAGAACCGTCCACCTAGCTCGGCCGCCCGTTCGCGCATCGAGGAGAGGCCAACACCCGTGCCTCGGTTCTCTCCGATCCCCCGTCCGTCGTCGGCGACTTCCACGTAGAGCGCCGCGGTCGCCTCGTCGAGCGCGACACGAACAACGCAGGTGCGGGCCGCTGAGTGGCGCTCGGCGTTGGTTACGGCCTCGAGGGCGATGCGGTAGGCGGCGACCTCCACGGCGGCGGGCAGGGGCGGCAGCTGGTCCGGTGCCTCGACGCTCACGCGGAGGCCGCCGACGTTGTGGTGATCGGCGTGAGCCCGTAGCGCCCCGAGAAGGCCCAGGGCGTCGAGCGCCGGCGGCCTTAGCGCGTAGACGAGGTGCCGCACGTCGGAGACGGCGGCCTGGGCGCGATCCACGAGGCTGTCTAGCAGCTCTCGCGCGCGCTCGGGATCGGCGGAGACGAGGTCCCTTGCGGCCTCGGCCGTCATCGTCAGGCCGGCGAGCTGCGGACCGAGGCCGTCGTGCAGGTCCCGCCTGAGGCGCCTCCGCTCCTCCTCGCGCGCCGCGACCAGCCGCTCGCGCGAGCGCTGGAGGTCGGCGGAGAGGCGTAGGGCCTCGTCGGAGAGCCGCACCGCGTGGGCGGCCACCCCGATCTGGTGGGTGAGGTCCTCCAGGAGCCGCCGGTCTGCGGGCCCGAACGTCTCGTCCCCGGCGCGCGGGCCCAGGATCAGGCGCCCCACCATTTCGCCTCCGTAGACAAGTGGCGCCTCGAGCGGCCGGTCCACAGGATTTCCGGCGGCGGCCGCGGTCTGGAAACCGTCATCGCGCCTGAGTTGGATCGCCACGTATGGCAGCTTCAACGCCTCCTTCACCGTCTTGGCGACGGCGGGCAGCACGGCGTCGGGAGCGAGCGTGGATTCGAGGCGGGATCCGAGACGCGAGAGCACCGCGTAAGGGTCGTCGCGCTCGCCGTACATTAGCCTGTTCACCTCCCGCTGAAGGCGCTCGCGCACCGGTGCGAACAGGACGGCCGCGAGGCCCGTGGCTACCAGCGAGACGATCAAGTTCCCGCGCAACTGCAACAGCGCTCCGAGCCCGCCCACCACCAGCACGTAAAGGAGTACGACGCTGGTGGTCAGAATGCCGTAAACCAGCGCGCGGTTGATGACGAGATCGATGTCAAAGAGGTGGTAGCGCAGGATGGCGATACCGATGGAGAGCGGGATGAAGAGCAGGGATAGGCTGTAGACGGTCTGTCCTGCCAGGCCGACGAGGAGCTGGGAGGAGAGCGGCGGGAACAACATGACCGCGCCCTGCGTCCCCACGACCGTCGCCGTGATCCCGAAGACGATCCACTTCGTCTGCTGGCGCTCCACGGGGCCGGACACCCGCCGGTAGCGGTAGACCTGCGCGTACACGATGGATGCCAATAAGAGGAGGACCACCGCGGCGTTGAGGGGATCGGGGATATCCGGTAGGAAGGTGGAGGGAAAAAAGTACTCGTCTACCTGCCCGACAACGAACACGACGGCCAGCGCCCGCGTCCATCGTGGCACGAACCGCCCGTCGGGAAAGAGATAGAAAAAGACCACAAGGGACGTGTTGCCGAGGAAAGACACGAAGGGGACCACTAACCACAGGGTGGTGGGTTCGTCCGCGAACGTGTCCGGGTTCGGCGCGAGGTTTGCCCCCGCGAGCGTCACGAGCACGAGCGCGAGGAAAAGGGCCATGCGTTCATCGGACTTTCGCAAAAAGATGAGCACGCCGACCACAAACGAGGTTACCGCGAAGATAAGGTCGACACCGATCAGGTACCCGGCGTAGAAGCCCACGGAGAGGCCCATCTCCCCGAGCTCGCGCGCGTTCGCCGGGGTTAGGGTCGCAGGGTTGCACGCGCCGCCCGTACACACCGTCTGGAGCCGCGCGAATTCGGCCGGGATGCTTATGACGATACCAACCACCGTCAGCACGGCTACGACCACCCAAGCCATGCGTGCCGTTAGGAGATAGCGGCCATGCAGCCGCGTGTTGGCACGCCGTGGTAGGGCGGGGGTTGCGGACGGTGGCTCTGTCGAAAGGGGGCGGCTCACGCGTATGCTCTCCATCTAAGCATCCGATGGGCGGGCATCGAGATCGGGCAGGATTCCATTACCAAGCTCCTTCTCTTCTGCCACGCTACCATATCTGACCGGTGGGTGGACGAGGCCGGGCACCCACATGCTCACGATCAAGCCGAAGGCGATCGGGAGAAGGCGATTATCCCGCGGGTCTTGTGGCCCTGTGCAACATCTGCTGTATGGTTCATATCAGGTCTCCTTTCTCGGTTGGTAATCCCGGATCGCCATGCCTGGATACGAGCACAAGGCAATCCGGGGCTGTCGGTTATTGCGCTCTCCGTCTCCCCCGGCCAGTACCCTGGATCATCACATCACCTAGAAGAGGGCATCTCCGAACCGGAGATGGGCCGCTCGACCTTGCCCGAGGGTACCTCCTGTGGTGTTGCCTGGTCTGGTTCGTACGACAGGCGGCCTCTGGTAAACAAGGTGAGGAACAGGGCGAGGACTCCCAATACGGCGTACAGCCATCCGTTGTTGGCGAATATGCTATTCATCTCGGGCATGAAGGCGGTGACGAGATCGTTGTTTGAGATGTTAAACGCGGCGTGGAAGAGCGTGACGACGATGACGCTGCCCATGGTGACGTTGAACAGCCAGGTCATCACTATCCGGGTGAGGACCGCCAGGAGTATGAGCAGGGGGAGCAAGTAGAGCAGCCGGTCGACTTCACCGAGGCCTACCTTGTCGGCCACAACCTGCGTGGAATTGAAGTAGGCGGGCAGGTGCCAAAGCGCCCACAGCACGCCCACCACCACGCTCGCCATAAGAGGTCCGTACCTGTCCTGCAACCTCGGCAAGGCGAACCCCATCCAACCGATCTCTTCCCACAGGCTCACGATCAAGAACACCATCACCACCTTGGGCAGGTAGGAAGTGAAGATGAGCGGCCACTCCTCGATGAGGGCCCCAAGCGGCGCAGCCCCCAACACGAGGCTGGCTGCCACGAAGTAGACGGGTGGCACAACCCGAAGATGGCTATGAGGTACCAGTGGACGCCAACCCGCCACCTAAGGATGCGACGGCGCAGCAGTTCTCGCGTGCCTTCCTTGCCCTCGACCATCCTCGTCACGACGAAGGCTGCGAGCGCTGGGCCTACCATCGAGGCGGGGATGAAGGAGAGCATGACGGCGGGTGCGGGTATGTCGATCGGGATGAAACCGAAACCGGACTCGAAGAGGACTGTTGGGAGCAGGACGAGCCAACCACCGAAGAAAGCCAGAACGAAGAAGGCCACGAGCGGATAGCCGATCACCAACCGCTTGAAGTGCGGAGCGTTGTCCGGACGGGGGGTTGCGGTGGTTATGGACATATCGGTAGCTCCTTTCCGCTGGTTCTTGGTTTCTCGGTGGGTGCGTCCCGGATCGCCGTGCGAGGGGTGCAAGCGCATGGCGATCCGGGAATCTGGAGGAGGTTAGGTTATTGCACTCTGGGTTGGGCTCGGACGCCCACCGTCTCGGCGGAGGGTCTGCGCAGGACGCTATAGGCCATCCACGCCCCGCTTATCACTAGCAGTACCATGCCCACGGGCACCGTAGCCGGGGTAGCGTCAGCGCCGATCGGCAGCAACGCGTACAACATACCCAGCATGGGGAGGGCGGAGCCGGCGGCCCAGAGGGCTCCAGCCCACCTAGGCAGCGTCGTAGAGCGCCAGATGGCTACTCCCAGCAGCACGTTGCCCACCAACATCAGCAGGAAGGACACCCCGAAGGTCGCCATCATCGCGGTCTGCGCCAAGATGGTAGGCATCTCGCGGTAGCCCTCTATGCCCTGCAGGTGCATCTGACCCTGCTCGGGCGAAGAGAAGGTGGAGACCCCACCGACCATAAGGAACAGGAGGCTGCCAAAGACGGTGATAGCCATAGCCACCAACCCCATGCGGCCCGCGCGGCTTCTTGCGAGGTAGGCGCCCAAGGCAAACGTGCCGAAGATCGCCAAGATCAGGCCGAGGTCACTGGCGAACAGGTGCGTGAGCACGTAGAAGTCGGTAGTAACGTAGCGAGCCCAGGCATCGTAGTGGGTGTTCGGGTCGGGTTGGGGGTTGAGGCTCGAGAAGAAGCTCAGCACTCCGTAGAGGGGCAGGCCTAGCAGGCCCGCGCCGATCCACTTAGTGGTGTTGGGTGTAGACATCAGGGACTCCCCTCCTTTGGTTTTGGCTCCTTATTGGAGTTGTGAGCAGCCTAGGGGGTAAGGCGTCCCGCCGTCATGAGTCAGAGTCCCGGATTGGCCGGGAAAAATGTCCCGGTCCTTAAGGACACAGGTAGCCACCATGTTCAGATGAGCGGTCTAGAAGCCGCGTACCTGCCAACATGCGCTACCGGGCTCGAATGCTTGGTCCAACGCCGGTACAACTGGCCCGTGGTGGTTCACTGTCATCGGTGAGTCCGGGGCTACGATCACTCTCACCTCAGATCAGATGTTCCACCCCGGTGGCTTCTCGTGTTGGCACGGTGCGGAAGCGTGGGCAATGCTCCTCCGTGTGTTTTTAGGGCGGTGTTCAGGCCAGCGAAATCTTCAACTCGATATACGGCTCTGCTACCCTGCCCAACGGATCGCGCAACACGGCGGTGACGTGCAGCCGGAAGGATTCGTGTGTTTGTGAGGCGTGAGCATTGCCGCTCCCCGATCTCGCAGGGTATCTTCGAGGATGTCGTCGTGCGGCGGGAGGGCCTGGGGGGCGAAGTCTTCGTCGAGTCTGCCGGGACGGACTCCTGGCACATCGGGGAGCCGCCGTACGAGGGGGCGGTCCGAAGCGCCACCCTCCGTGGCCTGGATATCAGCGGCCAGCGGGGGCGGCAGCGTCGCTCCGAAGACTGCGACGCCTTCGACTACGCCCTTATGATGGACGAGGAATACTACCGCGCGGTCTCCGAATTCTGCCGGGGTAGCGCAGTCGTTAGGCCTTCCCTGGGCTTCGCCCCCGGGCCGCCGGAGCGCGAGGTGGCGGACCAGTACTTCGGGAAATCCGACGGTTTCGAGCACGGCTTCAACCTCGCGGAGCGGGCGTCCGAGGCGCCCATCGAAGACATCCGCGGGCGGCACCCGGGCGTCGGTGGCTGAGGGCATAATCGCGGGGGGCGTCGAGGCCCACCTCGGGGAACGCCTGCGCAGCGTCCGGCCCCTGGGCGGCGGCTGCATCGGCGAGGTCTACAAAGTGGACCTCGAAGACGGCACGCCTCTGGTGGCCAAGGTGGACCGGGGTGGCGAGTCCAACTTGGGACGCGAGGCGTACATGCTCCGTTACCTGGGCGAGAGGACGGATCTCCCGGTCCCAGAGGTCCTGCACGGCTCCAAGACGCTCCTGCTAATGGAGTTCGTCGAGGGGACCAGCCACTTCTCCGAAGCGGCCGAGTACCAAGCGGCGGAGCTTCTGGCGGCCCTGCACGGCGTCACCGCCCAAGCCTACGGTCACGAACGGGACACGCTCATCGGCAGCCTGAGCCAGCCGAATCCGTGGACGGAGAGTTGGGTGGATTTCTTCTGCGAGAGTCGCCTGCTCTACATCGCCCGAGTGGCCCACCAAGCCGGCCGGCTGCCCGACGAGGATCTCCGGCGGCTGGAACGCCTGGCGGAGAGGCTGGACGGCCTCATCGGCGAGCCCAACCCGCCGGCTTTGATCCACGGCGACGTGTGGAGCGCGAACGTGCTGGCCGAGGGTGACGGGATAACCGCCTTCCTCGACCCGGCCATCTACCACGCGGACCCGGAGATCGAGCTCGCCTTCATAAGCCTCTTCGACTCGTTTGGCGAGGCTTTTATGAGGCGCTACGACGAGATCCGACCCATCCGGGACGGCTTTTTCGAGACCCGCCGCGACCTGTACAACCTCTACCCTTTGCTTGTTCACACGTACTATTTTGGCGGCGGGTACGTGGATTCGGTGCGGAGCCTCCTGCGCCGGTTCGGCGCGTAGGGGCCGCTACCTTTTCGGGGCGACGTGGAGGTTCGTCTAACCACCCTTCACGTCGCGTTTCCCCTGCCGTTCCTCGATCAAACGGGAGGTTTTCAGCGTAGGGGCGCCCTTGTCCCGTCCCCCAAACCCGTCTGTCCGGAGTAGCTGTCCGGAGTAGGGGTCCAAAGCCCGCATATAGCCGACGGCATCGTACGCCCGGCCCCACCCGAAAGTGCGCCCAACGACGAGGCCCAAAAGCCCAAGCCTTCGATATCGGCCGTCCTGCACGGGACGTCTTCGGTCCGGGTCGGTCCCTGGCGGTTCTCGTCCCAGACCTCGGGCGCCTCTCGCTCGTAGACCTCGTGCACCGGCCGGAAGAAACCCCATCGGCGTCGGTGCGGACGTGCTCGACCCAGAACAGCGCCATGCTCCCGCCGGGCCGCCACGCCCGCGCGACCTTAGGGTAGGCGACCGCGCCGAGGTTCGCGCCGAGCTCGACGGAGTCGCCTACCCGCGCCGGACCAGCGGGACGGCCGCCTGCCCGGTGCCGCACCCGACCTCGGGCACCCGCCCGCCAAGGGGAATGTCCGAGAGCGAGACGACCTCGTCGAGGGACCCTTCCGCGTAGCCGGGCCGGACCTCTCGTCGTAGAGGAGCGCCGCCCCGTCGAACGTGGATCTCGATCGGTCCCTTCTGCCCGTCACGCGTCGCCCTCTGCCGATGGCGGTTTGCCCGAAAGGAGCCGATCTGTTACCCGCCGCTTGCCGATCCTTTTCGGAGCAGCCGGCTCCCGCCGAAGAGGACAAGGCCGTCTTCGAGAAGGCCGAAGACGGGGTCCGGCAGGCCGAGGCCCTGGGTGGTCGCCGAGCGCAGACGGTCTGCGGCGTAGACGCCGGCGAGGGCGGAGACGGCGCCCAGCAGCGCGCCCGAGGCGCCTGGGCGCTTGCCGGAGACGAAAAGCGCGGACCCCACGAGGGCGCCGGAGAGCGCGCGACCTACGAGGGGACCCGCGGAGGTGCGGGAGGGCACGAAAGGCGTCTTGTCCCCAACCATCTCCCCCACCATCAGCGCCTGTAGGACGGTCGAGACGCGGCCGGAGCCCAGCGGGGCGAACGGCGTCCCCCGCAGGCCCGTAACCCCACCGCGCCCGACGGCGCGGGCCAGCAGCGCCGGGGCCGCCATCGAGCGCACGCCGGAAATCGCGGCAAGGGCGGCGGTCCTCAGGGCGACGGGCGAGACTTCTATGACGAGGTCGTTCCTGTGCTCAGGCAAGGGCGCTCCAGACTTCGAGTTTCGTGCGGACGTGGCGGATGACCTCGTCGGTGAACTCCGTGGTGCCGGTCGGGCCGCCGAGGTCGGCAGTCCTGACGCCGTCCAGGATGGACTCGAAGGTCGCCTCGTAGATGGCCCTGGAGGCGCGGCTGGCCCCCTCCTCGTGGAAAAAGGCGAGCAGCGCCGCGCCGGCCAGGATCATCGCCATCGGGTTCGCCACGTTCTTGCCCTCGAGCGAGGGGGCGGTCCCGTGCGGGGCTTCGGCCATCACGGTCTCCGGGTTCTCGTCCTCGTCCAGCGAGATGAGCAGGGACTCCGCCCCGGCGATGGAGCCGAACATCTGCATCACCAGGTCCGAGATGCAGTCGCCGTCCCGGTTGAGCGTAGGGATGACGAGCGGCTCGCCGAAGGTCGTGAGCAGGAGGGCGTAGGTCGCGTCGATGAGCTGCGGGTCGTAGCGGACGTCGCGGTTGTTCTCCGCGGCCCGGTCCATCTCCTCCTTGAGCATCCCCTCGTAGACGGGGGAGACCGTGTACTTCGGGCCGCCGAAGACCTTCGCGCGCATCTTGCGTGCCTGGATGAAGGCGAACTCGGAGACGCCGCGGCATACCCGGCGCGAGATCTTCTCGGTCCTGTAGGCTACCTCGTCGAGCCCCTCGCCCTCGCGCCACTCCTCCGCGCCGTAGGCGTCGTCCACGGCCATCCTTATCACGGAGACCGGCGAGTGGACGCCGGTCACCGGGTTGACGCCCGGGATGCGCCTGCCCGTGCGCACGATCACGGTCCCGTCTATGCCTTTGCGCAGGATAGCGTTGGGCGATCCTAGGCCCCCCGGCGTCTCGGGCGTGACGGTCGCCGCCTTTATGCCGAAGCCGCACCCTTTCATCGCCGCCGCCGCCTCGTGCACGACCCCGTTGTCCGTCGCCCGGCGGTTCTCCAGCGACAGGTCGTACCTCTGAAATTCCACCTCCACCCCGGTCACGGACGGGTCGAGCACCCTTAGCGCCTCTTCCAGGAGCTCCTGCCCGGTCTGGTCGCCCTCCATCACCACGATCGTCTTTCGACCCACCAATAGCACCTCGCAGATAGTTTTATCGAGCTTTCGGCCTAGTATACGACCCGCGCGCGGACGCACCGCAGAACGCCAAAGGTGTGACGAAAGGGCGGGCGTCGGTAGAATGAAATCTTGCATCCGGGGATCACCCAAAGAGAGGAAATCGCCGTGGAGCTGTTCCTGGTTATCGTTTTCGTGATAGCGGTCGGCGTGGTGCTGGGCTTTGTTCTGCACTTTTTGCGACGCCACGGACGGAGGCGCAAGAGCGGCGGGGCGGACGTTGGCGCCGGCGCCGGTTTCTACGGGTACTTCGGTGGCGGCGACCACGGCGACGGAGGTCACGGAGGCGACCATGGGAACGACGGCGGCGGATGGGGGGATGGCGGCGGGGGAGGAGACGGCGGCGGAGGAAACTAGCCGGGTCAACCGCCCGTTTGGTTCGCCACACACTTCTGCGCCGGGCCAAGCCGCCCTTCTGGCTCGAAACCTCGGGCACGGATTCGTCCACACGAACACCCCTACGACGGCTCCATAGGGCCGAAGGTGCTTGTGTTCGGGTTCGAACTAGCCCATTCGGGGTGTAGCGCGGCGTCTCCGTTTGGTACCGAAGAAGTTGTCCTCCGTACCGACGGTGACCCCCTCGCCCTGTGTCCACGCCGCCGGCGCCAACGCGGACAGCATCAGGAGCGACAGCGCCACCAGCCACGACAGTCTTTTCATCCGGTTTCCCCTCGCCTTTACGGTTTGCCCTCCCGACACCTCCCGGGGAGCGTCCGCCGCTCCCCGCCCACGCGCGCCATGTCGGACGGTCCGCGTGGCACAGCCCGCACAAGGACTACACGGCAACCCCAATGCGAAGAACATAACCGTCAAGCCGGGCACCACGGTCACCTGGGTCCAGCGCGGCCGGTACGCGGGCACACCACACCTCCTACGACGGGTTGTGGGACTCCGGGCTGATCGAGGGTGGCACGGACGGGACCTGCTCGTTCACGTTCGAGGAGCCGGGCACCTACGATACCTACGAGTACTTCTGCGGTCCGCGCAAGGAGATGGGCATGGTGGGCACCGTGACCGTGAGCGGCGGCTCCGCCAGAGCTTCCGCGAGCGCCTCGGCCACGGGTAACGCCTCTGCGAGCGCCGGAGCCGAGACGCTGTCGGACACGGGCGGCCCCCCGCTCGCGTTGGTGGCAGCCCTCTTTCTGGCGGGCTCGGGCCTCGTGCCGTTCGCGGTGCTGCGGCCGCAGGGTTTCATAGGCTTTATTTTCGGGGGAGGGGGGGAGGCCCGCGCCCCTTCCCCGCTTCTTCCCGCATGGAACGAAAGGGTTCCACGGCGCGTCCCGCGCTCGTCGTTCTAAAACGATCCCCTGGCCACCTGGCCCCTCTAGGTGAACAGGTCTATGAGCTGGAGATTCTCGAAGTCGGCGGCGAGGGTGGGGGAGAGCTTGGCGCGGTCCTCCCGTTCGGCCAGGTCGCCCGCGACCTCCAGGAAGGCGGCGACGGGGCCGCTGGCGGGAGTGTCGCGGCGACGGAGGGCGGCGATGGAACGGCTCATCTCCGGGTTCTCTTCGATGGATATGAGGCAGAGGTTCCCCGAAGAGACGGACCTCACGACAGCCGTCCTGGGCAGGAAGGCTACCCCGAGGCGGTGCTCCACCATCCTCTTGGCCGCCTCGATGTTGTCCACCTCCATCGTCCTGAGCTCCCTGATGCCCGCGCCCCTGAGCAGCGCGTGGGTCTGCTCGAAGTAGCTGGAGGACTGGTCGAAGAAGATGAGTTGCTCCTCCCCGATCTCGGCCAGGTTCGCCGTCCCCCTCCTGGTGAACCTGTGCCCCGGGTCCACCACCAGCACGAGCTCGTCCTCGTAGAGGTGCAGGCTCTCTATCTCCGGGTGCCTCATCGCCCGCGTCAGCCCTAGTTGCACCTCCTCTTTGAGGGTCATCTCCAGGATCTCCTCGGAATGCCCCGTCCTCACCGAGATCGAGACCCTCGGATACGCTGCTACGAACCTCTCCAACAACCCGGGTAACGCGTAGGTCCCCACCCCGGGCGAGGCCCCGATCAAGAGCCGCCCCCCCGTCGCCCCCCGCAGCTCCTCCAGCCGCCGCCGCCCCTCCTCGAAGCTCCCTAGCACCCTCTCCGCGTACGGCGCGAACTCCCGCCCCGCGTCCGTGAGCCGCATCCCCCTGCTCGTCCGCACGAACAACTCGTCCCCAACATCCTCTTCGAGCGCCTTCAACCGCGCCGTCAGGGTCGGCTGCGTGAGAAACATCTCCTTGGCGGCCCGACTCAAATTCCCGAGCCGCGCCACCGCCAGGAAACACTCGAGTTGGCGGAACAGCAAGTTCGCTCCCTTCGGTGGCGGGCCCAAAGCCTACGGTATTAGTTTCTCCTATATCTCTGATACGTGCAAACGATTGGACTTATAGCGGGGGGCCGTTTAACGTGTGTTTCACGGTAGATCGGCGAGAGGAGCGGGGATGATTCCGGTTCAGTACAGGGACCCAGAGACCGAGGAGATCCTGGAGCGGCGCTACGAGGACGGGGCGCCGGGGATCGGGTCGCGGGTGAAGATCGGGTTCGGCGAGTTCGAGGTTCTCTACCGGTGGCGTTGCGTGCCGACGTCGTGCATCGTCTACGTGCGGCGGGCCCCGGCGATGAAGCGGGAGCGGGTTGCCGCTTAGGGTTCGACGGGGGCTCCGAGCGTGGGGTCTTTGCGCTTGCTAGAGTTTCTCCATTCTGACAAACGTTAGGAAGGAGCCCGGACCGATCATGGCCGAGAAGAGCGCGTACGGAGAAGGAATAGAGGTCACCAAGGAGGTCCCCGAAGAGTTCCGTGGGATCCTCAGCCCCGAGGCGGTCGCCTTCGTGGCCAAGCTCGCGAGGGAGTTCACCCCGAGGGTCGAGGAGCGGCTGCAGGCCCGCCAGGACCGGCAGGAGCGGATCAACGCCGGCGAGATGCCTGACTTCCTGCCAGAGACGAAGGACGTCAGGGAGGGGGACTGGAAGATCGCCCCGATCCCGGACGCGTTGCAGGACAGGCGGGTGGAGATCACAGGCCCCCCGGACCGGAAGATGCTCATCAACGCGCTCAACTGCGGCGCCCCGACGTACATGACCGACTTCGAGGACGCCAACTGCCCGACGTGGCACAACATGCTGGACAGCCAGCTCAACCTCCGCGACGCGGTCCGGCGCACGATCACCTTCGACGACCCCAAGACCGGCAAGCACTACACGCTCAACGACGAGGTCGCCGTCCTGATAGCGCGCCCCCGCGGCTGGCACCTCTGGGAGAAGCACATGCTCGTGGACGGGAAACAAGTCCCGGCCGGCATCTTCGACTTCGGCCTGTACTTCTTCCACAACGTCCGGGGGCTCCTGGACCTCGGGCACGGCCCGTACTTCTACCTGCCGAAGATGGAGAGCCACCTGGAAGCCAGGCTGTGGAACGACATCTTCGTCATGGCCCAGGACGAGCTCGGTATCCCGCAGGGCACCATCAAGGCCACGGTCCTGATAGAGACCATCATGGCGACCTTCGAGATGCACGAGATCCTCTACGAGCTGCGCGAGCACTCCTCGGGCCTTAACTGCGGCCGGTGGGACTACATCTTCTCCTACATAAAGAAGTTCCGCGAGCACGACATGCTCCTCCCCGACCGCAACACCGTGACGATGACCGTCCCGTTCATGCGGGCCTACTCATTGCTCACCATCAAGACCTGCC
>CADCUZ010000106.1 GCA_902806015.1 uncultured Rubrobacteraceae bacterium
GCCCTGCACCTCAAGATCGGCTTTATGGAGAACCCCCGCACCGACCACCCGCCGGAGCGTCTCGCCCGCGCCGCCGGCCCCTTCGGCGAGGAGCTCGCCGTCCTCAGCCTCGCCGACCGCCTCGCCGCCCAGGGCCCGCGCCTCAAACCCGACCATGTCAAACGACACGAAAGCCTCTGCGCCGACTTTCTCAAAACCAGCCGCAAGCTCGGCCCGTACCCCGAGCCGGACTACCGGGCACTGGCGGAGAACCTGCCCCCAATCGCTGGCGCGGACATCGGGTACGCTGCGAGCCACGCCCGCCTCCTGGTGGCCCGGGGGCTCGCCCCGGCGGCCGCAAATAAAGCGGCGCTCGCCTACGTCTCGGCGCTGATCTGAGAAGGACCCGGCTCCGTTATCTCGCGGGTACGGATGCTGGGGGCGGGAGGAGCGGGGTCTCGCGGTAGCGGCAGGGAAGAGCAAAGCGAACTTTCGCCGGCTCTACGAGGGGGCCTGTAACGCGGGGGATCTCGAAGTCATGGATGAGCTGCTCGACGCAGGTTTCGTCAACCACGAGTTGCCGGACGCCGCACCCCACGGGGGGCGTGCAAGAGGGCCGTCGCCAAGACCCGTACCGCCTTTCCCCACTGGACGACCATAGAAGGCCTCATCTGCGAGGCCGAGAAGGTGCCGGCCCGCTGAAGCTTTTCGGGCGCGACGCACACGGGGGAGCTGCCGGGTATGCCGCCGACCAGCGTACGGACCCGAACCGGGGGCATGACGATCGTGCGGGTCGTGGGCGGCAGGATCACGGACCCTCTGGAAGAGGGGCGACTCGCACGCGGCCTTGGGGCAGATCGTCGCCGCCGCAGGGACCCGGCAGCCCTCGGGCCGAAGCCCGCGGCGATCCGGTCGTGTAAAATCGCGGCACTCGTACGGTGGCCCCCGCGGGGGCCGGGGGAGGTATCGTATTGCGTTTCCAGAGGGCAAAGAGGGATCGCTGGTTGCTCGGTGTGTGCGGCGGGTTGGCCCGCGCCCAGGGGTGGAGCCCGAACATCGTGCGGCTGGTGACGGCCGTGCTCGCGATCGCGATCCCGGGGTTCAGCCTTATACCGGTGCTCGTCATCTACATCATCCTCGGCGCCGTCCTGCCGGAGAGCGACGAGTTCTAGAGGCTTGGAGTTCGCGGAGGCCCAAAAGGAGGCTCTGGGTTGCACGAAGTGCGGCCTGTGCCAGTCGAGGACGCGGGTGGTCTTCGGCGAGGGGCCGCTGAACGCCGGCCTCTTCGTCGTCGGCGAGGCGCCGGGTTTTAACGAGGATGCGCGGGGCAAGCCTTTTATGGGCGCCTCGGGGATGCTCCTCGACCGGCTGCTCGACTCGGTAGGGGTTGGGCGGGAGAGGGCCTACCTGACCACGCTCGTCAAGTGCCGCCCGCCGGGGTCGCCCCCCCGGCCGCCGAAGCCGGCGGAGATCAGCGCCTGCCGGCCTTACCTTCTCTCCCAGCTGGCCGCCGTGGACCCGCTGGTGGTCGTGGCGATGGGGGATCTGGCGAGCCGGGTGCTCACCGGTAGGAAGGAGTCCGCCGCCCGCATCCGGGGCCGGGCCATCCCCCTGGACGGCCGCTACGTCTTCCCGACGCTCTCCCTCTCGCGGGCGCTCTACACCCCGGCGGACCGGGCGCTTCTGGTGTCGGATTTTTCCCGCCTGCCGGAGCTTCTGGAGGCCGAGCGCCCCTCCGCCTACGAGACCCTAAACGTCACCCGCTCGGAGGAACCCGAACCCCTCCAGCCGGGGCTCTGGTAGGGACCGGACGCCCCGTCGTGGAGATCGGGGGCCTCGACGAGGCCGCGCTTACGGACCTAGCGGCGCGGGTCGCGGACGTTCTTGTCCCGGGCGACGCGGTGGTCCTCTGCGGGGAGGTCGGTGCCGGCAAGACCACCTTCGTCCGGGCCGCAGCCCTCGCCTTGGGCGTCCGGGAGCGCGTCACGAGCCCGACCTACCAGTTCGCCCGCGGCTATAGGGCCGGCGCCCGGGGCCGACGCGCAACCGTCAACCACTTGGACCTCTACCGGCTGGAGGGCATCGAGGCGCCTGATGCCTTGGAGATAGACGACTACCTCGGGGAGGACGCCGTCACGTTTATAGAGTGGGCGGGACCCGCGCTCGCCGCCCTGAAGAACCCGACGGTCGTCCGCCTCGACCACGAGACCCCGGAGACCCGCCGCGTAACTATCACGGGCCCCGTCGCGGAGCGGCTGTGCTAATCCTGGCGCTCGACGCCTCCACCCCGGTCACCACGGTCGCCCTCGCCGTGGAGGATGGCCGGGAGGTTTTGGCCGAGGTCTCCGTCTCCTCTGGTGGCCCCTCCGGCGGCGCCTCCGAAGCCCTGCTCCCCGCCGTCCACGCCGCCCTGGACTTCGCGGGCGAGGATCTACCCTCAGTCGGGCGCGTGCTCTGTGGGGTCGGCCCCGGCACCTTCACCGGCATCCGCATCGCGGCGGCCACCGCCCGCGCCCTCTCCCTCGGCACCGGCGCGGCCCTCGCCAAGAACTCCACCCTGGACGGCCTCGCCGCCCCCGCGCTCTCGTGTTGCGAGGACGTCCTCGCCGTCCTCGACGCCAGGAGGGGTCAGGTCTTTGTCCGCAGGTTTTCTTCGGGCGGGCCCACGACCGGCATCTCCTGTGTGAGGCCGCAAGAGCTCTCGGCGGAAGGAGGCCCGCTCCTCGTGGGGGACGGAGCGGTCCGCTACAGGGAAACTCTAGAGGGCCTCGGCCTCATCCCCCCGGACGGCTCGCCGCTGCACCGGGTCTCGGCGGTGGGGCACGTTATCTCGGCAGACCTCTCGCCGGTGGGCGCCGGGGACCTTCTCCCCATCTACGTCCGCGAGCCGGACGCGGAGGTCCGCCGCGATCTGAACTCGTGGGGCCGCCCGTGAGGGGGCCTACGACGGACCCGTTCCTGCGTCGGATGACGCTTTCGGATCTCCCGGCGGTCATGGAGGTGGACCGGCGCTCATTGTCCACGCCTTGGAGCGAAAAGATCTGGCGCGACGAGCTCCAGAGCCCTTTCGGCCTCTACCTCGTCCTCGAACAAGGGAAAGAGGTAATCGGGCAGATAGGCGTCCGCAGCGTGCTGGAGGAGTTGCACGTCACCACCATCGCCGTAATACCCGAGCACCGCCGACGCGGACACGCCCGCGCCCTGATCGGCGGCGCCCTCGCCGCCTACCCCGACGCTCGCTTCGTACACCTGGAGGTCCGGCCCACCAACCGGACCGCCCGCGCCCTCTACGCCTCGCTAGGTTTCCGGGAGACCGGCCGCAGGCCCCGCTACTACGGGGACGAGGACGCACTGCTCATGACCCTCGACCTTTCGGAGGGTCCTTCCGGGGGCCGCCGGTAAACCCGCGCCGGGCCGCCCGCTCCCGGCGGGCCTCCTTGCGCCGGCGCAACTCCTCCGGCGGCTCGAAAGGCTTCAGCAGGAGCAGCGCCGGGGCCGCGCATGCCAAAAAAGAGACGAAGAGGCCACCCGCGATCAGGGGGTCAACCGGCCCCCGAGACACGTAGATAGAGAACATCACCAGCATGACCAGTGAGATCAGGGCAAACAAAAGCGAGTAAAACCGCATACCGCGCAGTATAACGCCCCGATGGGCGAGGCCCGGCGACGGGCTTCACGCCGCGGACGCAAAGAAGCTCCCCGGCGTGTTGTGCAACCGGAGGGGGATTCCCTGCTTCGCCGGGGGCTCTTCCGGATTATCGGCCCACCGCGTTAAGGCGGGATGGCGTTCGTGTATCGATTCTGTTGCGGCGCCGAATCTCTTGCGGACGGCTCGCCCCGGCGCCCGGACGGAGGCCCAAGTGCCGGCGGGTCGAGGTGCTATAACCCCTGGCATGATTCTCGCCATTGAGACCTCCTGCGACGACACCTGCGCCGCGGTCCTCGTGCCCGACGGCCGGGGGGCCCTCTCGAACGTGGTCCACACGCAGACAGAGCACGCCCGTTACGGCGGCGTCGTCCCGGAAGTGGCCTCCCGCGCGCACCTGGAACGCCTGGACGGGGTGATCGAGAAGGCGCTCGTCGATGCGGAGGTGGATCTCGACGCCGTCACGAGCGTGGCGGTGACGGTGAGGCCGGGTTTGATCGGGGCCCTTTTGGTCGGCGTGTCGGCCGCGAAGGGGCTGGCCTACGCCCGCCGGCTGCCGCTCGTCCCGGTGGACCACCTGGAGGGCCACGTCGCGGCGGTCTACCTTACGGAGCCGGACCTCGAGCCGCCATTCGTCGCCCTGATCGCCTCGGGCGGACACACCGCGCTCTATTCCGTAAGTGGCGGTGGCCTGCGCCTGCTCGGCGAGACGCTGGACGACGCGGCAGGCGAGGCTTTGGACAAGGGCGCCCGGATGCTCGGCCTCGGTTTCCCGGGCGGGCCAGAGATCTCCAGGGCAGCCGAGGGCGGCGACCCTACCCGCCACGACTTCCCCGTGGGCCTCAAGGAGAAGAATAATCTGGACTTCAGCTTCTCCGGCCTCAAGACCAGCCTCCTCTACAAGCTGAAGGCGCTCGACAAGGATGGGGCTCGCGAAGAGTTGCCGCACCTGGCCGCCGGTTACGAGCGGGCCGTGGTCGAGGCGCTCTCCCGCAAGCTCCTGCGCGCCGCAGACGCCCAGGACGCGCCGGCGGTCGTCGTTGCCGGAGGCGTCGCCGCAAACGGCCTCCTGCGCCGCACCCTGGAAGAGAAGTGTCGGCGGCGCGGCCTTCGCCTCGTGGTCCCGCCCCCCGAACTGTGCACGGACAACGCCGCCATGATCGGAGCCGCGGCCCCGCTCTCGAACGCCGTCCCGTTCCCGGATTACCTGGCGCTGAGCGCCCGGAGCGTGTAGGGGGACGCCCGCGGTCGGGTTTCAAGCCAGCCTCCACGAACCTTGAGGTCAAGCCCCGAAAAAAGGACCCGTCATACCGAACCCGGACAAACGGTCCTCGTACCCGCCGACGCGGCCGACACCGCAGAGATATGCCCCGGCGCATGCCCCGGCGCGGCGGCCCCAGATCGGCACACAACCACCGCAGACCGACCGAACAACGTAATCCGCCGGCCAAACCGCGTAGGTTCCTCACCCCGAGTTGCGAGACAACCGGCAACATACGAAGGCCGAAATCTGACCGCTGAAGGCTCCAGATCCGCGGTCTACCGCGGGCCGAGAACCCTCTCGCGCTCCTCGCCGGTAAGGACCGTGCTGCTGGCACATCGGACGCAGGTCGCGTGCAGGTTCTCGGGGTGGTCGTTCAAGTAGACGAAGACCAGTTTTTTTGGGACCCGGTAGAGGATGTGCTGGGTTGTTGCCTCGCAACGGTCGCAGAGGCGTTGCTCGCGGCCGAGCTCTTTCGGGATCCTGCTCAGGCCCGGTATCCTGTCTGTGCGGAAGACGCTCACCATTTGAATTGTACCCCGTCCAGGAATATACTTTCGCCGCTGGCACTCAGAGATCGAGAGTGCCAAACGCGCAAAGTAGATGCGGGTTGCGTAGTCTAGCAGAGGAGGCAGACAGTGGCGCATAAGGAGCTAAGGTTCAACACCGAGGCACGTCGGGCCCTGGAGGCGGGGGTCAACAAGCTCGCCGAGGCGGTCAAGATCACGCTCGGTCCCAAGGGCCAGTACGTGGTGCTCGACAAGAAGTTCGGCTCGCCGACGATCACCAACGACGGCGTAACGATCGCCCGGGAGATTGAGCTCGAGGACATCTTCGAGAACCAGGGCGCCCAGCTCGTCAAGGAAGTGGCCACCAAGACCAACGACGTCGCTGGCGACGGGACGACCACGGCGACGGTGCTGGCCCAGACCATCGTCCGCGAGGGCCTCAAGAACGTGGCCGCGGGCGCCAACCCGGTTATCCTGCGCGCCGGCATCGACAAGGCCGTGGCCGCCGCCGTCGAGGCCGTCCAGAACCAGTCCCAGGAGATCAGTGGCCGGGACGAGATCTCGCGCGTGGGCGCCATCAGCGCCCGTTCCGACGAGATCGGCAACGTCATAGCCGACGCCATCGACAAGGTCGGCAAGGACGGCGTGGTCAACGTAGAGGAGGGCCAGACCTTCGGGATGGACCTCGAGTTCACCGAGGGCATGCAGTTCGACAAGGGCTACCTCTCGCCGTACTTCGTCACGGATCAGGATCGGATGGAGGCCGTCCTCGACGGCACATACGTCCTGATCGCCAACCAGAAGATCGGCAATGTCCAGGACGTGCTCCCGATCCTCAACCAAGTCATGCAGTCCAACCGCCCGCTCCTCATCGTCTCCGAGGACGTCGAGGGTGAGGCCCTTGCCACCCTGATCGTCAACAAGCTGCGCGGCACCTTCAACGCCGCGGCCGTCAAGGCCCCCGGCTTCGGCGACAGGCGCAAGAGGATGCTCGAGGACATCGCCATCCTCACCGGCGGCGAGGTCATCACCGAGGAGCTCGGGCTCAAGCTCGAGAACACCCAGCTCAACCAGCTCGGCAACGCCCGGCGCGTGGTGATCACCAAGGACAACACCGTCATCGTAGACGGCGCGGGCGACGTAGATGCCATCAAGGGGCGCATCAACCAGATCCGCTCTGAGATAGAGTCCACCGACTCTGACTTCGACCGCGAGAAGCTCCAGGAGCGGCTCGCCAAGCTGGCCGGCGGCGTGGCCGTCATCAAGGTCGGCGCGGCCACCGAGACAGAGCTCAAGGAGCGCAAGCACCGCGTGGAGGACGCCCTTAGCGCGACCCGGGCGGCGCTCGAGGAGGGCATCGTGCCCGGTGGTGGCGTGGCGCTGCTCAAGGCGCAGACCCCCGTGGGCGACCTCGTGGAGACGCTTGAGGGCGACGAGAGGACGGGCGCCCGCATCGTGCACCGGGCCCTCGAGGAGCCGATCCGTCAGATCGCCGTCAACGCCGGCGCCGACGGCTCCATCGTCGTGGACAAGGTCCGCAACCAGGCCGATTCCCACGGCTTCAACGCCCTGACCGGCGTGTACGAGGACCTGGTGCAGGCCGGCGTCATCGACCCCGCCATGGTCACGCGGTCGGCGCTGCAGAACGCCGCCTCCATCGGCTCGCTCATCGTCACCACCAACGTGGTCGTCGCCGAGCCCGAGGAGGACGCGCCCGCCATGCCCGCCGGCGGCATGGGCGGCATGATGTAAGGTTCCCCCAACGGGGTCTTTTCCGGCGGCGTCCCTTCGGGGGCGCCGCTTTTTCGTAACCCCCGCAGTTTCGCCGGGATCTCACAGGGTATATATTGGCGTTAGTCGGTAACCGAGGGAGAGGGGGGAGGAGAAATAAGTAGGGGACTCGGCATTATGGTCGTTGTTCTGGTGGTTGTCCTGCTGATCGTCCTCGGGTTACCGTACGTCGTAGGATAAGATTTTTCTAACACGGAGGTGAATACATGCGGGGCGGGCTTATACCCATACTTGTAGTGATTATTCTCGTGATCGTAGCCATACTGCTGCTAGGACGACTTATCTGATACCGACTCACCGATCCGAGCAGGTACTTAGGGAGGTGCCTTGGGCGGCAACAACCTGGTGACCATCATCGTGGTAGCAATCCTTGTGATAGTGGTGCTGGCTCTCCTAGGAGTGATCCCGGGTCTGCTCTAGAAGCCCGGTCGGCCGCTTGACCGCTGCGCCCGTCGCGGTGTAGCATTAACCGGATTTGCAGCGCTTGGCGGAAAAGTTTATCGAGGCCCACGGGGCGGGTTCCCCGTGGGCCTCGTCATGCTTGCCCTCGAAAAGCGGAAAGGAGCACAGTTTACCCTATGGATATTGAGATCGGGAGAGGAAAGACCGCGCGCCGGGCCTACGGGCTGGACGAGATCGCCATAGTACCGAGCCGGAGGACCCGCGACCCGGAGGACGTAGACATCTCCTGGTCCCTGGGGGATCTGCGCCTGGACCTACCGTGCCTCGCCTCGGCGCTGGACGCGGCCGTGGACCCGGCGACGGCCGGCATCATCGGCGGCCTCGGCGGCCTCGCGGTCCTGAACCTGGAGGGTTTGCAGACGCGCTACGAGGACCCGGGTCCGGTCTTCGAGGAGATAGCGAGCCTGCCGGAGCACAAAGCCACGCGGGTCATGCAGGAGCTCTACTCCGAGCCCATAAAAGAAGAGCTCATCTTCCGCCGCGTGCAGGAGATAAAAGACCGCGGCGTCATAGCCGCCGCTTCTCTCACGCCCCAGCGCGTAGAGCGCTACCACCGGGCCGCCATAGAGGCGGGGCTGGACGTGCTCGTGATCCAGGGCACCGTCGTCTCGGCGGAGCACGTCTCCCGGACGGTCACGCCCCTGAACCTGATGGAGTTCGTGCCTTCCCTGAACGTCCCCGTCGTGGTGGGCGGTTGCGCGAGCTACTCGACCGCGCTGCACCTCATGCGGACGGGCGCCGTGGGCGTGCTGGTCGGGGTGGGGCCCGGCAGGATCTGCACGACGCGCGGCGTCATCGGGGTCGGGGTGCCGCAGGCGACCGCCGTCTCCGACGCCGCCGCCGCCAGGATGCGCCACTACCTAGAGACCGGCGAGTACGTCAACGTCATAGCCGACGGCGGGATGCGCACCGGCGGCGAGGTCGCCAAGGCCATCACCTGCGGCGCCGACGCCGTGATGCTCGGCAGCGCCTTCGCCAAGGCCGAAGAAGCGCCCGGACGGGGCTACTCCTGGGGCATGGCGACCTTCCACCCGACGCTGCCGCGGGGCACGCGCATCCAGACCAACCTCTCAAGCAGCATAGAGGAGATCCTCGTCGGCCCCGCCAGGGAGAACGACGGCACCCTCAACCTCATGGGCGCGCTAAGGATGAGCATGGCGACCACCGGCTACCAGAACATAAAGGAGTTCCAGAAGGCCGAGGTGATGATCGCGCCCTCGCTCGCCACGGAGGGCAAGACCGAGCAGTCCGCCCAGCGCGTCGGGATGGGCAAGTAAGCCTTGATCCTGGTCCTGGATTTCGGCGGTCAGTACTCGCAGCTCATCGCCCGCAGGGTCCGCGAGTGCCGCGTCTACTCCGAGCTCATCCCCTACGACACCCCCGTCGAGGAGATAATGCGGCGCAACCCGGATGGCGTCATCCTCTCCGGCGGCCCGAACTCCGTCTACGGGCAGGGCGCCCCGCGCGTGGACGACGCGCTCTTCGACCTCGACGCCCCGATGCTCGGCATCTGCTACGGGATGCAGCACATGGCGCTCTCTTTGGGCGGGGAGGTGGGCGCCGTCCAGATAAGGGAGTACGGCCGCTCCGACCTGGTCGTCAGGGGACACGAAGGCCTCTTCGCCGGCACGCCCGACGAGCAGAAGGCCTGGACGAGCCACGGCGACGCCGTCTTCGCCGCCCCGGAGGGCTTCAGGGTCACGGCGGAGACGCCGTCGGTGCCGATCATCGCCTTCGAGGAGCCGACGCTTCGCGGGGGACGTTTCGGCGTCCAGTTCCACCCGGAGGTCCGCCACACGGAATACGGGATGGAGATCCTCAAGAACTTCCTTTTCGAGGCGTGCGGCTGCAAGCCCGACTGGACCCCAGTGAACATCATCACCGACGCCGTCGAGCGCATAAGGGAGAGGGTGGGCGACCGGAGGGCCATCTGCGGCCTCTCGGGCGGGGTGGACTCGGCGACGGCCGCCCTGCTCGTCCACCGGGCCATCGGGGACAACCTGACGTGCGTCTTCGTGGACCACGGGCTCCTGCGCCAGAACGAAGCCGAGCAGGTGGTCGAGGCGTTCGGGGAAAACTCCGACGTTCCTCTCGTCCACGTCGACTCCAAGGGGCGTTTTTTGGACAAGCTCGCCGGGGTCACCGACCCCGAGGCGAAGCGCAAGATCATCGGCGAGGAGTTTATCCGCACCTTCGAGGAGCAGGCCAAGGGGATAGAGGACGCCACCTTTCTCGTCCAGGGCACGCTCTACTCGGACGTCATCGAGAGCGGCACCCGCGACGCGGCGAAGATAAAGAGCCACCACAACGTCGGCGGCCTGCCGGAGGTCATGGACCTCGATCTCGTAGAGCCCCTACGGAACCTCTTCAAGGACGAGGTGCGCGTGGTCGCGGCGGAGCTCGGGATGCCCGAGCGCCTAGTCTGGCGCCAGCCGTTCCCCGGCCCCGGCCTCGCCATCCGGGTCATAGGCGACGTTACGGCGGAGAGGCTGGAGATCCTGCGCAGGGCCGACGCGGTGCTGCAGGACGAGATCCGGTCTATAAACGAGTAGCAGCGGATGTTTGGAGAAACGTTAGGGCCGTGGACCTGCGCCGCGCTTTGTCGGGCTCAGGGTCATCCGCGCCTGCGCGAACGCCACGCCCCTCACCCCTTCAACCTAACCCGACAAACCCGACGCCGAAGTTTTAAAGTTGCATTCCCATGCGGTTTCCGAGTTCATGATCGGCGTCGAGGGCCAACATATTCTGGACCGTACATTCAAAGCCGCAGACCAAAATACGATAATTTCCCCACGTAAACTGATCTCCGCAAAGGTAAACTGATCTCCGCAAAGGTAAACTGATCTCCGCAAAGGTAAACTATTTAAGTGGAATCCGAGAACTGCGCGTGCGGTAAGCGCGCACGAGGGGTTTAGAAAGGACGGACGCGCCGCGGCGCCACCTGATGGCAGTGGTTACCACGTTTATCGTACTGATCACGTTGTACGTGTACGCGCTTGCAGTGGTCTCCCCGTGGGGCGAAACCGATCGCGATTCCGACGAGGGGTCCCACGAGCCTTTTTTCGTCTTGTTGGTCCCCGCGTTAAACGAGGAGCGGGTGATCGGAAGGACGATCGCTAGCCTGCTCGAGCTTCGCGGTCGTTTCTTGGCCATCGTCGTCGACGACGGCTCCGACGACGGGACAGTGGCGACCGTCGCGCCATTTTTGGCCGATCCCCGGCTCCGACTCCTAGAACAGCCCCCGGAGCAGGCACGACGCGGCAAAGGCCACGCCCTCAATGCCGCATACGCCGCGATACAACGCCTGGGTATCACCGGAACCGCGCCGCCGAGGACGTCTACGGGATGGTCAAGCGCGTCGCGCGCGAGGAGGGGGTTCTTATCGGCATACCGATACGATCCTGAGAACGTGATCACGGTGGTCTTCGACGCCGACACCAGGGTGGAACCGGACTTTCTACAGGCTGTCGCCCCCTATTTCCGGGATGCTACGGTCGCCGGCGTCCAGTCCGCGGTCCGGATGTACAACGCCGATCGAAACTTACTGACGCTCTGGCAACACCTAGAGTTCGCGATCTGGGGCAAGTTCTTTTGCCGGGCCAAGGACCGTTTCGGGAGCGCGACTTTGGGGGGCAACGGCCAATGCGTGCGGTTTTCTGCGCTGAGCGACCTCGGCAGCGAGCCTTGGCACGCTTTTTCGCTGACCGAGGATCTCGATCTTAGCTTGCGGCTGCTCAAAAAAGGGTGGCGGATACGCTTCTGCTCCTCGGTTGCGGTCTTTCAGGAAGCGGTGCCAAGGTTGAGAGCGCTCGTACGCCAGCGCAGCCGTTGGCTACAGGGGCACGTGGTCTGCTGGCAGCACCTGCCCGCTCTGTTGCGCAGCCGGCTACCCTTTCTCGCACGGGGCGAACTTTTGTTGTTCCTGTTGTTGCCCGCGGTGTTCATGCCTGTGGGGCTGATTAGCATCATCAACTGGCTAGTCGTGTTGTTGTTCAAGGACTGGGACGGCCTGAACGCGGTGAGCTTGCTCATCTGGTACATCCTGGGTTTCGGAATAGCGCCGTTGGTGGTGGCTGCGTGGAGACCGCTCGACCATCCGAGCTTGTGGCGGTCGGTTCTGCATGCCCACCTGTTCGTTTTTTACTCCTTCGTTTGGTTTATGGCAGGCATGGTGGTCTATTCGCACGTTCTCCTTGGCCGCCGAGCGTGGGTCAAGACGGCCCGCGTCGCTGAAGACGCACAGGAAGAGGCCCGGCCCTCCTTGGGGGGTCTCTAAGACTTGGAGGGGACATGCAAATAATGGGCGTAACCCAGTATGCGGACGAGGTGGAAGCCGGGACGTTCGTCCTGACCGCGGGCGCTAGTGGACGAAGCGGTGCCAGCGGGCGCAACCGACTCCTCTCCACCATCGAGTTGTTAGTAGGATACGCCACGACTCTAAGGTGGCGGCGGCTTATGGCTGTTAAGCATAATGATTAGGATCCTACTCGTCGTCGGTACTCGTCCTGAAGTGATAAAGATGTCACCGTTAGCACTCGCGTTACGTGATCACAGCAGCGAGTTCGAGACCGTACTGTGCAGCACAGGCCAGCATCGCGAGATGCTCGACCAGACGCTGGCCGTTTTCGGCTTGGAGCCGGAGGTCAATCTCGACCTAATGATGCCCGGCCAAACCCTGAGTGATTTAACCGCTCGAGCGGTAGGAGCGCTGGATAAGGTCATGACCCGCGTGCGCCCTGACCTCGTAGTCGTTCAAGGTGACACGACCTCGGCCATGGTGGGGGCGCTTGTGACCTACTATCATCGCGTGCCTGTAGCGCATGTGGAAGCCGGACTACGAACCGACGATCTTTACCAACCGTTCCCAGAGGAGGGCAACCGTCGACTAATCAGTACCCTCGCAGCGTTGCACTTTGCCCCGACGTCCACCGCCGCCTACCGCCTGCAACAAGACGGCGTGCCGGAAGGGCGGACCTTTATTACCGGCAACACCGTGATCGACGCCTTGCTGCTTATGCTCGACGGTGGCCGGCAAGAAACGTACCCGGTGCTTCCGCGCGGGCGTCGACGCGTCCTTTTGACCATGCACCGGCGCGAGAGCCGCGGCGTAGCACTTGAGGGCATTTGCCGTACCATCCTGCGGCTGGTCGAGCGAAATCCCGATATTGAGGTGGTGTTTCCGGTCCACGCTTCGCCGTTTGTCCGTGAACCGGTCAACCGCCTGCTGTCGGGCCACGCGCGGGTGATCTTGACCGAACCCCTCGGGTACCAAGAGTTCGTCTTGCTGATGGACTCTTGTCAGCTTATCTTGACCGACTCCGGCGGCATACAGGAGGAAGCCCCGGCTCTCGGCAAACCAGTGCTGGTGCTGCGTGATACGACCGAGCGTCCAGAAGCGATCAGAGCCGGCACTGCCCGGTTGGTGGGGACGGACCCAACGCACGTGTTATCGGTGACCGAGACACTGCTGCACAATGAAAAGGCCTACCAAGCAATGGCCCGCGCCAGCAATCCTTACGGAGACGGAAGAGCCGTCGAGAGGATAGTAGCGGCTCTGCGTTTCCATTTCGGACTACTGGCGGAACGTCCAGCACCTTTTGCGCCGCATTTGACACCGCATCGGTCCGATGAAGGGGCGGCATGAACATGCTCTACTGCCGACTGTGCTTGCTGGTGGCCGCCCTGTTGTTGGTAGTTGGGTTGTCTTCGGGCGAGCGACCAGCCAAAGCTGACGAGGGAACCCCTGGTGCCCCGACAAGTGTTGCGGGTGGTGCCCCGGAGGTGCTCGTGGTCAAGAGCGTTTCGCCGAACTGGCCAGAGTACGGCCAGCAGATACAGATGGTGCTGCGGCATTTCACCCCGAATACCACCATGATCAGCACGGAGCAGTACACCGATGACCAACTCGGCGGTTTCGACCGCGTGGTCGTGGTCCACAACGAGACGACGCCGTTGCCCTCCGAGCTGCTCGAGGATTTGGCGCAGACCGACAAGCCCATCCTCTGGTTGGGCTACGGCCTACGCCAGCTACCCGTGGACATAGGCGCAACCTTTGGCTTCTCGCTAGGTGACGTCAAAGAGAAGAATCTTCCCAACGGTGTCGAGTACCGCGGGCAGCGCCACTCGGCAAAATTGACCGACTACTACCCAGTGCGCGCAGTCAACCCCTCAGCCCAAGTGCTGGCGACCTACACCTACGGTGACGGGCGAACGCCGGTCCCCTACATCGTGCGAGGCGACAACCTCTGGTATGTGAACGGGCTGCCGGCTCCCACCGACGATAAGCCGAACCCGGAGGCCGATGCCCCGTTCCTCGTGTTCGCCGACGTGCTGCACGAGTTCTTCGGCACCTCGATCACCGCGTCTCGGCAGGCGGCGATACGCTTGGAGGACGTCTCCGTGCACATAACCCCGGTTCGTCTGACCAAAATAATCGATTACCTGCACAGCCGGCGGATACCGTTCACCATGGGGGTCATCCCCGCCCAACGCATGAAGGACGGGAGCATCGTCGAACTTAGCGACCGACCGGATTTCGTGAAGGTGTTGCGCTACGCCCAAGACCACGGCGGAACCGTCGTGTTGCACGGGTACCACCACACGTTCGGTAGCAAGAGTGGTGAGGACTACGAGTTCTGGGACGAAAAACGCCGCGCCCCGATAGCGGGGGAAAATTGGGATATGTACGCCCGAAAGATCGAACACGGCATCCGCATCATGCGCAATAACGGCATCGAGCCTCGCCTCTGGGAGACCCCCCACTATGCCGCCTCGCCGCTCGCGTACCGGGTGTTCTCCCACTATTTCTCGCACACCATCGAGAACCGTAATCCGGTTCCGTGGTTGCCCTACCCGGCGGGGCCGGACCAATACGGGCAGATGATTATCCCGGAGACGATAGGCTATATCGATCCAGAAGCTGGCAAGACCGTGGACCTTCAGCTTCAACGCGCCGACACGCTCCGGATCGTTCGGGACGGCTGGGCCGTCGGCTTCTTCCACCCGGCAAGCATGGAGTTGTCGAAGCTCGAAAAATTGGTCGAAGGACTGCAGCGACAAGGTTACACCTTTGCCGATGTACGAGCCTTGCAGACCGAGGTACGCTACGATTACCAGCCAAACGCGATAGCGCGCCTTAATACCTGGCGAAAAGTGGACCTCCAGCTGAACCTGGCCACGCTGAATTCCCGCCTGGAGTCCCAATATGATTGGTGGCCGACCGCGCGGGCCGTGCCTTGGCTGTCCGTACTGTTCCTCGGCTCGATAACCGTATTCTTGATCCGACTGCGCAGGCAATGGCAGCCAGACACGGCATCCGTGCGCAGCGTAGTCGGGTCGCTCGGAGCCTTTGGATCGAAACGGAGACTGCGCTCGACTTGGCGGGGCGCAGTGGTGTTAGTAGGCGCGTCGGCGCTGTTTAGCGTCGTCGTGTTGTTTGGTGGTAGACAGGTCGTTCTGTCCCAGGGGTGGCCCGAGAGGTGGGCCGAAGAGTGGTCTGGTAGCGACAATCTTCGCGGGTGGAGCGATCTCAAGTGGAAGGTCGCGTACGACGGCTACGGGGAGGTGGGGGTCGAAGACGGCTCCGCGAGCCTAAAACCAGCGACCTCGGAGAGGCCCCTTGAGTCCCACGCGGCACTAGCGCTGGCCGGGGGCCCCAAGTGGCGCGATTACACGTTCGAAGCACGGATGAACCTGAAGCAACAGCTGCGCAAGAACTCTCCGCCGAACGAATGGGAGGCAGGCTGGCTCCTGTTCCGCTACATGGGTGAGGCCCGCAGTTACTACCTGATACACAAGACCAACGGCGTCGAGCTCGGGAAGCTTGTTCCGCCGGAAGGTGAAGGGCAAGTCTTCTTGGTAACAAAATCGAAACCGCGAGCTGTGCCTGGACGGTGGCACGATTACCGCATCGAGGTTCGGGGAGCGAACATCAAGGTATACATAGACGATAAGCTCCAAATCGATTACACAGATCCCAGCCCGATTTTGCATGGGGGCGTAGGCCTTTACACCGAAGATGCTAACGTTCACTTCCGGCAACCCACCATGACGGAGATCTCATCCAATCGGTAGCACCATCCTAAAGCGTTGATTTTCTCCGGCTGGCACCACGATCTGCACGTCGCGCCCGAGCATTGCGCCCGAGCACACGCCCTGCGAGACAAACGGTTATGGTCAATAGGAGCTAACCGCTCGCATGGACCTCTGCGTCCCGGCGATATGCGAGACGTCGAGGATTCGCCGCAAGCCTCGCTCGCGGTGCGCTCGTCTTCGTGGTGGGAGGCTACATGCTGCAGGTCTGGGGCGCTGCAAGCGCCAGGAGTACAGTGCCCGAGGGCAGTTCTTGACCGTGCGGACATTTTCGGCGATGACGAAGGGGGTAGAAAAGAGTGAGGTTCGGGACGGTACTGAGCGTTGGGGTGGTGGTCATAGCCGGTACGCTCTTCGCAGCCTGGGCAGCTTACGCAGCGACGCTGTACGATGACTTCGATTCTTACCCGACGGGAAGCTGGCGCGAGGGCGCCACGCACGGCAAGTGGTTAGTTTCCTACGATTCCAACGAGTGCGGTCATGTCGGGATGATTGGTGTGAGCGGCGTCTACGTTGCGGACCTCTCAGATTGTAAGAGGTTGAGGGCCAGCAAGACTCGCAGTCTGCAAACCTTCTCCAACCCCCTTGTGGTCGAGATGCGCTTCCGCATAGTGCAAAAGACGCTCCAAGGCACGAAAGGATGGCACACCGTCTGGGTCGGGTGGCACCACACTGGCGACAATCGCTGGAATAACCTCATCCTGAAGTCGGGCGGCTGGGAACTCGGGAAGTTTCACCCCGACTGCCCACGTGGGGGCTCGAAGCGGAACCAATGCTACCTGGCGAGCGGTACGAAGCCGAAGTTCGCCGACGGCCAGTGGCACACGGCGCGCATCGAGCAGAGTGCTAACGCCGACGGCAGCCAGACTATAAGGGCTTTCGGCGACGGGCAACTCCTCGCTCGCGTGCGCGACACGAGGCACCTGAACACGAATGGCCACGTGTTGCTCTACAACGAGGGTAGCGTTGCGGAGTTCGACTACGTGAGAGCCGGGAGGGGTGAGTAAATATGATAATTGCAATGACGCGTACGGCCCTGTTCGCACGAACGTTGGAAGCCGCAGACAGAAGAATCGCGGCCAGCCGCCTCGCCGAGCTCGGCGCTGCCGAAAACCCCAAGGCGGGCCAGAAAAACGTGCCCATGGCGGTGGACGACGTGACCCACAGGCCCGCCGACACCAGGAACATCGCGCGGGCGCCTTACATAAACCCCTGGGTCTAGGCCCCTTACATAAACCCCCGGGTCATAGACCACTACCCCGAAGGCTCCGTGGTAGCCTATTACGGCGGGCGGTTGAGGGAGATCATCGCTGTGGAGCGGGGCGGCCTGGCCGAAGGCGAGGAGGCCATTCAGGGTCTGTTGAACAGAAGGCCACGCCGCGACCTGGAGAATGCCGCGTAGAGGACCCCAGAGGGAGGCACACAGACCGTGAAGAAGGCCATAGCCCTGAAGCTGCTGAGGAGCCCGGCGGTGCGCAAGACCGCCATCAAGGCGCTGAAGAACCCGAAGGTGCGCGGTATCGTCGCCAAGCAAGTCAAGCGCCGCGTCTTCGGTAAGTAAGCCCCAAATTTGGGCCGGTAGCTTCCGCCTCCCCGGCGCCTGGCGGGTATCAGCCCAACGAGGAACGGGTCCTAGCGGCGACGTCCCGGGCCACCTCCACCACGGAGCCTGTGTCGTGCCAGACCTCTAGCTGACGCTCGGACTCCGTCGGTTTGTCGAGCAGGATGCCGAGCCGGGAGAGGTCTCTCTCCGTCTTGCCCGCGAGGTCCTCGAAGAGGGCTTCGACGGCGCGTCGGGTCTCTACCGTCTCGTGAGCCCGGTGGTCCGTGAGGCTGCCGCTCATGCCGTAGCGTTGGGCGCTCCACTTGTTCTCCTCGATCTCACGGCTCGGCGGTATAGGCCGCAGGTCGCCGGCCTCATACTCGCGGCAGATCGCGTCGCAGAGGGCGGCGGTAAGGGCTATCAGGGCCCCGTTGCGCCCGGGGTCCGTCTGGGCGTCGAAGGCGCGGACCTCTATCGTGCCGAGCCCCGGGTGCGGGCGTACGTCCCACCAGATCTCCGAGAGGGAGTCTATGACGCCCGAACGGTGCGCGAAATCGACGTACTCGGCGTAATTATCCCAGGAGCCCAAAGGTTCAGGAAGCCCGGCGCGGTGGATGGAGCGGGCGAAGATGAGTGTCCGGCTGGAGTGCATGTCGGTGGGTTCGCCTTGCCAGAACGGCGAGTTCACCGAGACCGCGAGAAGGTGGGGCACGTACTCGCGGAGCCGGTCGAAGAGGTAGACGGCCTTCCCGCGGCCTTCGACGGCGTAGTGCACGTGCAGGGAGAAGGTGTTGTTGCGCCGGATCAGCCACCCCAGCTTCGCCTTGAGGCGCTGGTAGTGCGGCTTTTGGATGATCTCCTGCTCCCGCCAGTCGCCGACCGGGTGCGTCCCGCTGGTCCCGAGCATCCTGCCCAGGCCGTCCGCGTGTCCCAACAAAATGCGCCTGCGGTCCACCAGGTCTTGGGCCACCCCTTCGGGCCTCGGATGGACGCCGGAGTTGGACTCTATCTCGCAGTCTATGAGCTCGCCGGAGAAGCGATCCTCCGGCTCGGCGGCGAGGATCTTCTGCGCCCCCCCGGCGAGCTTGAGGGTCTCGGGGTCCGCAAGCCAGAGCTCCTCCTCGGCCCCCAAGGTTCCCTCCCGCGCGCCCGTCCGGAAGGCGCTCGTCGGGATCAGGGACGGCTTCTCGGCGGTGGTCATCTCTTCTAGGGGTCCTCTCTGCGACGGGGCCTCTGCTGCTGAAACGTCGCCGCGTATACTACCGCGTCGGGGGGCGCCCCGAACCGCACCGGAGTGGTTAGAATGTGCCGATGGAGCAGCCGGGTATTCCACGCGTTCCCGCGGGCCTCATCGCCAGGTCCGCCATCGGCGCGCTGACGCTCGTCTACAGCGCACCGACGCCGGGCGTGGGCTCCCGCTACGCGGACGGGCGCGTAGCCCACGAGACCAGAATCCTCTCCGCGGCGGCCGTTTGCGGGGCCCTCGCCTCCGGGCGGGAGGTCGGGGAGACGGTGCTGGAGGCGATCCGGGCCGCGATGGCCCAGGCCGGCTACGCCGACCCCCGCGCCACGGGCTTCCTGGCGCCGCTCGCCCGCGCGGCCCTGATCGGGGAGCCCGTTCGGCGCGTGCTGGGGCGGCTCGGACACGAGGACATCCTCCCCTTCGCCCAGGCGCTTGAGACGGCGGGCGCCGGCGGTCCGCTCGGTGGCGCACTCGCGTACGCGCTGGGCGCCGGCAGGGACGCCACCCTGCGCGACGCGATGCGCTTCGTCGCCGGCCGGGACGCGCTCGCCCGGGAGTACACTCGCGGTTTCGAGGTCACGCGCGAGCTTGCGCGGCCCGCCCTGCTCTCGGCACTCTCGCGGGCCGACTCCGTGCGTGGTGCGCTCGTCCAGACGTACCTGGAAGTCCTCTCTGAGGTCCCCGATGTCGAGGTGGCCGCCGGCGCGGGATCCAACGAGGCTGAGGACGTGGCCCGCATGGCCAAAGGCGTGATCAAGGCCGGTGGGGTGCACTCGCGCCGGGGGCTAGAAGGTATCTCCAACCTCGACGGCCTCCTGCGCGCCGACCCGCGCCTCGCCCCGACCGCAACCGAGCCACCCGTCATCGCCGCCGCCTTCCTCGTCGCCCTGGAGTACGGCCCCGACTCCCTCACCCACCGCATCCGGCCCGCCGCAGGTCGGAGCAGAGGGCGCTAGGGAAGGCCAGGGCCCTGCCAACCCGCTGAAGACGGTGCCTGGGCAATTCTTAAGAAGGTCGAACCCCCTCCCAAGACGGCATCCTGCCGTGAGGCAGGTTCCACACCAGGGCGCCGACGGCGGAGGTAGAATCGGGGACGTTGGCAACTGAAAGAGGAGGCTTCTGGCTGTGAGAGCGCTCATCATAGTCGGGCACGGCTCGCACTTGAACGAGGACTCGAGCCTGCCGGTCTACGAGCACGCGGGGCGCATCCGTCGGACCGGCGAGTTCGACGAAGTCGTCGAGTGTTTCTGGAAAGAAGAGCCCTCCATGCGCCACGTCCTCGACACCGTCGAGTCTGACGAGGTCTTCGTGGTGCCCGCCTTTATCTCCGAGGGCTATTTTACGCAGCAGGTGATCCCCAGGGAACTCGGGCTCAAGGGTCCGGTGACCGTCAAGGGAAACAAGACCGTGCGCTACGCGGGGCCCCTCGGCACCTTCGAGGGGATGCCGGACGTGATCCTCGAGCGGGTCGAAGACCTGATGCGCGGGAGGGAGACTCGGGGGAGGACTGCGCTCGTCTTGCTCGGCCACGGCACCGACCTAAACAAAAACTCGGGTGGTGTTATCTACCTCAACGCCGCCCGCATCCGGGAGCGCGGCCTTTACGACGAGGTCGGGGTTGGCTTTTTGGATCAGAAGCCCGAGATAGGGAGTGTTGTCGAGAACGCGGACGCAGACGACGTGATCCTGATCCCCATTTTTATCGCAGATGGCTGGCACACCCGCGAGACGATTCCCGAAGACCTGGGCCTCGCGGGCGAGGTGACCCGCCTTGGAGGAAAGCGGGTCTTTTACGGGGCTCCCGTCGGCACCCACCCCTCGATGGCCAACCTCATCGTCGCCCGCGCCCGCGAGACCAAACTCGGCCGGGAGACGAAGGTTGTCTAGAGCGATGCACGAGGACCGGCCAGACGCGACGGCGGCCCGCGAGGCCTTCGCCGCTTGGGTCGAGGAGGCGGGCGCCGAAGGGCGCGTCTTTGGCCAGGTGCGCGTAAGAATGGTCGAGCCGGGACGCTACTTCCTCGGGCACATCGAGGACATAGGAGAACCCACGCTAAGGCTTTACGAAGATCCTCGCCAGGCGCGCGAGATCTCCAAGACCACGGAGGACGGCGAGTACAGGCCGCTAAACAGTTCGCCGAACCTCAGGCGCGGGTGGGAACTCCGGGCGTCAGGCGCTGGGGAGCTGGTCGCCGCCATGAACTACCTGTACCCGGCCGGCATCGTCCACTGGCACCTCTACCGGGAGGGCCGGCTGGAGGTCACGAGCTACCGGGAGAACGCCGCTCGCCAGAGCGGCATCTACAAGAGGGTCCAGCGCCTCTCCGATGGGGGGGTCCAGGACACCGCGCGGGCGTGTTGCGAGGACGCCGTCTGTCTCAAAAAAACCCTCTGGGACGTGGACGAAGCCACGCCGCTTGCGATGGACCGGGGGGAGGGCGAGATACCCTGTCCTGAACCCTGCAGCGTCTTCGTCTCCCTCGCCCGCCGCGTGCGGCTCTTCGAGCGGGAGAAAAAGCGAGACCTCGACGCCATCGGCCTCTCCCCGTCGGAGAAGGAGGACCTCGCGGCCCTCGTGGAGGCCGCCGCCACCGGCCGGGTAGATTTCGCCCGCGAGGCGGAGTTCGAGAAGCCCCTTAATGTGCGCAGAATGCGCTACCGTCGGCTCACCCTGGTCCCGAAATTGCGTCCCGAGGCGTAGCTTGGTGTACGCACGCTGAGTTGTTTTCCCCGCGGGGTGATCGGGTATCATTCGGGAGACCCACTGAGAACAACATGGAGGTCAACCCATGGCGAAAAAAAGAACGGGCGCTAAGGCCGCCGCCGGGGCCGGCAAGCTCGCCGGCGGGGCTGCGCTAAAGGCCGCTAAGGGCCAGGCGAAGCTCGCCCGGGCGGCCGCGAGCCCGAAGGAGCCCGCCCCGTCTCGCTTCTTCAAGTACGGCCTCTTTGCCCTGGCTGGCCTCGCGATAGGGGCGCTCCTCTCTCGATCTAGGGGCGGTAGTGACTCGTCCTTCACCGGCACGACCGGGCAGCACGCCCCCGACCCCGCCAGCCCCGCCGGCCAGCGCGGCGAGACCTGGGGCAGCGGGACGCCTACCGGGACTGCCGGCGGCGCAAACGGTGGCGTGGCGAGTGAGCCCGCCGCCCCCCAGCGCCCCGAAGACCCCAACCGCACCGGGGCCGAGCGCGAGTACTCTGACCCCTCCGGAGGACCCCTTATCGGCGAGCACCACCGCGGAAGCGTCGCGGGCGTGGGCGAGTCCCAGGCAGAGGTCGAACAGCGCGTCCGCACCCGCATAGGTGAGGACCCGCGGACCGCCGCCATGCCCAGGGTCAACGTCGAGGTCATCGACGGCGTCGCGGAGCTGCGGGGCCCAGCCCCTTCCCAGGAAGTTAGGGAAGCCGCCGGCGAGATCGCGGCCGACGTCGAAGGCGTCACCGAAGTGCGCAACCTGATCGTCGTCAGCTAGCCAGCCGATCGACTATCTTCCGGCACCGACCGGACAACGAGGGTGCCCCCGCTTTGTTTAGCGGGGGCGCCCAGGCGTGTCGAGGCGTTTCGGCATATCGAAGCGCCGCCAGGTAGCTCTTCAGTCCTGAATGAGTTTCAGGAGGGCATCCAATTCCCTTTCGAGCGTCCCCCCGTCGCCGGCTTCGACGTTCAGGCGGAGTAGGGGTTCGGTGTTGGAGGGGCGGAGATTGAACCACCAGCTGCCTAGGTCCACGGTAAGGCCATCCAGAAGGTCTATCCTGGCGTCCTCGTTCTCGGCGAAGTGGTCTTCGACCTTGCGCAGCGTCGCCCCCGCGTCGGCTACTTCGGAGTTGATTTCGCCGGAGCGGACGTAGGGGTCTATGGGGGAGATCAGGCCGGAGATGGGACCTTCCTGGCGGCCGACGAGCTCGGCGACGGTGAGCATGGCGATGATGCCCGAGTCGGCGAAAAAGTTGTTCCGAAAGTAGAAGTGGGCCGAGTGCTCACCCCCGAAGGCGGCGTCCCGCTCGCGCATCTGGGGCTTTATGATAGAGTGCCCGGCCTTGGTACGGACGGGCGTGCCTCCCTCGCGCTCGACGAGCTCGGGCAAGGCCTTGGAGCAGACGGCGCTGTAGATGATGGTCGCCCCCGGCTCCTTCTCCAGCACATTTTTGGCGATAAGGGCGGCCAGAATGTCCCCGGCGATGGTCACGCCTTTCTCGTCCACGATAAAGCAGCGGTCGGCGTCTCCGTCGAAGGCAACACCGAAGTCTGCGCCCTCCGAGCGCACCCGTTCTTGGAGCTCCTCGACGTTCTTTGGCTCTATGGGGTTCGGGGGGTGGTTCGGGAAGGAGCCGTCGAGCTCGAAGTACATCGGGACGTACTCGAAGGGGAGCTTCTCGAAAATCGGGGGTAGCATCTTGCCGGCCATGCCGTTGCCGGCGTCCACCACGATCTTGAGCGGCCTCAGTCCTTCGGTCTGGATAAAGTTCAGGCAGTGCTTCGCGTAGTCCTCGGCGATGTCGCTCCGCTCGACCGAGCCGGGGTACTCGGCCGGCTCTGGGAGATTGCCGGAGGTGATGAGGTCCCTTATCTGGCCGATCCCGAGCTCGCCGGAGAGGGCGATGGCCTTCTCCCTGCAAAGCTTGAAGCCGTTGTAGTTCTTCGGGTTGTGGGAGGCCGTGATCATGGCCCCGCCAGGCTCCTCCAGGTGCCCCACGGCGAAGTACAGGGCGTCGGTCGAGACCAGCCCGAGGTCGAGCACGTCCGCCCCCGCCTCCGTTACCCCTCCGATGAACGCCTCCTGGAGGTTATCCCCGGAGAGCCGCATGTCCCTGGCGACGACCACCCTGGTACCCGAGAGGCCGAGGTAATCGACGAAGGCGCGCCCGATGTCCCTGGCGACGTCCTCGTCGATCTGCTCCGGGTAGGTCCCCCGGATGTCGTAGGCCTTGAATATCGACTCGTCGATCATCTCATACCCCTGGGCTCCCCTTGTTCTCGAAACGGCCTGACGATTTTGGCTTCCGCTACAATACCGCCTTATGGTCCCTCCTGCAGCGCCCGGTTTTCGGCCCCGCCGGTAGAGAAGCCGTGGGTCCCCGCTTCGTTTCTTTCGCCGCCGTTTTCTACGGCCTGCTCGCCGTGGTGGCAGCCGTCTGGTGCAGCCTGCGGGGAATAGGGTTGCCCGTCTTCGGCCCGCGACCGGCGACGGGCCTGCCGCTGGGCCTGGCGACCGCCGGCGCGACCGTCGCGATCTCGCTCCTGGCGTACCGCCTAGTCCCGATCACCAGGAGACTGGCCGACGAGCTCGCCCCGGGCCTCGTGGACCGGGCCGACCGCTCCGGGCTGGTGTTGGTGGCGGTCTTCTCCGGGGTGGGGGAGGAAACCTTTTTCCGGGGCGCGGTGCAGCAGGAGTTCGGGATCCTGATAGCCTCGGTGGCCTTCGGGCTGGCGCACGTGGGCCCCGACCGACGGTACCTGCTCTGGACCGCGTGGGCCATCCTCGCCGGCGTAGTGTTCGGCCTGCTGTTCGAGGCGACCGGCGGCCTGCTCGCCCCCGTCGTCGCCCACGCCGCCCACAATGCCGCAACGCTCCTGATCTGGAAGCGTTCCAGGCATAGCGGCGACCCGCACGCGTGAGCCGGCTCCCGAACACCGCGACCCCAAAGCCCCAGAGGAGCGCCTCCGGCAGGACGCTGGCGCTCGTTTTGCCTGTTGCGCTGACGGCCCTCCTCATTGTCCCCGGGAAGGAGACCTACGCCCCGGCATCGAGGACGTTGCCGTCGGCAAGGGGGGCGGGCCGTTTCGCCGGCGGGACGCGTCGCGCTTCGAGACGGGCATGGAGGTGGCGCGGGTGTACCTGCGGGAGAGGTGGGGCGCCGGATGAGCGCCACGGCGGAACGCTCCGCGTGGTCGTCGGTGGTCCCGCGGTTCTTCGAAGGGGAGGTTCGTGCGGACGGTGGCGGGGAGGAGTGGCACTTCGTCTCGGACAATGAGGTCCCCGGCTTGGTGGTGTTCGCTGTGCGGGCAGGGGAGCGCTGCCGGCCGGCGAGTACACGGTGGAGGTGCGTTTCGTGGGCGGGGAGGGGGCGACGGAAGTACCGTTCTCCCCAGAGAAAACGTCCTCGTTGGGGACCGGCAGGCCTAGTAGTTCCCCGCTTTTCCTATACAATGGGTTGCGTTATGAGAGCGGCCGGCGACCGGATGGCCGGGCCTTAGAGGGAGGGAAACATAAGGCGCGGCACGGACACCATGCTGAACGTTATGAGCCTGCTCCTGGCCGGGGTGGGCCTCGCGGTTGCCTTCACTTTCTTCGCGGGCTCCCCCGCCCGGGATGCGGACGCCGCCAGCAAGGCCGAGCCGACGATCCGGGCTGCCGACCGTCCCGAGGCGCCCGTCGTCTCGCAGAAGGTGGACAGATCGCTGGACCGAGCCGATGCCAGCGAGGAGCGCAAGAAGCCGCGTGCGGCGGCCCCTGCTGTCCCTAAGGGGCCAAAGGACAAGACGCTCAGGATCAGCATCCCGGGCATGAGCCGCATCAGCAACTCGCCCGTTCCCTACGCCGACGGCGGCAACGAGGCCGCCTTCAAGGAGCACGCCGGGGTTCACCTTAGGGGCACGGGAAACCCGTGGGAGAGGGAGGCCAATGTGTACATCGCCGGGCACCGGCTCGGCTACCCGGGCACGGACAGCTTCCTTGCCTTCTGGGACCTCAACAAGTTGCGCGAAGGGGACAAGATTTTCCTGACCGACGACGTCGGCAGGCGCTACGTCTACAAGGTCTTCAGGGACTTCGTGGTCGGGCCGACCCAGGTCTCGGTGACGCGGCCGCTGGAGGGGCGTAACATCGTGACCTTGCAGACCTGCACGCTGCCGGATTACTCGCGGCGCCTCATCGTCCAGGCCGAGAGGGTCGCCCAGCAGTTAAAACCGAATACCGCCAGAGGGGAATAGAGATTGCTCCGGTCGCCAGCGCGCAAAAATAGGGAGACCATCCCGGCAAAAAAACGGGTCGAGACCCCGCTCATGACCAAGGGTAACATGCAGATGCGGGTCGTCTCGCTCGCGGTCCTGATAGCCGCCGTCTTCGCGGTGCTCGGCGCCCGCCTCTGGTACCTGCAGGTTCTCACCGGCGAGGAGTACAATGTCATGGCCCAGAACACGGGCACCATGACCGTCAAGAACCCGGCCCAGCGCGGCGTCATCTACGACAGGGACGGCGAGATCCTGGCCAACAACGTCCCTGCCCTCAACGTGACCGCCATCCCGAACGAGATCTCCCGCGAAAAGGTGGGCGAGCTCGCCGAGGTGCTCGGGGCCGAGGCAAAGTCCGTCCAGGAGCGCTACGACTCGGCCGTGGAGCTCGGGGCCGCCTACAGCCCGATTCTTATAAAAGAGAACGCCGACCGCGACGCGGTGACCTACATGAGCGAGCGGACGATGGAGTTCGGGGGCGTCTCGGTGAACGACGACTGGGTGCGCTCCTACCCTGAAGGCAACCTCGCCTCCCACGTCCTCGGCTACACGGGCGCGGTGACCCCGGACGAGCTTAAGCTGGAAGCCTTCGAGGGCCTCTCGAACGACTCCGTCGTCGGCAAGAGCGGCGTCGAGTCGTACTACGAGGAGACGCTGCGAGGGGATGCCGGCTGGCAGAAGTACGACGTCGACGTGCTCGGGCGGATAGTGCCCGAGGGTGCCAGGGTGAACTCCATGACCGAGTTCGTTGACGAGAACGGAACCCCCATAGAGTCCGACCCCACGGAGGAGCTGCCGGATCACGTCAAGGAGCCGGAGCCTGGCAACAACCTTAAGCTCACGATCGACGTGGATCTGCAGGAGGTCGTGGAGAAGGAACTCGAGGCGGCCCTCGATCGCACCCGGGCCGAGGGCTACGAGGGCAGGGGTGGCGCCGTGATCGCTATGGACCCCCGCGACGGCGAGGTGCTGGCACTGGTGAGCCGGCCGGACTTCGATCCGCAGCTCTTCGTCGGAGGCATCTCCGGCGAGCAGGAGCTCGAGGAGTACGAGTACCTTTCCTCCGAGCGGTCCGATTACCCGTTCACGAACCGCGCCGTTACCGGCGGGCAGCCCGGGGCCTCGACGTTCAAGATCTTCACCGGGCTCGCCGGTATGTCGGCGGGCGTCATCGACGCGTACACCACCTACACGGACAACGGGGAATGCTTCAAGCCGGCGAGCGTGTCGGTCAGCCCCTGCTACCAGAGCTGGCGGCAGAACAGCCCGCAGTACTACATCCTCGGGGACCACGGCACCCAGAACTTCGCCGAGGCTATCAAGGACTCCAACGACAAATTCTTCTACCAGGTGGCCGACTGGATCTGGAACCAGACCGGCGACAAGGCCTGGCTCCCACGCTACTACGAGAAGTGGGGCTTCGGGGAGCTCACCGGCATAGACATCACCGGCGAGACCGAGGGGCGGGTGCCAACTGCGGCCCGCGAAAGGGAGCTGGCCCAGGCACTCGGGAACCCCGAGGAGGCGTTCTGGAGCGTCGGGGATTGGATCAACCTCTCCATCGGCCAGGGGGACCTGCTTGTCTCCCCGATCCAGATGGCCCGGGCCTACTCGGCCCTCTACAACGGCGGGACCCTCGTCACCCCGCACGTCGCCAGGGAGGTCAGGGACCAGAGCGGGAAGGTGGTGGCGCGGATCTCGCCGGAGCCCGCGGGCCGGGCGCCCGTCAAACCGGACCAACTGGAGACGGTCAAGGAGGGGATGCGCGGCGTTGTGGGGAAGGGCGGCACCGCGCAGCCGATCTTCAAGGGCTCGCAGCTACCCACGATCGGGAAGAGCGGCACGGGCGAGCTGCCCACCGGGGACTATGTCAACTGGTTCGCCGGCTGGACGGAGAACCAGGACGAGCCTTTGGTCGTCGTGACGATGATCGAGGGCGGCGGCGCGTTCGAGGAGGGCTCGGAGATGACGGCGGGCCCGGCCGTGCGTCACGTCCTAGAGGCTTACTACGGGGTCGAGCAGTCCCCCGAGGACCCGCACCCCACCGGCACCCCGCCGATAGAGCCCGGCGACCGTCGGTCCGCAGAGGCGCCCACCGTCGCCTCCCCGGCGCAGTAGTTTGGCTCCCTCGCTCGCCTCCCTGCCGAGCCCGCCGTCCCCCATCATTTTCGAGGCCGGGCCCTTCGCCCTGCGCTACTACGGCCTGTGCATCGCCCTCGGCATCGTCGTCGCGACCTGGTTTTCGGGCCGCGAGCTTGTCCGCAAAGGCTACGACGGCACGCTGGCCCTCGACTCGCTTTTCTTCATCATCCCGCCTGGGTTCATAGGAGCGCGGGCCTACCACGTCATCACGGACTACGACCTCTACGCCGGCGACCCCTGGCCCGGCGTCGTCGCGGTTTGGAACGGGGGTCTGGGTATCTATGGCGGCGTGATCGGGGGCTTTATCGGGCTCCTTGTCTTCTGCCGCATGCGTGGGATGGGCGCCCTCGCCTTCGCCGACGCCGTCGCCCCGGGCCTGGTTCTCGCCCAGGCCATAGGCCGCTGGGGCAACTACTTCAACCAGGAACTCTTCGGAAGACCCTCCGGGTTGCCGTGGGCCATTAGGATAGCCCCGGAGAACAGGCCGGTGGGCTTCGCCGACGCCGCCGCGTTCCACCCGACGTTCCTCTACGAGAGCATCTGGAACGCGCTGGCCTTCTTGGTTCTGCTGTGGGTGGCCCGCCGCTTCGCGGGCTGGCTGAAAGACGGCGACCTGTTCTTGCTCTACGTCAGCCTCTACTCTACGGGGAGGTTTTTTACGGAGCTGCTCAGGATCGACCCGGCGTTCCTGATAGGGGGCACGATTCGCGGCAATCTGCTCGTCGCGAGCGTGCTCGCGCTCGGCTTCGCCATGATCCTGCTCCTCCGCCACTCCCGCCCCCCCAAGCGCCCGCAATCCTCCTGACCCCGGCCACCGGTATCCCCACCACCCGGTACGGCGACGTTACCCGGACGCCACGCCCCGCCCGCTAGCCTCCGACGCGGCCTGCTAGCTGGAACCCAACAGCAACCAGAGGCCGAGCAGCAGCGCCTCGGTCGCAAGCACGATAAGGACCGGCAAGAGCACCCGCGCAAACTTCCGGCTGTAGACCGTGGGGGCGACGAGGTAGCCGAAGAACAGGCCGCCGGCGAGGCCGCCGAGGTGGGCGGTATTGCTCACGTTGGGTATCGAGAAGCCTAGGTAGAGGTTTATGGTGAGCAGGATCAGTAGTTGCCGGATCACTGGATTCTGCCAGGAGAAGGTGCCACTACGCAACGAGTAGCCAAGTATCCCCCCGAGAAGACCGAAGATCGCCCCCGAGGCCCCCACGGCCGGCGTCCCGTAGGCCCCGAAGTACAGGTAGGCGATCCCGCCGGAGAGCCCGCTCAGCAGGTACAGCGCGAGGAAGCGACCCCTCCTGAAGGCCGCCTCGACGAACGAGCCGAGAAAGTAAAGCGAGAGCATGTTGAGCGAGAGGTGCAGAAACCCCGAGTGCAGAAAGACGCTCGTGACTAGGCGCCAGACTTCGCCCCGGGCGACGAGCGCGGGGACAAGGGCCCCGTCTCTTAAGACGGTCCCCGGTTGGGTCACGAGGGCGACGTTCCACGGGACATTCCCCCCGGCCGTGCCCAGGTAGGCTACCCCGAGGTAGACGAGGACGCAGGCGGCTATGAGGCCGTAGGTTACCGGCAGGCGCTGGGCGCCCTGCCCGATCAGCGGCGCTTGACCTCTCGCGCGGCGTCCCCAACCTGGACTTTTGAGAGGTTTTGCAGGGGACCGCCGAGCATAGATTCCAGGTCGGGGTCGTCGGGGGAGCCGGTTCCGAAGCCCTGGATGCGCGCGTCGTCGCCGAACATTTGGCCGAACATTCGCTGGAGGTTCTGCTGCATCTCCCCGATATCCACCGCCCCCAACGGAGACTGCGCGTTCTGCCGGAGGCGGGCCACGGCGAGCCTCTCCTTGACCTCGGTTACCTCAGCCTGCGCCTTCACGTCCTCTACCGTCCCTAAGGTCTCCCCGGTATCCGGGTCCCATACCTCCTCGCCGTCGGGGGAGTAGACTTCGAAGACCATCCCGGTGCGAACGCCGTCCGTGCGGCCCCGATTCAAGACTATCTCGCTGGTTCCCAGTACCTTAGCCACCTTGCCCTCGACCGCCATCTCGCTCCCTCCGGCCGGCTGACCACCGGTTCTCTCGGTTCCGTTTTGGTTCTCTGGAAGATTATATCTATCACAACGCCGGCGTCCGCCTCCGCTAGAATCTCCGCCATGCCGGAGAGGACCAACAGCGTGGGGCGGCACCTTCCGACCTCGGGCGGGCTCCTAAAGACCCTTGCGCTTGCTGAGGAGCAGGGGTGCGAGGCCGTCCAGATTTTCGTCTCCAACCCCCAGGCCTGGGCCGAGCCGGTCCCGCGCGCGGACGCGGAGGCGTTCGTCGAGGGTGCTCGGGAACTCGGCATCTCGCCGGCGGTGGCCCACGCGAAGTACCTGATCAACCTCGCCTCCCCCAATGAGGAGCTCCGCGAGATCTCGGTGCGGGCGCTTGCCGCGGAGCTTCTAGCCGCCGGCGAGCTTGGCCTGGACTTCGTAGTCGTCCACGCCGGCAGCCACGGCGGTGACGGCGAGGGGAAGGGGCTGGACCGTCTCGTGGAAGGCCTCCAGCGGGCCAGGGAGCTGGTCGGCAACGGGGGGCGGACGTCCGAAGCCGTCGTTGAGAACTCCGTCGGTGCGGGCACGCAGCTCTGCTCGACGTTCGGTGCCCTAAGCGAGGTCTCCCGCCGGGCCGGGGTTCGGGCCTGCGTGGACACGGCCCACGCCTTCGTGGCGGGCTACGACCTCGTGGCCCCGGGCGGCCCGCGTATGGTCGCGGCCGAGTTGCGGGCCGCCCTAGGGGCGGCGATCGCGCTCCTCCACCTCAACGACGCCAAGAACGAGCTCGGAAGCCACCGCGACGGGCACCGCAAGGTGGGCAAGGGCATGATCCCGGAGGCGTCCTGGCCAGAGTTTTTCGCGGCTCTGCCTGACGTTCCTCTGGTCATG
>CADCUZ010000107.1 GCA_902806015.1 uncultured Rubrobacteraceae bacterium
GCTCGGCGTCGGCGCGTCTCGTCGGTGATGGGGACTGGTCGGGGGGCATCGGGCTCCAAGTGGACAGGCTATCCGTTATGGGTTACACTGTAGCGGACAGGCTGTCCGTTTGCTAACGCAGCCGATTATACCACCCGCCGCGACCGGCTCGCGGCCGCACAAGGAAGGAGCTCTCCATGGACTACCGATCCCTGGGACGCACCGGTATCTCGGTCAGCCCCTACTGCCTGGGCGCGATGATGTTCGGCGCCGTAGGCAACCCCGACCATGACGACTCGATCCAGGGGATGACGCTTATTCAGATGGCGATCGCGTTCGTCACCCGCCACCCCGCGGCCACCTCCGGAACAATGTTCCGTATAAGTGCGGAAGGAGGTTCTGTTTTGCCAGTTTAGCGCAGGAAGGCAGTATCGACCACAAATCAATGAACAAAAGGGAGATTACTATGCAGGACAAACCCGTTGCCCTGGTCACCGGGGCCAACAAAGGGATCGGGCTTCAGATCGCGAAGGATCTCGCGGCGCACGGCTTAACCGTGCTCGTCGGGTCGCGCAAGCTCGAAAATGGTGAGACGGCCGCGAAGAGCGTCGGAGAGGATGCCTACGCCGTCCAGCTCGACGTCACGGATCAGGACTCCATCGACGCCGCGGCAGAGCGCATCCAGAGCGAGTTCGGTCGTCTCGACGTGCTGGTGAACAACGCGGGCATCTCGCACGCGTCCAAGCCGGGCACACCGTTTGAGCAGATCATACTGTCAAATTCTCTCACCACCGCTCCGCTCGAGGATGTGCGCAAAGTGTGGGAGACGAACGTGTTCGGCGTCATCGCCGTCACGCAAGCGATGCTACCACTCCTGCGTGAGGCGCCGGCGGGACGCATCGTCAACATCGGGAGCGACGGCGGATCGCTCACGCGAAACTCGGACCCGACGAACCCGCACCGCGCCGTGTTCGGCAACTACTCTGCGTCCAAGACGGCCCTTCACGCAATTACGCTCGCCTTTGCCTTCGCCCTCGAGTCGACAGGCATCAAGGTCAACATCGCGTCCCCCGGTTTCACCTCCACGGCTCTCAACAACTTCAATGGCACGCGCAGCGTGGAAGAAGGCGCGCGCGAGCCGGTCCGCCTCGCGATCATCGGCCCGGACGGTCCGACGGGCACGTTCTCCGACGAGGACGGCCCGGTCCCGTGGTGATGTAGTCTCGAGCGCGTGACCGAAGGGATCGTCGGGAAGGCTCTAAAAGCCCGGCGCGACAACGTCGTGCTGGCCACCAAAGCCTACATTCCGATGGGCGACGACCCGAACCAGCGGGGCAATTCGCGACGCTGGCTCACCCGTGAGGTGGAGGACTCTTTGCGCCGCCGGTAAAGCAACCTCGGCCGGGCCGGCCACCCGCCGGTCCGGCCACGTCTCAGAAAAGGAGGACGAACATGCCCATGCCGCAAACACCCCGGCCACGTTTCGGGATCATGACGGCCCCATCGCAGGTCAGCTATCGAGACGTTCTGCGGGTCTGGCGAGAGGCGGACACGATCCCGGAGATCGAGCATGCGTGGCTGTTCGATCACCTCATGCCGATCGGCGGCGACCCGAACGGACCGACCTTCGAAGGCTGGACGCTGCTCTCGGCCCTCGCCGCACAGACCCAACGACTGCGCCTCGGGCTGCTCGTGACCAGCAACCGCTTCCGACCGCCCGCGATGCTCGCCAAGATCGCCGCGACCGTCGACATCGTCTCCGGCGGACGGCTCGACTTCGGCATCGGCGCAGGCTCACGACCCAGCCACCCTCTGGCCCGGCGCGAGTATGAAGCACACGGCCTGCCCTTCCACGACGCCGCCCACGCCGTGGGGAGCCTCGCCGAAGCGTGCAGGGTCATCCGGCGGCTGTGGACCGAGGCCGAACCGTTCGACGTCCACGGCACCTACCTCCACCTCATCGGAGCGTTCTGCAACCCCAAACCCGTCCAGCGCCCCCACCCGCCGATACTGATCGGCGGACGCTCGGCCCCGGTCCTGCGCGTGGTCGCCGAGCACGCCGACGTGTGGAACATCCCCGGCGGCGACATCGACGACGCCGTCCGCCGCAGCGCACTGCTGGACCGCTACTGCGCCGAGATCGGTCGCGACCCCGCCTCGATCACCCGATCCATCGTCCTGCCGGTCTCCTACGACCACCCCAGCAACACTCGGGACTCGATCGCTGAAGCCATCGAGGCCGGCTTCCAGCACATCGTCCTAGGACTGCCCGCCCCATATCCCGAGAACGTCGCACGATGGGTCACCGACGAGCTCATCACCACGTCGGCCTAGTCACTGCTCGTCACCCGGCGACGCAGTCCACGCACTCCCCGCAGGAGTCGACGATCGTCCCACCTCGGCCGAGCCGGCCACCCGCCGGTCCGGCCGCATATCGATCCAAAGCGCCCAACGACACGCCTGCCGCGGTCTGATATCGACGACCCGACAGACGCGCAGTGCGCGCTCCCCCTTGCACGAAGCCGGGTAAGTCTCGGCCGTCGTATTGACCGCAGATGACCGGAGATCGATGAGCAGGAAGGGAGATTACCATGCAGGACAAACCTGTCGCCCTGGTCACGGGGGCCAACAAAGGCATCGGCCTGGAGACGGTTCGACGCCTCATCGGCGCCGGGCACCGCGTGTATCTGGCCAGCCGTGACATCGAGCGTGGTCGCGCCGCTGCCGAGACCGTCGGTGCACGCCCCATCCAACTCGACGTCACGTCCGACGACTCGGTCCGGCATGCCGCCGAGATCGTCGAGCAAGAGGAGGGGCACCTCGACGTGCTGGTCAACAACGCCGGCATCACCGGCCCCTTGCGCGACGTTCACGAGTACGACGGCGACGATGCGGCCATGGTGCTGCTGACCAACGTGGTCGGCTACGTCAGGGTGATCCACGCCTTCCTCTCGCTCCTCGAGCGGGCCCCAGACCCGCGCATCGTCAACGTGAGCAGCGGTCTCGGCTCGTTCGCGCTGTTCCACGACTCGAGCCGGATCGAGTCGCGCATCGGCACGCCGCTCTACGCCGCGGCCAAGTCCGCGATCAACATGCTTACCGTCCGCTACGCGCAGCTACTGCCCGGCATCCGCATCAATGCCGCCGACCCCGGGATGACCGCCACCGACCTCAACGGGGGACAAGGCCACTCGGTCGAAAACGGCACCGACGCCATCATCGCCTTCGCCCTCGGCGGGCCCGACACTCCGACCGGCGCCTACCGCGACCGCGACGGCGATCTCCCCTGGTAACCCAACCGATCTCGAAAGGATTTCTCATGCTTCTCATCACCGGAGCGACTGGCAACATCGGCAGCCGCGTCGTCGACCTCCTGAAAGGACAGGGCCACGACGTGCGCGCCCTCGTCCGTGACGCATCTCGCGCCGACCTCCTCCCCGATGGCATCGACATCGCCGTCGGAAATCTCGACGACGCCGACAGCGTCGCCGCAGCCCTCCACGGCGTCGACGGCGTGTTTCTGCTGCACGCCGGCCAAGGCACCGCCCAGACCCAGATCATGATCGACGCCGCGCGCTCCGCCGGGGTGCGCCGGATCGTGCTGCTCTCCTCCCTCGGCGCCCGCCTCAGGCCCCTGCCCACGATCGGCGCGACGTTCGCCGCTCGCGAGGATCTGCTGCGCGAGTCGGGACTCGACGTCACCTACTTGCGACCAAACGGCCTCATGTCGAACGCGCTGTGGTGGACCGACGCGATCCGCGACGAGAACCGCGTCGTCGACCCGACCGGTCCGGGCCGCCAGGCCGTCGTCGATCCCGACGACATCGCGCGCGTCGCTGCGCTCGTACTCACCGAGGACGGCCACGTCGGCCACGGTTACATCCTCAACGGGCCGGAGGCGCTCACCGCCCGCGAGCAGGTCGAGATCCTTTCGGACGTCCTCGGACGCACCATCGACTTCGTCGACGTCACGCCCGAGCAACTCGCGCAGGAGAGCATCGAGCATGGTACCCCGCCTCCGGCGGCCGAAGCCCTGCAGAACCTCAACGAGATGTTCCGTGCGGGCCGAGCCGGGGTGATCACCGACGACATCGAGAACCTCACCGGCGTCGCGCCGCGGACCTTCCGCGACTGGTGCGAGCGCCACGTCGACACGTTCCGCTGAGACGCGGCCCTCGGATCCATGTCCTCTCCTGTGTCTGCGCGATCATCCGCCGCCTTCGCGGGCGTTTGGCCTGCTGTCGTCCCGACCGGCTCAAGCGCGCCAGACCGGTACATCGTTACCCCGGAGGTGAGCGACCTGGAGCGGTTGAACCAGGACATGGCCGGCGAGGAGATGCAGCGGCTCCTCTCAGAGCTACACGGCATCGCCGAGGTCACGCACCTGGCGACGGAACGATTTGAGTGAGTTGCCGGAAGAGGAGGTCGTAAGCGGTGCCCCAGCTTGAGATAATCCTCGGTTTGCTCGTCGCGGTCGCCGCGCTGGCCACGCTAGCGATGCGGCTCAGGATACCGTACCCGATACTTCTGGTCGTAGGCGGATCGCTGCTCGGCTTCGTGCCCGGCTTGCCGAGGGTGGAGCTCGACCCCGATCTCGTGTTCATCTTGTTCTTGCCTCCGCTCCTCTACGCCTCGGCGGTCTTTACTTCGTGGCGAGACTTCAGGGCGAACGTCAGGACGATCTCGCTGCTCGCGGTCGGCCTCGTCCTGATGACGACCTTCGTGGTCGCCGCAGTGGTCCACTTCGTGATCGGGCTGCCGTGGGCGGCCTCGCTCGTGCTCGGGGCCATCGTCTCCCCCACCGACGCCATAGCCGCCACGGCGATCGCTCGGCGCCTAGGCGTGCCGCGCCGCATCGTCACCATCCTGGAGGGCGAGAGCCTCGTCAACGACGCCACGGGCATAGTCGTCTACCGCATCGCCGTGGCCGCCGTGGTCACAGGCGCGTTCTCGGCCTGGGAGGCGGGTTTGCAGTTCGTGGTCGGCGCCGCAGGTGGCATCGCGTTCGGTTTCCTCATCGGGTGGGTCGTCGTGTGGACGCGCCGGCACCTGGCCGACGAGCCCTCTATCCAGACCACAGTCTCGCTCCTGACGCCTTTCGTCGCTTACCTGGTGGCGGAGGAGTTGCCCCCCTACGTCTGGCACGGTCTGGGGTTGCCGGGTGAGCTACATCTCTCGGGGGTGCTCGCGGTAGTCGTGACGGGCCTGTACCTGGGGCGGAGGGGCCCCTACATACTCTCCTCGCCGATGCGGCTGCAAGGGTTCGCGGTGGCGGAGCTCTTGACCTTTCTCTTGAACGGTTTGATCTTTATCCTCATAGGGCTGCAACTGAGGAACGTGGTCGGGGGCCTCTCTAGGTTTACCGTGGGCGAGCTCATCGCTTACGCGGTCCTGGTGAGCCTGACGGTCGTACTCGTTCGCATGCTGTGGGTCTTCCTGGCGACGTACGTGCCGCGGTGGGTAAGCCGGCAGTTGCGCGAGAGGGGGCCCCCGCAGCCCTGGCGCAGCGTGACGGTGATAGCGTGGACGGGGATGCGCGGTGTGATCTCGCTCGCCGCCGCCCTCGCCCTCCCGACGACCGTGGCCGGCGGCGGGCCGTTCGTGGGGCGAGACCTGATCATCTTTCTCACCTTCTGCGTGATCCTGGCGACGCTCGTCGTCCAGGGTCTCTCCCTACCGGCGGTGATCCGGGCCCTCGGCCTCGAGGACGACCACATCGGGGAGAGGGAGGAGACCCACGGCCGCATCCAAGTCGCCGAGGCAGCCCTCGAGCGGCTGGAGGAGCTGGCCGAAGAGGACTGGGTGCGCGAGGACACCGCAGAGCGCGTGCGTGGCCTCTACAACTACCGCCGCAACCGCTTCGCCTCCCGCATCGAAGGCGACCCCGAGGGCGTGGAGGAGCGCTCGACCGCCTTCCAGCGCCTGATGCTCGAGTTGCTCCACGCGCAGCGCCGGACCCTGGTGAGGCTGCGCGACGAGGGCGAGATCGCGGACGAGGCCATGCACCGCATCGAGCGCGACCTCGACCTCGAAGAGTCGCGCCTGGAGGTGTAGGGATGCTCTCGGGCTGATCCGGGTCCCACGCCTCCGGACGGCTGAGACCGGGCTCTCCTAGTACGCGACTTCGAGAGCTTAAATAAGCCGAATACTCGGCATGAGGAGAGCCCCCGGCGATGGATCGGAAGCTTTTTGACACCTCTCAGCATTGGAGGCCGCCAGCGGACGCAAGTCGGCCCCTTCGCGAGACACTCCGGCTTAAGGACGGCCAGCGCGTCGCCAGCCGAGCGGGGTGGCGCCGTGGGCACGCCCAAACGTCCTCGCAAAGTAGCCCCGGTCTTTGTAGCCCACCTCCCGGCCGACCTCCTCCACAGAAAGATCAGTCTCGACCAAGAGGCGCCGCGCCTCGGCCATGCGGCGCTCGGTGATCCACCCCAGGACGGTCCTCCCCGTTTTGCGCCGAACCACCGTGGTGAGGTGCCCTGGCGAGAGGCCCACCGCTCTAGCCACGTCCTTGAGCGAGATGGGCTCGCCGTAGTGCTCCTCGATGAAGCCGAAGACCTCGGCCAGCAAAGGCTCGTCCTTGAGCCTAAGGTCCCCCACGACGTCCGCCGCAAGGCGCGACACTTCCACGAGCAGGAGCGTCAGGTGCGCCAGGGCCGCTTCCCGATAACCGTCACGCCTCCGGCTCAACTCCAGGTCCAGGGCGGAGAAGCGTTCGGACCACGAAGACCGCTCGCAGGGGGGAACCCTCAGGCTCTGGGCGCCTCCGGCCGCGCCTCCCACGAAGGGGAAGAGCAGCGGGTGGGCGCGCCAGGAGAGGAAGGCGCCCGGGGCCCGGTCCCCGAGGGCCTCGGTGGGGAAGGTGACTGCCCAGCCCTCCGCCTCCCGGAAGCCGCTCGCACCGTCGCCGCTCCCTATCACCTCCCCGGGGGCGACGACGTATGCGTCCCCGGCCTCCACGGACCACTCCCGCTCTCCCAGCCGCAGCGAGCCGCCTCCCCTCTCGAAGTACATGAGCCCGAGGAAGTCATGGGTGTGGGCCTGATCCGCCGGCGGCCCGCCCCGGGGAGGCTCCCGGCGGGGGAACCGCAAGACGCTCACAGGCGGCACCCCGGGCACCACCTCGTAGGTGCGGACGGGCAGCCCGTCGCCCCGTACGCCCGGAACCCTCGTCGTGCCCAGCCCGATCCTCGCTCTCCTCGGTAGCCTCGGCAACCGGCGCCGACCGCCGGTCACCCGCGATACTACCGAAGATTGTCCCACAAATCCCAAATATCCACCCTTTCAACCGCTGAACGCGCCTTAGATACTAATTGTGTGTCGGAAGATCGTCCTAAGGGCCCGAGAGGAAGGACTGGCATGGGCACGATGGCTGGGCAGGATCTCGTTAAGTATGATGTCGTAGTGGTCGGCGGCGGTGCCGCCGGCCTGAGTGGCGCGCTGATGCTTGGTAGATCCCGGCGCTCGGTGCTGGTCGTCGACGCTGGCGAGCCCCGCAACGCGCCCGCGTCCGGGGTCCACGGGTTCCTCACCCGGGACGGCACGGACCCGGCCGCGCTGCTGCAGGTCGGGCGGGAGGAGGTCCGCGGCTACGGCGCGCGGGTGCTCGACGGACGCGTCGCCTCGGCTGAGTCTGTCGACGGCGGCTTCACCGTTACGCTGGAGGATGGCCGCCGGGTCGGTGCGAGGCGTCTGCTGGTCACCACGGGGCTGGTAGACAAGCTGCCCGACGTTCCGGGGGTCAGGGAGCGCTGGGGGCGCGACGTGCTGCACTGCCCATACTGCCACGGGTGGGAGGTCCGGGATCAGCCGATCGGTATCCTGGCATCGGGCCCCATGGCCGTGCACCAGGCGCTGCTGTTCCGGCAGTTGACGGCGGACCTGACACTTTTCCTGCACACCGCACCCCAACCCACCGACGAAGAGGCCGAGCAGCTCGCGGCGCTCGGCATCACGGTCGTGGAAGGTGAGGTCGCATCGCTCGAAGTCCACGAAGACCGGCTCACGGGTGTCCGGCTGCAAGACGGCGAGGTCGTCCCACGTGATGCCGTGGTGGTCTCGCCACGCCTCGCCGCCCGCGCCGGGATCCTCGCCGACCTCGGACTTGAGACAACCGAACTTCCACACGGCCTAGGCGAGTACGTCGAGTCCGACGCAACGGGCCTCACCGCCGTCCCCGGCGTCTGGGT